>NZ_RAWE01000006.1 GCF_003611695.1 Corallococcus carmarthensis | reverse complement strand
GCTGAAGCCCGCCCCGCTGCGGCTTCCGCATCCGCGACCCGCCCCTCCAGGCTCTTGGCCTCCACCTGCTGCACGTACAGGGCTTCGGTCAGCGGCGCCTGGGCCGTGGCGCTCCCGGCGAAGAGCAGCCCCAAGATACTACCGGCGATAGTAGATATGGCCGAAGGAATGCGGAGCGTGCGCGTGGGCATGGCCGTCGTTCAGGAGAAGAAGTGGAGCGCCGTTTCCACCGCGTGGTGGAGGAATGCCGCGTGGACGAGCGCGAGGGTGAGCACCCCTGCGCCGGCACACGCCGCGGACAGCAGTGCCCGGGAAGGAGCCGCCGGCCGTGCCTCGCCTTCCAGGAGCTGCCGCACCCGCTGCTCCAGTGCCAGCTTGCCGAAGGCGGGAACTCCGGCCACGGTGGACGCACGTCGCTGAAGCGCCGCCATCTTGACCAGCGCCTCGGCCACCACGGTTCCATCACCGACCGCGAGCACGGCTTCCACGTCGCACGCCTCCTCGGCCGCCGTCTGGTAGGCGGAGAGGAAGACACGCGCCAGGGGCGGTGGAACGAAGAGGCCCGCGAGGGAGAGCAGCAGCGCCGCCAGCGGGTCCCTGCGCCGCAGGTGGGCCTCTTCATGGGCCAGCGCTCCGCTCAGCTCCGATGAGGCCAGGACCTCTTCCACGCTGGCGGACAGGAGGATGCGCCGGTGGCGCACCCCGGCGGCATGGCACAGCCGGGGCGCTCCCGGAACGGCCACCACGGGGAACGTGCCCGGACGCGTGGAGCCCAGCGCCTCCAGCGCGGCCAGCCGGGCCCGCGTCCTCATCACCCGCCACACCAGCGCGCCCGCGCGGAAGATGAACGTCGCGAGCGCCACCGCCCCCACCACCGCGAGCACCGGCCTCAACCCCGACGAGTGCAGGATGCACAGGTGGAGGTGGTGGCCATGGCTGCCACAGTGGTCATGACTCCAGCCCAGCACCGCGGAGAGAGACGGCGCGGCGGCGGCGGCCACCACCGCCAGCGCCACCACGGCGGGAAGCGTGCCCAGGACGAAGGCCCCATCCGCCCGGAATGCCGGGCGCAACCGCGACGCGGGCCAGGGCAGCATGAAGGCGCCCCTCACCAGCAGCGAAGCCAGCACGCCGACAGTCGCGGCCACGGCCGCGCACTCCAGGAGGAACGCCAGGAGCGCGATCATCCGCGCCCCCGCCGCCGCTCGGAGATGAGCTGCGCCAGCCTGTCCAGCAGCGACTCATCCACCTCGGCCGCCGCATCCACGAACGCGGCCAGCGCCGTCTCGCCATGCGACTGGAGGATGTCGGCAGCGAGTCCGTCCGCCAGCGCCTTTTCGAACTCGGGCTGGGAGAGGGCCGGGGTATAGCGCCAGGCCAGGCCGTCCTTTTCGCGCTCCAGCAGGCCCTTGCGGTGCAGCCGGTCCATCGTCGTCATGATGGTGGTGTAGGCCCGCTCCGCGCGGCCGGTCATCCGGTCGCACACTTCCCGGGCCGTGACGGGAGATTGCTTCCAGACGACCTTCATCACGGCCGCTTCCAATGTGCCGAGCGGCTCCCAGGTGCGCTTCTTCACGAAGGCGGATCTAGTCCCGCGCAGCTACTACCGTCAATAGTAACAGTCGGCGCTCCGGGCCCTGTCCGAGCTCAAGAGGAGGAGGATCGGTGTCCGTGTCTCCACGTGTGAAGGGCGCGGTGCTGGGGCTGTCCGCCGCGGCGCTCTTCGGGGTCAGCGCGCCCATGGCGAAGCTGCTGCTGCCCTCCAGCACGCCCCTGGTGCTGGCCTCGATCCTCTACCTGGGCGGCGGGCTGGGGCTGACCTGCCTTGAAGCCCTCCGGCGGTTGCGCCCGTCGAGCGCTCCGCGACGCGAGGCGCGTCTCGGGCGCAAGGACGTCCCCCTGCTGCTCGGGGTCATCCTCTGCGGCGGGGTGCTGGGCCCGGTGCTCATGCTGGTGGGGCTGCAACGGCTGTCAGGCGTCGCGGCCTCGCTGCTGCTGAACCTGGAAGGCCCCTTCACCATCCTCCTGGCGCTGCTCGTCTTCGGTGAGCACCTGGGCCGTGCAGGGGCCCTCGCCGCGGCCTTCGTCATGGCAGGCGCCGGGGTGCTGGGCTTCCAGGAGGGCGGGCTGCACGGCGACGTGCTCGGCGTGCTGGCCCTGGCCGGCGCGTGCCTGGCGTGGGCCGTGGACAACAACCTCACGCAGCGGCTGTCCCTCAAGGACCCCATCGCGCTCGTGCGAACCAAGGCGCTCGGCTCCGGCACGTGCACGCTCGTGCTGGCCTGGCTCACCGGACAGCCCTTCCCTGCCGCCCATGTGCTGGGTGCGGCCCTGGTGCTCGGCTTCGCCAGCTACGGGCTGTCCATCGTTCTGGATGCCTATGCCCTGCGCCTGATGGGCGCGGCACGCGAGGCCGCGTACTTCGCCACGGCGCCCTTCGTGGGGGCGCTGGTGGCGGTGCCGCTGCTCGGCGAGCGGCTCAGGCCCCTCGACTTGCTGGCGGGCGTGCTGATGGCGGCGGGCGTCGTCCTGCTGCTGCGTGAACGGCACGGCCACCTGCACACGCACGCGGCCCTGGAGCACGAGCACCTTCATGTCCACGATGCGCACCACCCACATGCGCATCCTCCCGGCACCGACCTCACCGAGCCGCACAGCCATCCCCACCATCACGAGGCACTGACGCACGACCATCCGCACGTCTCGGACCTGCACCACCGACACAAGCACTGACCGGGACCCGCGTGAGAAGGGGCACGAACGCTGGCGATCCACCCTTCCCCGTGCGCTTCCATCCTGGCTGAGCACCGGAGTCGTGGCGTTCGGAGCAAGGATGGGAGCGGCCATTCCTCAGTGGGCTCCTGTCCCGGCAGACGCCGGGGTGAGGTCCAGGGCCGAGCGCACCCCGCGCGCGAGGTCTTCGGCCGGCCCCACGCCCCAGTAGTGCAGGAACATCATCCGCGGCTCTTCACCCGTCATGTGGTTGTGGATGGCGACGATGTCGATGTTCGCCGCCCGCAGGGCCTTGAGCACCGGCTGCAGCTCGCTCTCCAGCATGGCGAAGTCCCCGTCCACGACGGCCTGCCGTGGGGTCCCGGCGAACGCCGCCCAGGTGTTGACACCCATCGCCTTGCCCATCTCATACCCGTGCATGCGCACGGTGCGGCCCACCGTGATTTTGTAGACGCCATCCTTGGAGGTGCCCTTCTGGCCCAGCAGCGCGTCGAGCCGCGCGGCATCCAGCTTCGAGCGGGCCGGGTCAACCGACGCGCGAGGCACGCGGCCCTTTCCGCCCGCCGTCTCACGCAGGCGGGCGAAGACCTTGCCCACCGCGTCGGCGAGCCCGGCCGTCTCGCCCATGCCGCCGATGTGCATGAACATCACCTTCGGCTGATCCCAGAAGAAGTGGTTGTGCAGGGCCGTCACTTCCAGCCCGTTCCGCAGCGCCGCGTCCATCACCGGGCTCACCTGGTCCTCCAGCAGCACGATGTCGCCCATCACCATGGTGGCGTCCCCGGTGCGCTTGAAGGCGGTCCAGGCGGTGAGGCCCAACGGCGGCGTGAGCTTCACTCCTGCGGCGCTCGCCTGGATGTCCGAGCGGGGCAGACTCACCTTGAATACGCCCTCGTCCGCGCTCGACTCGCCCTTGACGCCGGTTCTCCGCTCGATGTCCGACGTGTCGAGTCCCACGTCCCCGGGCTGACCGCCCTGGGGCTGCTGGGCATGAACCGCGCCGGTGACGAGCAACGCCAGGGCCAGCGCCAGGCGCCTCCAGAATCCGCTTCCCTGCATCATCGCGAGTCCTCCTTCTTCGGGTGTGATGCCCTGGCGCGCGTGTCAACGCGTGGGCTTCTTGGTGAAGACGGCGTACAGGTCGTCCAGGACGGCCGAGGCGCGTGCGAGTCGCTCCTCGTCCGTGGGGTTGTTGAGGGCAATGCCGGCGACCAGCCGCTCGAGGCCCGCTGTCTCGGGCCTGCCGAACTTCGCGTCCTTCAGGTCGATGTCGTGCACCATCTCGCGCAGGGCAACGAGCGCGCCGTCACGGAGGCCGAAGCGCTGCACGAGCACTTCGAAGGTGCACAACTCCCCCTCGTGCGAGTACTCGCCCTCGAACATGTCGAAGCGCAGCTCGCCGGGGCTGGGCGCGTGCGACCTGCCCGGGACGAAGCGAAAGCGCGCCTCCGGGTCGATGAATCTGCGGATGAGCCACGCGGAGGCCATGCGGTCCACATGGACGCCCTTGCGCGTCACCCAGGTGGCCCCGCGCGGGCGCGCTGTCACGTCCGCGGGGGCGGGCGCAGGAGCAGCCTCCTTGCGCAAGGCGCTGGCGAGCATCTCGTCGAGCGCCCCCAGCAGCCCCTCCAACGTCTCTCGGCCCGGGGCATTGAAGAAGTCAATCAGCGCGACTTCGTCGAGCCGCCGCCGCAGCCGCGCCAGTCCGGCCGAGAGCGCCTGCGGTCCCTGCTTGCGCAAGGTGCGCCGTGTCTCCCGTTCGAGCTCCCGGGCCTCCTCGGCGAGCGCGTGGTAGTCCGCGTCACGGGCCGCGATGAAGAGGGCCGCCACGGCTTCATCGTCGAGGCCCTCCAACAGGCGGGCCTCCAGCATGCTCGCCTCGCCCCCCTCGCGCGCGACCTCTTGCGCCACCCACTGCAGGTCCTCGCGCGTGTCCTCGTTCGCCGGAAGCACCCAGGCCGAATTCTTGAGTGAGATGGCGCCAATGCGCTGCAGGTGCCGCCACACCTTCACCCGCAGGTAGGCGGGCTGCGTGGGCAACTGGTGCAGCAACAGAAGCCAGCGTGCTGGAGAGCTTTCGGTCATCCGCCTCGCCTCCGTGAGCCTATTGATACAGCCGTATCAACCCATATTTAACAATGAAATGACTGAATCAAACCCCTGTGTTCAGTCATTGGGACGCAGCGCTCCCAAGATTTGGGGGATGCCTTGCGCCCCTCCAAGTCAACCAAGCGAGGTGACTCATGAGTGTACGAATGCAGCGGATGGTCGCGGTGTTGGCGGCAAGCGCGCCGGTCTTCCTGGGGCTGGCCGCCCATGCCGCGGTGCCTCAGGCGTGGAAGGACTGCGAGAAGGAGGTTGTGCGGTTCTGCCCCAAGGCCCAGAGCAACGAGGCCATCTTCCAGTGCATCGAGAAGCGCGAGGGGATGGGGGCGCAGGCCGGGCTGTCCAAGGCCTGCAACGCGGCGCATGAGCGGTACGAGGCGCAGACTGGCAAGGAGGAGTCCGGGGAGCACGAGCACCAGGAGCACCACCAGATGGGGGAATAGCCGCTCTTTCTTCCGCGCGCGGGTGGATGGGACAGGCGCGGATCATCCTCGAAGTGCCGGTCCAGCAATCCTCGAGCGGCCGAAAGGTCAAGCCGGTGAGCCGGGCTCAACGGGAGCCGGGGCATCCACGTCGATGCCGTCCCGGCGCAGCGCATCCGTGATCGCCGCCTCGGCCAGCGTGCCGGGTGGGTTGTCGTACCAGCCCGGGTCCTTGTAGCCGTCCAGGCGCTCGCGGACCTTGAGCACGGTGAACATGCCGCCCATGGTGATGGAGTCGTGCTTGCCCTGGAGCCCCAGCATGGGGATGGAGTTGGGCGGGACAGGCATCCCCATCTCGCCCATCTGCGCCATGCCCGTCTGGCCCATCGTCATGTAGCCGGGCAGCAGCGCGCGCACCTTCGCGTCCAGCCCACCTGGCTTCACGCCAATCATGTTGGGGAAGGCATGACCCATCTGGTTCATCAGGTGGTGGGTCATATGGCAATGCAGGGCCCAGTCGCCGGGCGCGTCCGCCACGAACTCGATGGCGCGTGCGCTGCCCACGGGGACGATCACCGTCGTCTCCGGCTGCTGCGCGGACTCGGGAACACGTCCGCCGTCAGTCTCGGTGATGCGGAAGTGAAAGCCATGCAGGTGGATGGGGTGATGGTTCTGCGGGCTCAGGTTGCCGAGCCGGATGCGCACCCGCTCCCCCTGGCGTACGACGAGCGGCTCGGTGCCGGGGAACGCCTTCGCGTTCATGGTGAGCACGTTGAAGTCCGTCATCTCGTTCGGATGGGGCCGACGGGTGCCGACGTCGATGCGCCATTCATGCAGCAGGATGACGAAGTCCCGGTCGATGCGAGGCCCCCTGGGCCGGCGCGGGTGGATGATGAACATGCCCGTCAGGCCGAGGGCGATCTGCGTCATCTCGTCGTGGTGCGAGTGGTACATGTTCGTCCCTGACTGGCGCAGGGTGAACTCGTACTGGAACGTCTCACCGGGGGCGATGGACTTCTGGTTGAGGCCGCCCACGCCGTCCATGCCGTTGGGCAGCAGGATGCCGTGCCAGTGCACGGTGGTGGGCGCGGGCAGCCGGTTGGTGACGTAGATGCGCACCCGGTCGCCCTCCACCGCCTCGATGGTCGGACCATGGACCCGGCCGTTGTAACCCCAGCAGAAGGCCTTCAGACCGGGCGCGAACTCGTGCTCCACCTCCTCGGCCACCAGGTGGAAGACCTTCACGCCGTCCACCACCTTCCACGGCAGCTTGGAGCCATTGGGCACCACCACGGGCGGGTAGTCCCGGCCGGGCATCCCGGGGCGCAGCCAGTCCTGCCGCGCTTGTCGCGGGCCGGTGCTCGCGGCGGAGCCCTCGCGGGGCCCGCGAGCCGCCGGGACCTCCGGCTGGGCGCGCGCCGCGGAGCCGCTCAGCAGCAGCGCGCCACCCGTGAGCGTAGCGCCCGCTGTCGCCAGCATGTTTCGCCGGGTCAGGGTTCCCGTTCCTCCAGCCTCGGGAGGGCGTCCAGTGGGGCCTCCGCGCTCCGAGGTTCCGGGGACGTCCTCCTCGCGGACCGGTGCGCGCGCGGTCTCAGTCGTGCGGATGCTCATGGGGACCTCGTGGTCATGCCGTGATGGCAGCCAGGATGAGGACCCATGTCGATGTCCCGCGGTCCATGAGGTTCACAACCTCACGGCTCTGCATCGAAGTGTCGCGTCCGAGCGGCTCGTCATGGACAACAACGCCTCCGACGTCAGGGAGGCAGGCGGCGAGCCACCGCCTCCACCGCTGTCCCAGTCTGGCTCGGACAGGCCATCCTCCAGCTCCGGCAGCAGCTTTCCCTTGGGAAGTTCAAACCTGGGAGGAAATGCCATGAGGAAGCTTGGATACGGCCTGCTCATCACCACGGGACTGCTCTTCGGACCGCTCGCCGGAGCCCAAGATACCCATCAGACACCGAGCCCGGAGCGCCAGACGAACGCGCCCGCGCAGCAGCAATCCGGGTGTCCCTGCGGGATGATGGGGAGCGGCATGATGGGCCATGGCATGGGCGGAGCGGGAATGAGCTGCCCCATGCACGGAATGGCCGACGTGAAGGTGGAGCAGACGCAGACAGGGGCCATCCTGCGGCTCACCGCGAAGAACCCCGGACAGGTCGCGGAGGTCCAGCGCATGGCGGAGGGAATGCAGCGCTGCATGAGCGCAAGCGGCACCCCACAGCAGGGCCAGCCGTCCTCGCCCGGTCAACAGCAGCGCTGACGAGCGCGCGCCGTCTCAAACAAGGGAAGCGCGCTAAAGAGAGAACCTCACGCCCACCCGTTCATGCAGCAGGTGAACGCTCGTGCCGAGCACCCGCACGTAGGTATAGGCAACGCCCAGGTTGAGCGCGAACCATCGGTTGGGGTGCCACTCCACGCCGGCCCAGACTTCCGGGAAAGCGCCCAGGCGCGACTCGAAGTTGGGATCCGACTCGCTGTCGTCGTCATCGAAGTCGAGGTCGAGCGATTGCACGGTGGTGACGAGAGGGAGCCCCAGGAGCTCCCTGCCCGCGCCCGCGGCTCCGAGCTTCAGCCCGCCACCGACGTACGGAACCCATCGCTGTGCTGCATCGTCGCGCCAGCGGTAGAGCAGCCCCGGGGTGAGACCCAGCTCGGAGAAGGTGGCATCCCCGGAGCCACCGACCCCCACCTCCAGCGGCAGGCGGAACGCCCACCGGGCACCGAGATCCACCTGGAACGAGGCCTGGAGGCTGATGCCTACCGCCGCCCGGCCGCCGGAGAAGGCCTGCATGGGCCCCAGCGCAAGGGGCTCCAGATTGACTCCCGCGCCGAAATAGCCGGAGCGCGGCACGTCACCCGCGGTCGCTGTGGATGCGAGGACGACAAGAAGCGGTACGAACGTCATTTCATCTCCAGACTGCAACGATTGCGCACGCGCCACGGAGTCGAGCGTCCCGGCCTGAACGGCCTGCTCAAGCACTGCGCGGCCGCGGGCGATGGCGTCAGCACTCACGCCCATCGCTAGCATGCTCCGCCGGGCGGTTTCCAGGGTCACCCGTGGGAGTCCTTCTGGATGGACCCGGCCGCCGTGCAGCCGCGGCAGTGATTCAAAGAGGGCGCTTCATGCCCTCGTGGCTCGCCACGAATCCCAGCCGCGCGTAGAAGCGCTGGGCTTCGTGGCGGCGCTTGTCGGTGGTGAGCTGGATCAGGGCGCAGCCCCGGGCCCGGGCGCGCTCCATGGCGTCCACCATCAATGCCTCACCAATGCGCTGTCCCCGCAGGTCGGAGCGCACGCGCACCTCCTCCACCAGCGCCCGCCGGAGCCCGCCGCGGCCCAGGCCCGGGATGTACGTGAGGTGGAGCGTGGCGACGACCTGCCCGTCCTGTTCGCCCACGATGATCTCGTTGTTCGGGTCAGCGGAGATCTCCTTGAACGCGGCATCGATGGCGGGAGTGACCTCCTCGGCGTAGCCGGTGCGCGACCGCGCGATGGCGTCGTCCGCGAGCAGCGTGAGGATGGTGGGCAGGTCCGTGGCCCGGGCGTGACGGAAGGTGATGGGGGGCATGCAAGGAGTCTAGCCGCCTTCACAACCGGTGGCCGTTCCGCGTCCTGGAGCCAACGCCTATTGGAGCGGGCGCTCAAAGCTCCAGAGGGAGAGGTCTTCGATGAGCCTGGTGAAGCAGCAGGGCATCCTGAGCCCGGACACGCGCAACGAGAAGGATGCGGACGTCATCATGACGGCGGCGATTGTCGGGTGGGCGTGGAGCCGCCTCACGAACGCGGACGTGAACAAGCGGCACGCACGGGTCGACTTCGAACTCAAGGACACCCAGAAGCTGAATGCGAAGGAGCTCGTCGAACAGACGGAGACCATCGACATCCACAGGGCCGCCATCACGAAGCTCAACCAGCTGCTGCATGCCACGGGGCTCAAGCCCGAGCAGCAGGTGGAGCTGGGCACGACGCCCATCTGGACGACCGGCGGCCGCATCTCCGGAGGCTCCGGCGACAAGACCCCCGCCGACGCCTACCGCTACAACCCGCCGCTGCCGGACGGGTACGCCGCGAAGCTGTTCCAGATGGCCACCAACCCCGCCACCGCGGGCCTGCTGGGCTACCAGGGACGCGGCGCGTACACGGGGTTCATCGACGGCCGCACGGATGGGCAGACCGGGTTGATGAGCACCTTCCAGCACACCGTGCCGTTCGACGATGCGTACGGGCGGCGGTGGCATCCCCCGGAGGCGCCTCCGGACAAGACCTGGGGGATGATCCTCACCACCGCGATGCAGGACCACGAGGACCCGGACGAGTCGAAGCAGGGCCTCAAGCAGTGGGGCATGCACTTCGAGGGCCCGGCGCCCCAGCGCAACCGCGACATCTGCGCCTACACGCACGGGATGATCCAGGCCATCTACGACGTGCACGTCCACCAGCTGGCCAACGACACCAGCCCGACCAAGAAGACGCCCTACAACCCGGGCACGCCGTATGAGATCGCGGTGGGCAAGCAGACCACGAAGCTCGCCTCCTGCTTCCCCTGCAGCATCTTCATGGAGGCCACCGGCCACGCGGCGTCCTCGACGCACCTGGGCCGCGGCGAGTCCTGGAGCCCCCTGTATCCGCCCTCCAATCCCACCACCACGCAGCACAAGGCCTGGCAGGCGTGCAACACGCAGTGGCAGGCCTACTGCAAGTCCATCATCGACGCCGGGCTCCAGTGCCTGAAGAAGGCCCCGGCCCAGGTGAACGGCGACTGGACCGCCAGCGTGGCCGCGCTCGACCTGTACCTCAACGGCCCGCGCGGGGTGAACAAGACGCCGGCCACCGCGGCCCAGGCCTACGCCAACCTCATCCTCGACGCCGTGACCGTGCACGACCACGAGGTGAAGCGCGTCGCCCGGACCCTCAAGTAGCCGAAGCAGACGGGAGGACCCGGCCTGGCGCCGGTGACTCTGGCAGGCCTCACGGGGCACACCGCCCCGTGGGGCCTCTTTTATTTTCGGAGGAATCACAGCCGGTCCGCCCGCGCCGTCCTGGCGGCATGATCCGAACGGATATCTTGAAGGCTTGTCAGGCGCGGGACTCCGCGCTGTTCGACGTCGCGCTGTTCGCGGAGCGCCTGTCGCGGCCCCCACGCGGACAGGGCCCGCTGGAAGGCGAAGCCCTCTTCGCGTCGCTGCGCGCGCGGCTGCCGGAGGGCCCCAACCGCCTGCTGGCCTTCGGGCTGGCGCTGCGGTCCGCGACCGCGGACTCCGGACACCCCGGCCCAGCGGAGCTGCCCCTGGCCCAGCTCTCCCGCGAGCTGGGGGTGACGCCCGCCCAGGCGCGCGATATGCGCCGGGGACTCGCGGACGGGCTCTCTCCGCTCGTGCTCGCGGCGGAGCCCGCCTCCCTCCTGCACACGCGGGTGCTGGAGGCCGTGCTGCTGACGGCGGGGCTGGAGCTCCGCCTCACGGAAGCGGAGGCGACCGCGCTGGGGCGGGCGCGGGAGGACGTGGCCCACCTGCGGGAGCTGGCCGGGGAGCTGCTGCGCCGCAACGCCTTCGGCGCGCAGGTGGCCTGGCCCCTGGAGGCTCTGCGCCAGCAGTTGACGGCGCTCGCGCTGGCGCCCTCGACGCTCGCGCACCGCCAGGAGGCCTGGCGGCTGGCGGTCCGCTTCTCCCACGCCATCGGCCAGGACCTGGCGCAGCAGCTGGTGCTCGACCTGATGCGGGAGCTGCTCCACGTCGACGCGATGGAGTGCCCCCGCCCTACCGCTCCCGCATCCTCGCGTACCTGAGGATGTGCATGGGCGGGTACAGGCCCAGCGCGTGCGCGGCCGGCATGTTCACCTCGAAGGAGAAGCGCGACAGCGCTTCAATGGGAATCTCCGAGGGCGGCTGGCGGTCCCGGAGGATCTGCGCGGCCTTGAAGCCCGCGAGTCCTCCCACGTTGTAGAAGGGCGCCACCAGCCCCATCATGCCGCCCGCCTCCAGCTGCACCTCGATGGCGCAGAAGGTCGGCAGTCCCAGTCTCAGCGCTTCGCTCATCAAGAGCTGGCTGTGCGGCGCGAAGAAGTTCACCGGCGGCAGGTACACCAGGTCCGGCCGCCGGGCCGCCAGCCGCTGCATCATCGTGGGCAGCCGCGCCGGGTCCGGCTTCCCATCCGGGCCGAGCGGATCCACGGCCACCAGCTCGATGCCGGCCTGGGCGGTGAGCTGCGAGAGCCGGTCGAACATGGTGCGCTGGGACAGCTCGGCCGGGTTGTACGCGACGCCCAGCCGCTTCAGCGGCATGAAGGACTGCATGGCCTTGAGCTGGACGGGCAGCGAGGCCACGTGGATGGCGCCCGTCAGGTTGCGGCCGGAGCTCTCCAGCCGCTCCACCAGGCCCGCGCTGACCGGATCCGACACCATGGCGAAGACGACGGGGATGTCGGTGATGCGCGGGGGCGCGTCCGTTTCTCCCAGCTCGCCCACGAGCCCCTGCGTCACCAGCGTGCTCTGCGCGTAGACGAGGTCCGGGCGCCGCGCGCGGATCTCCTGGACGATGGCCGGCAGCCGGCTGGCGTCTCCCTCGATGTTGCGGACCGTGAACTCCACCTCCAGCCCAGCGCTGTGCAGGTAGTCCTTGAAGCCCTGGTCCGTCTCCGCGCCGGCCCGGTGCAGCACCATGAAGACGCGGTACGGCGCGGCGGAGGCGGAGGCCGCCGCCAGCAGCACCAGCGCCGCGAGGAGCGCCGGGCGGCTCATCGCTCCGCCTCCCGCGCCGTCCTGAAGGACGCCCTGTTCCACAGCCGGTGCTGCCGGTCCAGGCTGTGCCGGACGATGTGCTCGATGACGTCCGCCTGGCTGAACCCCGCCTGCCGCGCGAGGAACATCACCGCCGCGTGGCTGCCCAGGTTGCAGCCGATGTTGAACTCCAGCAGGAACAGCTCCCCGGTGTCCCGGTGCAGGCGGAAGTCGACGCGCAGGTAGTCGAACTCCATCACCGCGGCGCACAGCTTCAGCGCATGCTCGCGCAGCCGCGCCTCCAGCGGCCCCGGCGACACGAGCCGGCGCTCACGGCCTCCGTCCAGGAGCCGCTTCTGCCGGTGGGTGACGATGCCGTGCGGCAGCGCGGACGTCTCCTCCGCGACCCCCAGCACCAGGGGCTCCGGCCCGCCCAGCACCGGCACCGTGAGGTCCACGCCGGGGATGAGGGCCTCCACGAGGCAGGCCTGGCCCAGGTTCTGGAAGTAGCGCAGGCGCGCGTGCAGCCCGGCCTCCGTGTCCTGGATGCTCTCCTCGGAGATGCCCACGGACGCGGCACCGAACCGCGGCTTGACGAACCAGGGGCCGGGGAAGTCCGGCGCGGCGGGGAGCGGTCCCTCCACCGGACTGACGAGCCACGGGGCCGTCGGGATTCCCAGGGCCCGCGCCATCAGCTTGGTGAGGTGCTTGTCCTCCGCCAGCGCGCGGATGTTGGGCGGCGCGCCCAGGTAGGGCACCTCCAGCCATTCGCAGAACGCCGACGTGAAGACCTCCGAACTGCGGAACGGCGCGCGGTTGAGCAACGTGAAGACGTAGTTGGGTTCGCTGCGCAGGTGGACCAGCTCCTCCAGCGCGCGGCAGGGCGAACACCGCAGCCCCAGCTCCGTCAACGTGTGGAACAGCTCGTGGTTGTAGCGCGGGAGCACGCCGTGCTCCGGGTGCATGCCGGGCCTCGGCGCACCGGGCTCCGGCGCGTACTGCGCCAGGAACAGCACGTCCAGGCGCTCGCGCTGCAAGGGGGTCAGCTTCAGCAGGTCTCTTGAGAGTCGGGTCATGGGGCTTTCGGGGAGGGAGTGGACGAAGGAAGGGAGCGGACGAAGAGGTACGCGGCGAGTCCCGCGGTGAGCACGAGCATCCCGGCGCCAATGGCGTGGGCGCACCGGACGAAGCCGCTGGCGCCCAGCAGCGCGGCGGCGAGCAGCGGGCCGGCGAGGCTGCCCACCCGCTCGATGATGCGGAACACGGACAGGAGCGCGTCCAGACCGAACCCGACGCACTCCTCGGCGAAGAGCGGCGGCACGCTGGCCAGCAGCGGCGTGGTCGCCAGCGCCTGCCCCAGCCCCACCAGCAGCACCGAGGCGAGCAGCGGCCAGCTGCCTTCCGCCGACGCGAACAGCAGCACGCCCAGCCCGGAGGATCCGCCGCCCGCCAGCATCATCCCCCGGTGCCAGCCGTACCGGTCCGCCAGCAGCGACACCACCGGCGTGGCCAACACCGTGGCGATGAAGGAGCCCATCATCAGCCGTCCGATGGCGGCCTCGCTGAAGCCGAGCTCATGCAGGCGCAGCGGCGTCAGGAAGAAGAGGAACCCCGTCAGCACCAGGCGCACCGGCATGGCCGCCAGCAGGATGAACAGCAGCACCCGGCCGCGCTTGAGGATGCCCAGGTAGGCCGCCACCGGGCGGTGCTCGGCGGCCTCGCGAGGCCCCGAGTCCGGCGTCAGGAGCCCCACCAGCACCATGGACAGACACACCAGCCCCGCGGCGACCCCGAAGGTCGCGCCGTACCCGATGCGGTCCGCGAGGATGCCGCCAATGGCGGTGCCGCACACGCTGGCGGCCGTGGAGGCGCCCACGAACACGCCCATGCTCCGCGCGCCGTGGCGCTGCTTCGACGTCCGCGCGACGTGGAGCAGCGCCGTGGCCGTCACGATGCCGTAGCCACCGGCGGTGACGATGCGCCAGAGGAACAGCTCGGTCAGGCTCGACGACTGGCCCGTCAGCGCCAGGCCGAACGCGCTGGGCACCATGCCCGCCAAGAGCGCCACGCGGCTGCCCCGGGTGTTCAGCAGGCGCCCGCCCAGCGGCGTGCACAGCACCATGGCGGTGACCCACAGCGACATGGGCAGCGCCACCATGAAGCTCTCCGAGAAGAAGGGGCCGGGCTGGTAGAGCCGCTTGACGTAGAGCGGCCAGAACGAGCGCGAGAGCTCCGAGCCGAAGAGGTAGATGAACAGCGGAAGCCGCAGGTCGCCGGTCTCCGGCTCCTCCAGCGCCGCGGGTGCCTTCGGGTCGCCGAACCGGAACCGCGCCCCCAGCGCCGCGAGGGCCTGCTCCACCGCCTCGGTGAGTCTCCCGCCGCGCCGTGCTCGAGCGGCGCGCTCCGTCAGCGCGGCGTGGCGGGCGTTGAGGACGCGCACCAGCCTTGCCGCCGCGGCCAGCGCCCGGGTGGCCTCGTCGTGCAGCCGCAACCGGGCCTGCCGGGTGAAGTCCCCCGCGCTCCCGAGCGCCAGCAGCCGGTGGAGCAGCCGCAGCGGCCGGACGACGAGCAGTCCCATCAGCGCCATCAGCACCTCGATGGTGACCAGCGCCGTGACGAACAGGGTGATGAGGATGTCGGTGTGGATCTCCTGGAGCCGCTGCTCGACGTAGCCCGCGTCGATGCCCAGGTGGAGCTGTCCGATGACGCGGCCCCGCGACTCGACGGGATGGGCCAGGTCCAGCGCGCCCTCCAGGCGCGCCAGCCCGCGCGACTCCTCCTGCCCGTGGGCCTGCTTCACCCTGTCGAAGAAGGACTCGGGCCGCGTCTTCAGCTCCCGCGAGGCGTACAGCAGGCGGCCCTCCGGGGAGGCGAAGCCGATGTAGCGCAGCTCCTCGTGGCCCGCCGCCGCGTCGTCCAGGTAGGCATCCGCCGCCCCCAGCCGCGTCACCGGGATGCCCAGGTCCGCGGCGCGGTGGAACTGCAGGGCCACGGTCTCCGCCAGCGTCTCCGCCTTGGCCCGCAGGTCCGGGCGCAGCGACTCCTCGAAGAGGCGCGACGCTTGAACGGAAGCCGCCACCAGCGTCGCGACAATGAGCAGCGTGGACAGCAGGCTCACCTGCCAGATGCGGCCCCGGGACAGGCCTCCGTCGCTGGCCGGGCTCATGTGCCCTCCAGGGACTGCTCCGCACGGGCCAGGGCCTGGGAGGCTTCCTGGTAGCGCGCATCGAACGCGCGCACGTCCTCGTCCGCCGGGGCCGCGTGCGCCGGGCCCTCCATCCCGCGAAAGGTCTTCTCCATGGCCTGGAACCGCTGGCCCAGGGGCTTGAGCAAGCCCCACATCAGGGCGCAGACCAGCGTGAAGCCGCAGGCCAGCGGCCACAGCGCCTGCCGGGCGAACGTGTGGAGGAAGACGCCCGCGCGCGCATCCAGCGCCCGGCGGTCATAGGCGATGAGCACGAACCCCACGGGCTGGCTGAAGGGATTGAGGATGGGCGCGCCCACCAGCAGCGCCGTGCTGTCCGTGCGGTTCCAGGTGCCGTCGCGCGCCGCGGCGGCTTCCTCGAACCAGACCGCGCGCTCGCGGGCGGAGCCGGGCAGGTGGGTGGTGGCGTGCAGCCCGCTCTGGAACAGCACCGTGCCCCGGCGGTCCAGGATGACGACGCCCCGGATGTCCGGGTCCATGGCGGAGACCCGGGTGAGGATCTGCTGGGCGTCCCGCGCGGCGGGCAGGGCCAGGCCCAGGTCGATGGCCGCCTCCGTGGAGGCCTTCGCGTCCAGCGCGAGCACGCGCAGCCGCGAGCGTTGCAGCTCGCCGAGCGTCGTCTCGAACTTGGCGTAGTTGAGCAGGACGATCAGCGCGATGGAGAAGCACAGGATGGCCGCGGTCGCGGCCCCCAGCTTGAAGAACAGACTCATGGCCCTGCCCTCCCCTTCAGAAGAAGGACCACTGGATCCGCATGAGGAACTCGTCGAAGGACGGCTGCCCCTGGGAGAACCGGTACCGGCTGGCGTTGAACATCCAGCGGGTGGACGTGTTGAGGTACCAGTTGAGGCCCGCGGTCAGCTCCTGGATGCGCTCCACGGAAGGGCCGTCGTGTCCGGGCAGGCCGTCGAACTTCAGTTGGGCGACCCCGTAGCGCAGCCCCACCTCCCACGCGCCCGCCCCGTACCGGCCCGCCGAGGGATCGAAGGGACTGGAGGGCTCCACGCCGCGCTCCACCCGCTTCTCCCCGGTCAGCACCCACGTCCCGGACGCGTACACGGCCTGGGAGCGCAGCCCCGGCAGGTGGACGCGCCGCGCGTCGTTGCCGACGTCCGAGGCCTGGAGCCAGCCCTCGCGCGTGGAAGCATGGAAGCGCGCGTACTCCACCTTCAGCGAGGTGGGGCCCTGGAAGGAGACGGCGTCGGCGCCCAGGCGCCAATCCGCGGGGCCCACGTACAGGCCCGAAGCGCCCGTGGCATACGTGACCTTGTACTGGGGAGACGTGAGGAAGGCGTAGCCGGTGGCCAGCTTGCCCCGGGCCTCCTCGGGCAGGTTGTCCCCCAGCGCGTGCGTGGCGCTCACCGCGACGGAGAGGCCCTCCAGCGGTGACACGGAGAGGCGGCCCGCCAGCATCTTCCCGCGGTCCTCGTCGCGCGCCTTGCTGCTGGCCTCGTTGAAGAGTCCCAGCCAGTACTCCACGCGCTGATCCGCGAGCTCGCCATGGAGCGCCAGGCCCTGGTCGTACCGGGGCAGCACCAGCGTGTAGAGCAGCGACTGCTCCACGAAGTCGAGGAAGACGGAGGACGTCTCCAGCCACTCGTAGCCGAAGGGGACCTTGAGCCTGCCGGCCCGCAGCCGGAGCCAGGGAGCGGCGCGCAGCTCCAGCCACGCGTCCTGGAAGAGCGGCGTGTTGAACTGGCCCACGTCGGCGATGAGCCGCACGTCCGCGAAGGACGCCAGCGTCCCCGTGAGGTTCAGCCGTGCGCGGCGGACCAGGAAGGTGCTGTCCCACCCCTCGTCGGTGGGGTGCAGGCGCAGGTCCGACTGGAGGTTCATGCCCACGCGCAGGGTGGACCGGCCATCGCGGCCCTGGAGGACGGCGACGCCGCCCGGGGCCGGTGTGTCCGCCCGGGAGCCAGGGGGCAGCAGGAGCACCGCGACAAAGACAGACAGAAAAAAGGGGCCGGGCCCGCGGAGTTCGTTCATGCCCAGCACGACGTCCGCATGGTTGTCTTTGTGAAACTTCACACCTGACGTCCCGGGGCCGTCCTCGGAAGTCACCCGCGCGGCCCGGCTTTCTTCCGTCCACGGCGCCACGCCTTTCGAGAGGATCCATGTCTGCCCATTTCCTCCGGCACGGACGCGGGCTGCGCCGGGCCCGGCTTGGCGCCCTCCTGCTGGTGCTGGCCGCGTCGCTCGGCGGGGTCGTCGCCGTGGGGCTGAGAGAGGCGCAGCGCGGCTATGCCCACCTCCAGTTCGAGCGGCTGGCGGCGCAGGGCGCGGTCATCCAGGGGCCCGTGGAGATGTTCCTGCGCGTGGGCGTGGCGCTGGAGCAGTTCACCGGCTTCCACCACCTGGCCCGCGCGCTGCGCGAGGCGGATCCCACGCTGGAGGCGGTCCGTGTCCTGGATGCCCGGGGCCGAATCCTCTTCTCCGAACCTCCCGGGGAACAAAGCGCGCTCCCCCTTCCCCGCCGCGTGCCCTCCCCTCCCGGCCAGCGCTTCGAGGTGACGGAGGACGCGCGCGCGTTCCGCGTGGCGCTGCCGCTCTCCGACCGCTTCGGCGTGGTGGGCCGCCTGGAGCTGGTGATGTCCCGGCAGGCCGTGGACCTGCGCGTGCTCCAGCGCTTCCAGGCCCTCTTCACCCTGCTGGGAGGCTGTCTGGTGTTCCAGGTGGCGTTCGTCCTGGGGGCGCAGCGGCTGTGGATGCGGCGGCCCCGGCGCTGGCTGGGCCTGGCCTTCAGCGCCGGCTTCGGCGTGATGACCCTGGCCACCTCGCTGGCGCTGGTGGACCTCTACTCGGACGGCCTCCAGCAGCGGACCAGCAGCCTGGCCCATTCACTGGCGCGGCGGCTGAACGAGGCGGCGCGGCTGGGGCTGACGCTCTCCCACCTGCGCGGGCTGGACACGCTGCTGGAGGACTACCAGCGCTCCAACACGGACCTGGGCTCGCTCGCGCTCATCGCGGATGAGCGGGTGCTGGTCCAGGCCGGCTCGGGAGCGGGGGCGCCCGGGCATGAGCGCTTCAAGTACACCATCGACCTGGAGCTGACAGAAGGGCCCTGGAGCCTCCCCGTGCGGCTGGAGGTGGGCGCCGCGAAGGGCGCGCTCGACGACCGGCTCTGGCGCGGGTGCCGCGGCTTCCTCTTCCTCTTCGTGGCCTGCGGCCTGCTGGGCCTGCTCGTGCTGAGGGCCTTCGCGCCCCTGCCCCGGCGCGAGACACGGCCGCGTGCCTTCGAGCACGGCGCGGTGGACCGGCTCCAGCCCCTCGCGTTCCTCGGGGCCTTCCTGGACGGACTCCCCCTGGCCTTCCTCGCCACCTCCGCGGAGGCGCTCCATCCGGGCGGGGGCGCCGCGCTGCTCTTCTTCGCCTTCCATGGCGCCAGCGCGCTGGCGCACCTCTACTCCGAGCGCTCCATCCGCGACCTGGGCCCCGGCCGCTTCCTGATGGGCGCCCTGCTGCTGTCGGCCGCGCCCCTGTTGCTGATGGCGTGGACCGGGGACTTCCGCCTGTGGCTGCTGCTGCGCTGCCTCTCGGGCCTCGGGCACGGAGCGCTCGCCGCCGGAAACCGGGCGTACCTCCTCGCGGTCTTCCACCCCCAGCAGCCCCCAGCCCACGGCTCGCGCCTCGCCCTGTCCCGCTGCGGCGGGCTGCTCGGCGGCACGGTGCTGGGCGCCCTGCTGGCGGCCCACCTGGGCCCTCGCGCGGCGTTCCTGTGCGGCGGCCTCTGCGCCCTGGCCGCGCTTGCGTACGCGCGGCTGTGGTTGCCCCCGCTGGATGCGCGGGACAAATCCCGCGGGCCCGGTCCCTTCCGGGCCTCCCTCTCCTGGCTCGCGCCTCCACCGCTCCCGTCGAGCACCGGGAGCCCGCGCGAGCACCTCCCGGCGCTGTTGCTCGTCGGCCTTCCCTCCCTGCTCGTTCGCGGGGGCGTCCTCTGCTTCGCGCTGCCCTTGTGGCTTTCGGGCCAGGGCGAGGACGCGGACCGCATCGGCCAGCTCCTGGCCCTCCATGCGCTGGGAGCGCTGCTCTGCCATGTCCTGCCGCCGCCGCGCACCGCCAGGACCCGGAGGCTGTTGCAGGGCGGCGTGCTGGGGATGGGCGTCGCGTTGTTGGCGCTGGGGATGGCGGGAGCGCTGGAGCCCGTGTTCGTGCTGGCGTTGGGGCTCTGGGGCCTCTGCCACGCGCTCATCCAGGCCTGCCTCAAGCGCCCCCGATCCCAAGGCCCCGGGGAAGGCCTCGCGCGGGAGCGGGGCCCGCCGTCCATCACCCCGGTCGTTGGCGCGCTCGGGCAGTGCCTGGGGCCCCTGGCCGTGAGCGCGCTCTGGCACCTGCCTTCGGAGCCGCTCCAGGTGCTCGGAGGGCTGGGCGCCGGAGTGCTCCTGCTGGGCGCCGCGTACTTCTGGCTGACCCGGGGCCTGCCCGGGCGCGAGGCCCGCCATGCGTGACGTCACCCCCACACGGGCCGGATGGCTCGTGGGCCTGCTGCTCCTCCTCGTCATGCCCCTGCCGGCCTCCGCGCAGCCGGAGGACCTCTCCGCCTGGGTAGACCTGCCCCCCGAATCGCTTCGTGGCTGGAAGGTGGAGGCGTCCGCGGAGCGGATCCGCGTCGCGCACGAACGGCCTCCCACGCCGCGGGAGCAGGTGCGCGAGGTGCTGGTGCTGCTCACCGTGGCGCAGAGCAGCCTCAACTGGATCCTCGAGGGCATGCTGCCCGTCTTGCGCGACGGGCGCGTGCGGGTGGAGCTCACGCTGCACAAGCTGGGCACGGGCCGGCAGGAGCAGGAGCGCATGCTGGCGCTGGCGGACTCCGGGCAGTTCGACCTGGTCGTCGGCCTGGGCTCGGACGCGACGCGCTTCCTCTACAACCGGTTCGGCAATCAGCCCACGCCGGTGGTGGCGCTCTGCAAGGCGCCGGAGCTGTGGCTCGGCTTCGAGGAAGGGGCCTCGCGGCAGGCCAAGCCGGGCAACATGGCCTTCGTCTCGCTGTCCCTCTCTCCGGACGTGCAGCTGCACTACCTCCAGGAGCTGCTGGGCCCGCTGAAGGTGCTGACGGTGGTGTACGACCGCCGCAACCAGAGCACCGTGGAGGTGGAGGCGGAGGCCATGCGGCGGCTGGCGGCCCGGGACGGCTTCCAGTTGCTGGAGCTGGCGGTGGACGGCAAGCGCAGCGCGGAGGCGATGCTCTCCGAGCAGGTGCCCCGGATGGCCCACGCGATGCGGCTCATTGATCCGGAGGGCAGGCACAGCCTCTTCTGGGTCACCACGTCCTCGGCCGTCTACGACGAGCTGGAGCGCATCGACGGGCTCTCCGAGGGCATTCCGGTGCTGGGCTCCGTGCGCGAGGCCGTGCGCGAGGGGAGCGCCAGCGCGGTCATGTCCATTGGCGTGCCCTTCAAGAGCGCCGGTCAGCTGGGCGCGCGCTACGTGCTGGAGGTGCTGGGGTCGCGGCTGCCGGCGTCGCGGCTGCCCATGGGGGTCATCTCCCCGCCGGACCTCGCCATCAACCTGCGGCGGGCGCGCCAGCTGGACGTGAAGCTCCCCTTCCACTTCCTGGAGCAGGCCAGCTCCATCTACGACCTGGACGGCAGGCTGGTGCGGCAGGACGGGCAGCCCGCGGTGGCCCCTCCGCCGTGAGCGCGCCCGACGCCCGCGCCGCGCCGCTGGAGCTGCTCCTGGAGCTGGTGCGCGCGCACGAGGCCGGGGACGCGTTCCACTTCCGGCTGGAGCCCCAGGAGTACCTGCTGCGGCGGGCCCAGGGCAGCTACGCGCGCGCGGCGCTCGCGTGGGAGCCGGCGCTCCTGGCGGACCTGGCGGAGTTGGAGCGGCCCCAGCCGGACCGCAACGTGGTGCAGCGCCTGGGGGAGCGGCTGCGCGCCTTCCTGGAAGCGGTGGGCTGGGACGCGCACGCGCGAGACATCCTCACCGCCGTCCAGCAGGACCGCCCGGTGCACCTCACCTTCCGGTTCGCCGCGGCGGAGCTCTACGCGCTGCCCTGGGAGCTGCTCACGCTGGGCACCTCCGGGCGCACCGTGGCGGAGCTTCCCGGCGTGCTCGTCCGCTACGAGTGGCCCGCGTCCCAGGACGCGCCCGCCCCGGCCACCTCCCGCGCGGGCCGCATCCTCTACGCCTGGTCCGCCGCGGGAGGCCAGGTCCCGGCGGGGGCGCACCTGCGCGAGCTGGGCGCGGCCTGCGAGGAAGGCGTGTATCCGTTCGAGCCTGGGCGGGACGTCCTGCCGCACGTCTCGCTGGAGTCGCTGAAGGAGGCGCTCGAGCGCCCCGGCGAGCCCGTCTCCGTCCTCCACCTGCTGTGCCACGGCGGCCGGCGGGGGCAGACGTATGGCCTGCTCTGGAACGCGTCGTGGGAGGGCGGCGAGCCCGAGCTCGTGGACGGCGCGACGCTGCGCCAGCTGCTGATGCCCTACGCGGGGACGCTGCGGCTGGTGGTGCTCTGCGCGTGCCAGAGCGGCGCGGGCACGACGGACAACCACCTGGGCAGCGTGGCCCAGGCGCTCCATCGCGCGGGCCTCCCCGCGGTGGTGGCCTCCCGCCTGCTGCTCTCCGTGCCGGGCTCCGTGGTGCTCACCCGCGCCCTCTACCAGTCCCTGCTGGTGGCGCCCGCCTCGCTGGAGGAGGCGGTGGGGTCCGCCCGGCGCCAGCTCGCGCTCGACACCACTGCGTTGGATCACGTCTCGCTCCAGCTCTACGCCCGCGCGGAGCACGGGAGCGACACGCGCCCGGTGGCCCTGCGTCCCTACCGGGGCCTGCTGCCGTTCCGGCAGGAGGACCGCCGCTTCTTCTTCGGACGGGAGGCGCTCCAGCGGGAGCTGCTCCAGCGCGTCCACGAGGCGGTGGAGGACCGGCGCCCGCGCTTCCAGATGCTGGCCGGCGTGTCGGGCAGCGGCAAGTCCTCGCTCGCCCTCGCCGGCCTGCCCAGCGACTTGCGGGCCACCGGCTGGGAGGTGCGGCTCTTGCGGCCCGGGCAGGGCCACGCCGAAGTGCTCCAGCAGGTGCGCCAGGTGCCTCCGGAGCGCCGGCTGCTCTTGCTCGTGGATCCCTTCGAGGACCTCTTCACCGCGCTGACGCCCGAGGCGCGGCGCGCGCTCGCCACCGACCTCTGGAGCCTGTCGCGGGACGCGGAGCGGCGCGTGGTGGTGCTCGCCACGCTCCAGGTGGACTTCCTGGGGCGCTGCGGGGACCTGGTGGTGGACGCCGGGGGCACGCGCCTGGACGCGGTGGTGTACTCGGACGCGTATCGCCTCTTCGTCAGCGAGCTGCAGGGGGAAGCGCTGCGCGCGGCCATCGAGGGTCCCGCGCGCAAGGTGGGGCTGGGCTTCGAGCCCGGCCTGGTGGACCGGCTGCTCCAGGACGTGGGACAGGAGCCCGGCTCGCTGCCGCTGCTCCAGTACGCGCTGGATCAACTCTGGGAGGAGCGTGAAGGCCCCCTGCTCACGCACCGCGCCTATGCGGCCCTGGGCGGCGTGGCGGGGGCGCTGAAGCGGGTGGCGAACCGGCTCTACGCGGCGCTGTCCCCCGGCGAGCAGCGCCAGGCCCGGCGGCTGCTGGTGGAGCTGGTGGACTTCCAGCAGGGCCCCGCGCCCGGCATGCGGGGCCGGGTGAGGCAGCGGCACCTGCGCCCCACCCTCCCGGAGCCCCGCGCCGACTTCGACCGGGTGCTGGGCACGCTGCTCACCGCGAGGCTGTTGACGCGCGACGAGGACGCGGCGGGCGTGGAGTGGCTGCAGCTGTCCCACGCGTCGCTCCTGCGCACCTGGCCGGAGCTGGCGGAGTGGGCCCGGGCGGATCAGGAGCGGCTCCAGCACTTCCGCGAGCTGCAGTCCTGGGCCCACGCGTGGCTGGCGCACCGGGGGGAGCCGGATGGCGGCGCGCCCTACCTGCTGTCCGGCAGCCGGCTGGGGTACGCGCAGGACATCCTGCGCCGCTACAGCGAGGAGCCTGGCGAGGACGTGCTCCAGCTCCTCGACGCGAGCGTGGCCACGGCCGAGGCCCAGGACGCGTCCGCCCGGCGGCGCCTGGTGCGGCTGCTCGTGGCGGCGCTCGTGGTGGCGGGGGTGATGGCGGGGCTGGCGTGGAGCGCGAGGCAGTTGGAGGCCCGGGCCCGGAGCGAGCGCCAGGAGGCGCAGCGCTACGCCCAGCGGGCCCGGGACCTGGTGCTGCTGGACGTCGCCCGGAAGCTACGGCGCGACAACCCCACGCTCGCCCTGCTCATGCTGCGCGAGGTCCAGCAGCCCGGGCAGCTCCAGGGCTGGGCCCAGGACGTGTCGGAGGTCCTCCAGGAACCGCTGAGCCGGGCGGTGCTGCGCGGCCACACGCAGGCCGTGGTCCACGTGGAGGTCAGCCCGGACGGACAGCGCGTGGTGACGGCCTCGAAGGACGGCACGGCGCGCCTGTGGCGGACCGACGGCGAGGGAGAGCCCTTGGTGCTCGCGGGCCATGAAGGGCCCGTCTACCACGCCACCTTCAGCCCCTCCGGGGGGCTCACCGTCCTCACCTCCTCGCATGACGGGACGGCGCGGCTGTGGAGCACGTCCGACGGCACGCTGCTGCGCACGTTCCGGCACCGAGGCGTGGTGCAGTGGGGCGCCATCAGCCCGGACGGCCGGTGGGTGGCCACCGCGTCGCGGGACGGGCTGGCGCGCCTGTGGCCGCTGGAGACGGCGGACGGGCCGCGCGAGGTGCCGCACTGGGGCCCCGTGCAGACCGTGGCCTTCAGCCCGGATGGGAAGCGGCTGGTGACCGCCTCGCAGGACGGCACCGCGCGCATCGTGTCCGTGCGCACGCCGGAGCCGCCGCGCGAATTGCCCCACCCCGCCCCCGTCACCTCCGCCACGTTCGACCCGGAGGGCACGCACGTGCTGACCGTGGCGCGCGACGGCATCGCCCGCGTCTGGCCCGTCAACGGCGCGCAGGGCCCCGTGCTGCTGAAGGGGCACCAGGGCGAGCTCACCACCGCGCGCTTCAGTCCGGACGGGCAGTGGGTGGTGACCGCCTCCCTGGACAACACCGCGCGCGTCTGGCGGGCCGACGGACGGGGCGAGCCCCGCGTCCTGCGCGGCCACCAGGGCGCCGTGCGCATGGCCACCTTCGGCGGCCCGCTGGGAGAGTGGATCCTCACCGTGTCCTCGGACACGACGGCGCGGCTGTGGTCCACGCGGGAGGACGCGCCGCCCCGGCTTCTGACGGGCCACCGCTCCACCGTCCTGTGGGGCGGCTTCGGTCCGGATGGGAAGCAGGCCGTCACCGCCTCCATCGACGCCACCGCGCGGGTGTGGCGGCTGGACGCGCCCCGGGACTCGCTTCCGCTGCAGGAGCCGGGCGGCTTCGTCTGGTCCGTGGCCGTGGGCCCGGATGGGACGCAGGTGGCCACGGCGTCCCAGGACGGGGCGGTGCGCCTCTGGTCGGAGGACGGCCGGCTCGTGCGCGTGCTCCGGGGCCACGCGCAGGACGTCCGCTCCGTGGTCTTCAGCCCGGACGGCAGGTGGCTGTTGACGGCGTCGCTGGACGGGACGGCGCGCCTGTGGCCCTCGGACGGGAGCGTGGAGGGCCGGCGCGTGCTGGTGGCCCAGCGCGAGCCCTTCTTTGGCGCCGCCTTCAGCCCCGACGGCCTGTGGGTGGCGCTCGCCTCCAGCCCGCGCGCCACCCGCATCCTCCGCGTGGACGGCACGCGGGCGCCCCTGCCGCTGGAGGGCCACGGCGACCAGGTCCGCTCCGTGGCCTTCAGCGCGGACGGCCGCCGCCTCATCACCGCGTCGCAGGACGGCACCGCGCGCATCTGGAGCGCGGAGGGGCGGCTGCTCGCCACGCTCTATGGCCATGACGACTGGGTCCTCTCCGCCGCCTTCCACCCGAAGGCCGCGGATCAGGTGCTCACCTCCTCCCAGGACGGCACGGCGCGCATCTGGACCGTGGAGAACGGCCGGGTCCGCGGGGCGCACGCCATCCTCCCGCACGAGGCCCCGGTGCCCTGGGCCGCCTGGAGCCCGGATGGCAGCAGGCTCGTCACCGCGTGCGCGGACGGGCGCGCCCGCGTGTGGCTCGCGGCGGGTCCCCTGGAGCCGTACCTCGTCCTCTCCGCGCACGAGGGCGAGGTGACGTCGGCCGTGTTCAGCCCACGCCCGGAGGAGCCCCGGCTCGTCACCGGCTCCACGGATGGAAGCGCCCGCGTGTGGCGTCCGCGCGAGCCGCTTCCGGTCGACCGGCTCCAGGAGAAGCTCCAGGCGGCCAGCTCCGCGTGCCTGACGCCCGGGGAGCGGCGCGGCCACCTGGGGGACCTGCCCGCGCGGGCCTGGGAGGCCACCGTGGAGTGCGAGCGCCGGCACGGGCGGACGCCGCTCCCTGACGCGCCCTGAAGCGCTCACAACGCCAGGGCACCGGGCGTCTTCCAGGCATCCCACGCGCCAGCCACGGAGTCCCCGGATGTCTTTCTTTGGTTTTGGTTCCAAGTCCCCCAAGCCGCAACAGCCCGAAGCCTCCTCCGAAGCCGCCAACAAGGAGCCGTTCCAGGCGCTGAAGGTGGAGCACCTGCGCACGCTCATGCCCCGGCTGTCCGGGGCTCGGTTGAAGGAGCTGCTGCCTCACCTGAACGACGCCATGGCCGAGGGCGGCATCAACACCCCGCGCCGCCAGGCCGCGTTCCTGGCGCAGATCGCCCACGAGAGCGCCGAGTTCCGCTACTTCGAGGAGCTGGCCTCGGGCCACGCCTATGAGCGGCGCAAGGACCTGGGCAACACCCAGCCGGGCGACGGCGCGCGCTACAAGGGCCGCGGCCCCATCCAGATCACCGGCCGCAGCAACTACCGCGCGGCGGGCGAGGCGCTGGAGTTGGACCTGGAGAACAACCCCACCCGCGCGGCCGACCCGGACGTGGGCTTCCGCACCGCCGTCTGGTTCTGGAACAGCCGCAACCTCAACAAGCACGCAGACAAGGGCGAATTCGACGCCATCACCCGGCGCATCAACGGCGGCTACAACGGCAAGGCGTCGCGGGATTCGTACTACCAGCGGGCGCTGAGGCTGCTGGCGAAGTGACGGGCCCCCGCGAAGCCGCGCGCCCCTGAAACACGAAGAGCCCGCGGCCCGGCTTCCGGGGCCGCGGGCGGGACCGCGGGCTCGTTCGCGTCAGGGCTGCTTCGCGGGCGTGCCCGACGCGTCCGCCGCCGGGGGCGTGCTGCCGTCCGCCGCCGGTTCGGTGCCCGGCGCCAGGTGCTTGCCACCCGGCCGGAACAGCATGCGGACCGTGAGCTTGCTGGAGTCCTTGTCGTTGAGGTCGTGCAGGCGCGTGTGGTTGAGCGCATCCTTCCTGCCGCCGCCGCCAAAGAGCGAGAACCAGCGCTTGGGCTGGGGCTTGTCCTCGGGGATGTCGCTGTCCTGTTCCGTCATCTCGAACTCGAAGCTGGCGGACACCTCCAGCTCCACCACGGAAAAGGAATAGTGCTTGCGGGCCGTCTCCTCCGCGATGTCGAGCGAGGACTGGACGGCCAGGATGAGGTCGTGGATGAGGACTTGGGCGTGGTCGGGCGTGGGATTGGGCTTTGCCATTGGGAAGGGATTGCAGGGCGAAGGGTGGCGGGCATGCCGTCGCCGCCAGTGCTCCGTCGCGGAGCACCGGCGGCGACGGGTCTGTTTCATCGCGTCTCAGCGAGGGGCGGACTAGGCGGCCCCGCCACCACTGGCGCCCTGGGCGGCGAGCACGGCCGCGGGCTTGATGGTGCACTTCACCGTGAGGCCCATGTGCTCCTTGTAGTCGAGCGTGAGCTTCTCCTTGATGCTCATCCGCCAGACGTTGAGGGCGACGTCCGTCTCGCTCTTGATCTCGAAGTCGCTCGTGAGGTTCACCTCGAAGTAGTACTCGGCGATCGTCATCGGATCCATGCCGGACGACATGAGACGCTGCGCGGTGCGCGCGGCACCGGCGAAGGCAATGATGTACGAGGAAAGCTGCGCGGCGGACTGCATGGGGGTGCTCCTGGGATTGGGTTTGCCGGCGGACATGCCGGGCACTGCGTTTCCAGGACGGCGCACGCCCCCTGTGTGTGAATGACAACTCACACCGCCACCCGCCTCCGCGTCTCTTGCGTCAGGCGCCCCATTCCCGGGCGCCGCGCGAAAGGCCTTCTCACGATGAGCACGGAGAACGTTGAGCTGTTGTTGTCACATGCGGACTCACACCAGCCGGTGGCGCCCGACGGCCTGCCCGCGGAGGCCACGGCGGCAATCCCGCGCGGCGCTGACGCCCAGGCGCCGGAGGAGAGCCACCTGTGGGACGACGGCGAGGACCCCAACTCGCTGCCCGCGCAGCGCTGGGGGCTGGTCGCGCCGGAGGGCCCCGAGGGAGACCGGCTGCTCGCGCTCATCGAACCGCTGCGCCGCCGCAGGCAGGAGCAACAGGAGGGCCACCCCGTCCACGTCTACCGCGTGAAGCCGGAGCTGGCCCGGGAGTCCCGGAGCCTGGAGGACTTCGCGCGCTGGGTGCGCGTCGTCCTGGATGACGAGTCGGTGCCCGTGGCGGACCGGCCCCGCTACCTGCTCTTCCTTGGGGACTTCGACCAGGTGCCCTTCGAGCTGCAGCAGGCCGCGGCCACCAGTGCCTACGTGGGACGGCTGGCCTTCCGGCGCGAGCAGGACTACGCGGCCTATGTCGACAAGGTGCTTCGCTGGGAGCTCGCGCCCTCCCCCGAGGTCCAGGCCCGCTCGCTCTTCTTCACGGTCCATGACGGCACCGCGGCCACGCGGACGGGCTACCAGTCGCTGGTGGCCCCCGCCATCGCCTCGGCGCGCCAGGCCCGGGAGCTGGGCCGCTTCCCCGCGCGGGAGGTGCTGGAGCTGGGCGTGCCGGGCGAGTCCGCCGCGAACGAGCTGCTGGAGCACGCCGCGCGGCCACAGCCCTCGCTCCTCTTCTCCATGAGCCACGGCCTGGGCAGTCCGCGCGCGGGCTGGCGGAGCACCGACACGAAGCTCGCGCTCCAGGGCGCGCTCAACCTGGGCGAGGGCCACCACCTGGCCGGCGTGGCCCTGGCCCATCGGCCCTTCCTGCCCGGCGGCATCTGGTTCCTCTTCGCCTGCTTCGGCGCGGGCACTCCGTCGCGGAGCGCCTTCCAGCACTGGCTGAAGCAGTTGCAGGCGGCAGGTCAGTTCAGCGGGAGGCTGGACTCCATCACCGCGGCGCTGCCCCAGCCCGGCGAGCGCCCCTTCGTCGCCGCGCTGCCCCAGGCCGCGCTGGCCAATCCCCAGGGGCCGCTGGCCGTCTTCGGCCACGTGGACCTGGCGTGGACGTATGGCTTCCAGGACCGAGACAGCCGCGCCGGCAAGGTGTCCCGCTTCCTGGAGCCGCTCCAGCAGCTGGCGCGAGGCCGCCGCGCCGGTCTGGGCCTGGGCTGGCTTCTGCGCGGAGGCCACCAGGCCAACCTGGAGCTGACCACGCTGTACGACCAGGAGGAGCAGGCGCGGAGCGCCGGCCGGCCCGTGCAGGTGGACGCAGCCCGGCGCGCGCACCTGTGGATGCTGCGCCAGGACCTGGGGGGCTACGTCCTCTTGGGAGATCCCGCGGTGCGGCTGCCGCTGACGCCGCGCGCCCCGTGAGCCCCACCCCGCGCGCCTGCCCCCAGGACGCACGAAGCCCCGGACGGCCAACGCGCCGTCCGGGGCTGGGGGCTGAAGTCCAGAGTCTGGCGATGCTTCAGCGGGAGCCGGGACCGCCACGCGCCATGCCGGGCAACGTGAGGCCCCGCAGGGTGTCGTCGGCCAGCTCGAACAGGCGGGTCTGCGCCTTCAGCACCTGCTCGCGCGCGGACTGCTCCAGCGCGTAGAGCGGCGCCAGGGCCTCCAGCGACTTGCGCAGCCACTCCTCGTGGTGCTCGCGCAGCGAGCGCGCCACGCCCTCGCCCTCCACGAGCTGCCGGGAGGATTCGAGCGCGGAGCGCTGGACGGCGACGGCCTGCTCCAGGAGGCCCCGCCCCAGGTCCATCAGGTGGGCCTGTATGTCGGTCTTCTTCGCTTCGGTCATGGTGTAGCTCCTTCTGGGGTTACGACAGGGGCACCTGGGTGTGGACTTCATCGCCTTCGACGCGGTGGATGAGGGCCGTCCCTCCGGCCGCAGCCGCGTCGTCGTCGCCGAACGCCTGCGGCCCTCCCTCGGGAGGGGGCTGCGTCCACGGGCACGTCGCCAGGGCCCGCTGCATGTCGCGGTAGCCGTCCGCGCGGCGCTCCGCGATGGAGGCCCGGGAGAACTCGGCGTCGCTGCTGGAGAGCTGCTGCTCGCCGCGCTGGTACGTCAGGTGGATGATGTCCAGCCGCGGCGTGGGCCGCGCCTCCGCCTCCTCGCTGAAGGCCATGGGCGAGGACGCCGACGCGCGCCGCACCACCCGCGTCACGGCGCTGCGCAGGTTCCACACCTTCGCGAACTGCTCCACGTGGTGGGACGTCCGGCCCGCGTACTGGATGGACTTCATGCGCCAGGTCGCCTCGTCCATGGCCGTGGGCAGCGGCGCACGGGCATCGAACAGGTCGATCATGAAGACGACGGCGTGGCGCTTGGGCGGGTCGTCGAGGATGGCGTTGAGCGGCGTGTTGGTGACGCAGCCGCCATCCCAGTACAGCTCGCCGTCGATGAGGCTGGGCGGGAACGCGGGCGGCAGCGCGCCGCTGGCGAGCACGTGCTCCGGGCCCACGATGCCGCGGGTGTTGTCGAAGAACACCAGGTGGCCGTCGCTCACGCGGGTCGCGCCCAGGCTCAGCCGCGTCGCGCGGGAGTTGATGTATTCGAAATCCACCAGCCGCCGCAGCGTCGAGCGCATGGGCCGCGTGCTGTAGAAGCTCAGCGCCTCCGGCGAGCCGGGGAACGCGAACATCGGTGGCACCACCCGTGGCGAGTAGAAGCCGGGCTGGCCGAAGAGCAGGCTGGTCATGTGGCTGCCCAGGTTGAAGAGCTGGCGCAGGCGCCCCTTCAACAGGGAGCCCCACTCGGTGCCGGGCCAGGACACCTCCCGCCAGAACGCCTCCAGCCGCTCCAGCCGCTTCTCCGGGCGGTTGCCCGCGACCAGCGCCGCGGTGAAGGCGCCAATGGAGATGCCGGAGACCCAGTCCGGGTGGAGCCCGGCCTCCTCCAGGGCCTGGTAGGCCCCCACGTGGTAGGCCCCCAGGGCACCGCCGCCCTGGAAGACGACGATGACCTGCGGGCGATCCTGCGGTGCGTGTGGCTGTGTCATGGATGTCCTCTCGCGGGTGCTGCGCGTGTGGTGCCGTCCCGCGGAAGAGGAGGCCGACGGTTCCCAATCCACCCTTCCCAGCGCCCCCCTCCACGGGACAGCCCTGAAGGGACGCTCGGGCCCACGTGGCTGTGAATCCGCGCGTCCCCCGGCCCGGGCATTCACACCCGGGGCGCGACCGCGTCCTTCAGGCGCAACCCCCAACCTGGAGGGAAGAACCATGAGCGGACGCGTAGCAGTGGTGACGGGAGGAACGCGCGGCATTGGCGCCGCGAGCGCCGATGCGCTGAGGCAGCAGGGATACCGCGTGGCGGTCACCTACAATTCGAACGAGCAGGCGGCGCAGGCCTTCACGAGCCGCACGGGCATCCCGGCGTTCCGCTTCGACGCGGCCAGCGCCGAGCAGTGCGCGGCGGGGGTGCAGAAGATCGTCGATTCGATGGGCCCCATCGAGGTGCTGGTGAACAACGCCGGCATCACCCGGGACGCCATGCTGCACAAGATGACGCATGACCAGTGGAACGAGGTCATCCAGACCAACCTCAGCTCCTGCTTCAACCTGTGCGTCGGGGTGGTGGGCCCCATGCGCGATCGCGGCTTCGGCCGCATCATCAACATCGGCTCCATCAACGGGCAGACGGGCCAGCTGGGCCAGACGGCCTACGCGGCGGCCAAGGCGGGCATGCACGGCTTCACGCTGGCCCTGGCGCGCGAGGGCGCGTCCCGCGGCGTCACCGCCAACCTCATCGCGCCGGGCTACATCGACACGGAACTGCTGCACGCCGTGCCTCCCGAGGAGCTGGTGAAGATCCGCGCCCGCATTCCCGTGGGCCGCCTGGGGCGCAGCGAGGAGATTGCCCGGGCCGTGACGTTCCTCGCCTCCGACCGGGCCGGCTTCATCACCGGCTCCACGCTCACCGTCAACGGTGGGCAGCACATGTACTGAGGAGCGGACGATGGACGCATCCCTGGAGCCCATGCGGCGCGCCTTCCTGGAAGTCCTCCTCCGGCTGGCGATGGACCCCCAGCGGATGCTCGCGGCGGGAGCAGGCCTCTGGGAACGCTCAGCGCGCCTGGGCGTCCCACGAGGCCCCTCCCGCCCGGACGCGGATCGCCGCTTCCGCGATCCCGCCTGGCAGGAGCAGCCCTTCTTCGACTTCGTGCGCCGCGCGTACCTGAGCGGCGCGGACTGGCTGCACGGCCTGGTGGCGGAAGCCCCGGGCGTGGACCCCCACACGGCGCACCAGGCGCGCTTCTATGCCCGCCAGCTCACGGAGGCGCTCGCGCCCTCCAACTTCCCCGCGCTCAACCCGGAGGTGCTCCGCGCCGCGAGGCAATCCGGTGGCAAGAGCCTGCTGACGGGCCTGGAGGCGCTGCTCGCGGACCTGGCGCGCGGCCAGGGACAGCTCGCCCCCCGGATGACGGATCCACGGACCTTCCGGTTGGGAGAGAACCTGGCCACCACCCCGGGCGACGTCATCCACGAGGAGCGCCTGTTCCAGCTCCTCCAGTACCGGCCCACCACGCCCACCGTCCACCGGCGCCCGCTGCTGGTGGTGCCCCCGTGGATCAACAAGTTCTACATCCTGGATCTGCGCCCGGAGAACTCGTTCGTCCGCTGGGCCGTGGAGCGCGGCCACACGGTGTTCCTCGTGTCGTGGGTGAACCCGGATGAAAGCCACGCCGACGTGGAGCTGGAGGACTACCTGCTGCACGGGCTGCTCCCCGCGCTGGACGCCGTCACCCGCGCCACCGGCGAGCAGGAGGTCTCCGCGCTGGGCTACTGCATTGGCGGCACGCTGCTGGCCGCGGGGCTCGCGTGGCTTTCGGCGCGCGCGGACACGCGCGTGTCCAGCGCGACGCTGCTCACCACGCAGGTGGACTTCAGCGAGCCCGGGGACCTGGGCGCCTTCATCGACGCGCCCCAGCTGGAGCGGTTGGAAGCCCACATGCGCCAGCGGGGCTACCTGGACGGGCTGGAGCTGATGACCACCTTCAACCTGCTCCGCGCGAAGGACCTGGTCTGGTCCTTCGTGGTGAACAACTACCTGCTCGGCCGGGAGCCCGCGCCCAGCGACTTCCTCGCCTGGAGCTCGGATCCAACGCGGCTGCCCGCGCGCGCGCACGCGACGTACCTGCGCGAGCTGTACCTGCACAACCGCCTGATCCAACCGGGAGCCGTGTCCTTCGGAGGAGTCCCGCTGGACCTGGGCCGGGTGCGGATCCCCCTCTACGTCCAGGCCTGCCGGGAGGATCACATCGCGCCGTTCCGTTCGGTGTACCGGGGCGCGCGGCACTACGCCGGCCCGGTGCGCTTCGTGCTCGCGGGCTCGGGCCATGTCGCGGGCGTCATCAACCCGCCGGCGGCGGGGAGGTATCGCCACTGGGTGCCCGGCCCCGGGCCGCTGGCACCCGACGCGGACGCGTGGCTCGCGGGCGCGCTGGAGCGCCCCGGCTCGTGGTGGGCGGACTGGGAGGCCTGGCAGTCCGAGCGCTCCACGGACCGCGTCCCAGCACGCATCCCCGGCGAAGGAGCGCTGCCTTGCCTGGAACCGGCGCCGGGCCGCTACGTCCGGCCGCGCCTCCTTCCGGAGTGAGCGGCGGGGGCACGCCCCCGCCGCCCTGCATGCACGACAGCAGGCCCTCCACTCAGCGGGAGTGGAGGGCCTGGGGCAAGGTGGCGCGGAGGATGCCGTACGCAAGTTGGATGCGTTTGCGCACGTTGCAGTGAGTCAATCTCAGCTGCGCGGCGATGTCGGCATAGGACATATCCTGAAGGTAGCGCATCACTAGGGGACCTTTCAGGTTGGGTGGCAGCGCCTGGATGCACCTGCGGACCGCCTCGGCGTCCTCACGATGGAGCAATCCCGCGTCGGGCAGTGGCTCGTGGGACTCCGGCTCCACGGGCTCCAGGTCGTCCATCCGCCCCTCGGCTTCGCCCCGGCGCTGCCGCTCGCGATGGATGTCCATGCAGATGTTGTGGAGGATGCGGCTCAGCCAGGCCCGCTCGTTGAGGATCCTCCCGGGAGGCGACGCGTACTTCTGGAACGCGCGGAGCATCGCGGTGTTCACCGCGTCCTCCGCATCCGCGACGTTCCCTCCCATCAGCCGAAGAGCCTGCTGGAACAGATGTTCCTTGTGCTGCTGCCAGACCCGCCAGAAGGGCGAGAGCGTCGAAGTTGTTTTCACAGTATCCAGTGCCCAAAAAAGTGCCCCTGGAAACGGTGCAGCGCGGTCTTTGTGAAAAACCTCTTACTCGCTCAATAACTGCCGACACCGAAATAGAGGCAAATCACAACGCGCGCGGTCGGACGTCTTCATGAGGACCACCCCCGACGCATGGCGGAGCCCATGAGCGCGCACGACGAAGAGCCGGACACCCTCGACGAGGAGCACCCGCTGAAGGAGCACCTCGCGCTCAGCTGGAGCAGGCAGGCGGGCGCGAGCTTCCCGAAGCTGTGGGTGGGGCATCTGGAAGGAGATGAGCGCGGCGTCTTCGCGAAGGCCGACATCGCGCCCGGTGAGGTGGTGCTCCAGGTGCCGCGAGCGTGTCTGGTGACGCTCGACGTGGCCCGCGCATCCGAAGTGGGACGGCTCATCGAGGCCCATGCGCCCGACACGAGCGAGGAGTCCTATCTGGCGGCCTTCCTCCTCCAGGAGCGCGAGCGGGAGGACTCCGCCTGGAAGCCCTATCTGGACGTGCTGCCGCGCGCCTTCCCGCACCTGCCGCTGTTCTTCGATGCGCGCGAGCTGTCGCTGTTGAAGGGCTCGTCCACGCTGCGCGAGGTCGCGCGGTGGAAGGAGCTCATGCTGACCCGGTACGCGGAGCTGGCCGCGAGCGTGCCTGGCTTCACGCGCTTCACGCCCGACGCGTTCCTGTGGGCGCAGCACGTGTTGATCAGCCGCACCTTCGGCCTGACGGTGGAGGGGCGGCTGATCCGGTGTGTCGTCCCCGTGGCGGACATGCTCAACCACCGCGCGTCGCCCAGGGTCGTGTGGGGGAACACGGAGGACGGGGACTTCCTGCTGAGGGCCCGGGAGCCCGTGGCCGCGGGCGAGGAGCTGCACATCAGCTACGGCATCAAGCCTGGCTACCGGTTCCTGCTGAACTACGGGTTCGTGCCCGAGGACAACCCGGACGACACGCTGGTGCTCTACCTGGGCATCCCGGAGGACGTGCCCCAAGCGGCGCGGAAGCGGGAGCTGCTCTCGCTTCCGACCCCGGCGTCACGGCGCCGCTTCGAGGTGCCCCTGCACTACGGCCATTCGTCGACGGTGGCGATGTTCTCCTTCCTGCGCGTGGCCTGCGCGGACACGGAGGAGCTGGCCCGGCTCACGGCCGAGGCCCGTGAGGAGCAGGGGCTGGGCCCGGTGTCCCCGCTGAGCGCACGGACGGAAGGACGGGTCCTCCAGCAGCTGAGTGACCTCTGCGAGGCGCGGCTCGCGGGCTTCGACACGACGTTGGAGGAGGACGAGCGGCTGCTGCGCGAAGCGGACCTGTCGCGCAACGAGCGCAACTGCGTGCTGTTGCGGCGTGGGGAGAAGCGGCTGCTCCACGCGTATGCGGGCCTCGCGCGCACCTTCGGAGCATCCAGCAGCGCCCGGGACGAGAGGACATGACCATGAGCAAGAAGATCATCGCGGTGGTGGGAGCAACGGGAGAGGAAGGAGGCGGGCTCGCGAGAGCCATCCTCGCGGACCCGAAGAGTGGGTTCACGGTGCGCGCGCTCACGCGCAAGCCGGGCTCGGAGCTGGCGCGCAAGCTGGCGAAGCTGGGCGCGGAGGTCGTCGCGGCGGACGTGAACGACCCCAGGAGCCTGAGCGCGGCGTTCACGGGGGCGCACGGCGCCTTCTGTGTCACGAGCTCCTGGGAACAGTCCGCGCCGGAGCGGGAGCTGACGCAGGCGCGCGCGATGGCGCACGCCGCGAAGGAAGCGGGCGTGGCGCACGTCCTCTGGTCCACCCAGGAGGACACCCGGCGCTTCATGCCGCCCGGGGATGGGCGGATGCCCACGCTCAAGGGGAAGTACAAGGTCCCGCAGTTCGACGTGAAGGGCGAGAGCGACGCCGCCTTCACCGACCTGGGCGTGCCGGTGACGTTCGTGCGCACGTCGCTGCCCTGGGAGACCCTGCTGTTGTTCGGGATGGGGTCGAAACGCAACGCGGACGGCGCGCTCGACTTCGTGTTGCCCACGGAGGACCAGAAGCTGCCGGGCCTGGCCGCGGAGGACCTGGGCGGCTGTCTCCACGGCATCTTCCAGCGGGGGCCGGAGGGGGTGGGCAGGACGGTGGGCCTGGCCAGCGAGCACCTGACGGGCGCGGAGATCGCGAGCACGCTGAAGCACGTGCTCGGGCAGGAGGTCGTCTATCACTCGATGTCGCCGGAGGTGTACCGGACGTTCAACTTCCCCGGCGCCGCGGAGCTGGCGAACATGTTCCATTTCATGCGGGACTTCGCCACGGAGTACTGCGCCGCCAGGGATCCGGTGCTCACGCGGGAGCTGAACCCCCAGGCGCAGTCGCTGGCCCAGTGGCTGGAGCGCAACAAGGCCCGCTTCCTGCGGGCGGCGTGAGCGGCCGGGCACCGCCCCCAGGCGTTCCACCACGGGTGCGTGAACGAACCGACGACAGGTGGGCAGCAGTCGCGCGCCTCGACTTGTTATCGTGCGCGCCCATGAATGAGCCCACGGCCGTTACGGATCCTCGCATCGGCTCGGTGTTGCAGGAGCGCTACCGCATCATCGAGCGGCTCGCCGCCGGTGGCATGGGCATGGTGTACCGGGGCGAGCGGCTGGAGGTGGGCAAGTCCGTCGCCATCAAGTTCCTGCACGCGTGGGCGGCGCGGGATGACGACTTCCGCAAGCGCTTCCAGGTGGAGGCGCGCGCGATGAGCCGCCTCACCCATCCCTGCTGCGTGTCGGTCATCGACTTCGGCATGGATCAGGAGTCGCCATACATGGTGATGGACTTCGTCACCGGCGAGACGCTGCGGGGCCTCTTGCGCGACGGCCCGCTGCCGCCGGCCCGGGCCCTGAGCGCCGTGCGGCAGGTGCTCGCGGGTCTGGCCCATGCGCACGACCAGGGCATCATCCACCGGGACATCAAGCCCGAGAACATCATCGTCACCCACGCCGTCGGACTCGGGGAGCAGGTGCGCATCCTCGACTTCGGGCTGGCCAAGCTGCGCGACGAGGTGACGGGCCTCACGTCAGGGATGATGCTCGGGACTCCGTCCTACATGGCCCCGGAGCAGATCCACGGCGAGCCGGTGGGCCCGCCCACGGACCTGTACGCCACCGGCGTGCTGCTCTACGAGCTGCTCACCGGGAAGAAGCCCTTCAACGCCACCAGCAACGCGGAGCTGCTGCGCATGCAGCGCGAGGTGACACCGCCCCGGTTGCGCGACGCCGCCCCTGACGCGGGCTTCTCCGCGGAGCTTGAAGCGACGCTGGCGAAGGCGATGGAGAAGGCCCCGGGGGATCGCTTCCAGTCCGCCACGGAGTTCCTGAGCGCGCTCGAAGGCGCATGGTCGGGTCCGGCGGTGTTCCCCGTGGTGCCCGTGGCCGGCGATGCACCGGTGGCGCCGCGCGCCTCCTCGCCCACGCCGTCACGTCCCAGGGAGGAAGTGCTCGCGACCCGGAACGCCCGGGCGCAGCCCCGCGCGACGCCGGTGGGCCTTCAGGCCGAAGCCCGCGCTCCGGAGCCCCTGCCGGTGACTCCGACGGAGGCCGTGGCCAGGAAGGAAGCGTCCGAGGCCACGATCCGGTCTGGCCCCATCACGCCCTCGCCCGCGCGGAGCCGCTCGCGCCGCGTGGTGGGAGGCGCGGCGGTGCTCTCCCTGGCCGCGGTGGGCCTTGGATGGTGGGCATTGGCGTCGAGGTCCGCGGGCCCGGCGCCGGTGTCCTCGGAGCACCCGTCGCCCAAGGCCCCGGCGGGTGAGGAAGCAAGGGCGGAGGCTCCGACGGGCGCCACGGCCTGGCAGCCCGTCGTGGAGCAGCTCCCGGGCATCGACGAGGTCCATCGGCTGATCAAGGCGCAGCGACGGGACGCGGCCCTGGCGGCGTTGAAGAAGCTGGCGGCGAAGTACCCTGCGAGCGCCTACGTCCGCTACCTGGAGGGGAACGTCGACTTCGACAACCTCCGCTGGGTGGATGGCGTGGCGGCCTACCGGGCGGCGCTGCGCAATGACGCCGCGTACCGCAACGCGCCGGCCGTCATCCAGAACGCCATCCAATGCCTCGTCAGTGACCGGTTCCACGGCACCTGCGAGGATTTCCTCCGCAAGGACCTGGGCGAGGCCGCGGTGCCCTCGCTGGAGGATGCTGCCCGCGAGCACCCCATGGCCAGCGTCCGGACCCGGGCCGCGGCGCTGCTCCGCCAGCGTGACCGCGATTCCACGGAGGGCTCACGCTGAGCCCCCGGGCGGAGCAAAGGAAGTGAAGATCGAGCGGTAGCCCCAGCCGCCCAAAGGCGCCACCGGTCTCCGGACCGTTGCATTCTGATCGCGCGGAAGGGACGTGCGGACACTGACCCGCAGAGGGGACAGGGAATAGATCCAGGCGCTGTCCAGACAGGGGTGCCCTCGCATCGCTCGTGCTGGCCACCTCCATGAGATTCTATTCCCGTTGCGTCTCGCTGTTTGTGATGGGACTGGTCCTGTGTGAGCTCGGCTGCGCAACCTGCCCCCTGGGGGCGCCCCCCTCCCCGCGGAATCCGATCCCAGGGGCTTCGAGCATCATGAACTGGAGCAAGCCCCAGCGGCTCTCCGCTGGGCCTTCGCTTTCGTGGGAGCACACGCGCGTGGTGGCGGGCCCATCGGGGAGCGCATTCGCAGTCTTCGCGCATGTCACGACCCAGAACGCGCCCCACGACTACACGGCGATCTACGCCAGCCGCTATGCCGCCACGTCCGACACATGGACGTCCGAGCAGCCGCTCCAATCCCAGCCCGGCAACCTTCTGCTGAGCAGTCTGGCCGCGGATGAGCAGGGAAATGCCCTCGCTGTCTGGCTCCAGCAGACCCCCGCCGGCGACACCTTCTTCGCAAGCCACTTTTCGGCGGCGACGGGCCAATGGAGCCTCGCGCTACAGCTCACGTTCCCCGTTGACGACACCCCCACCATGCGTCTGGCCATGTCCCCCAAGGGCGATGCGGTCTTCGTCTGGACAACGCTCTGCAAAACGCTGTGCAAGCCCGCCGAGCACCGGGTGATGGCCATGCGCTATGCGGTGGCCAGCAACCGGTGGATCCAGCCGCCGGTGCCCCTCAACTCGGCGCGTGACACCCCGTCTCTCTGGCCCGCCGCCGCCCTCGACGCGAACGGCAGCGCGCTCGTGCTGTGGCAGCAGGCGGACGCCCGCGGGACCCAGGCCATTCATGGCAGCGCGTACAACGCCGACAAGCTCCAGTGGTGTGGCGATGCGATCCTGAGCCGGACGAACTACGGCGCGGCCACGACGCCCGCCATCGCCATGGACGCGTCGGGCAACGCGCTCGCCGTCTGGCCACAGCACTTCTCGACGCTGACCGGTAAACTGATGCAGGGAATCGACGCACGCCGCTACGACCGTGAGAGCAACACATGGCAGCCCGCTGAGCGCATCGACTCGCACATCTCCGATTACGGAGGCATGTTCAACCCGTCCATCGTCGTCGCGACGAACACGGGCGATGCACTGGCCGGCTGGCTGTACCTCCCCCACCCCCCGCCCCTCACCGGGGCCGCGGAGGGACGCGTGTACATCGCGGCGAAGGAGGCCTGGGACATCCGTCCGCGCTTCGACCGCAGCGTCGATCCGAACAACCCGCGGCTCGGAGGCACCGTGGTGGGCGGATATCCAGTGCTCGCCTCCGACCCGGCCGGTGACCAGGTCGCCTTCTGGGCACAGTCAGACCACACGGCCTGGGCGAGCTACCTCTATGCCCCTGGCAACTTCCGGCCCCCGGAACCCCTGCGGTCCGCGCCGGGAGCTGTCGTGGGCGCCATCACGGGGGCCATGGACCTGAATGGGCATGCAACAGCGGTGTGGATTGAGACAACCGCGGATGGCGACACCCTCTGGGTCGCTCGCTACCAGTAGCCCTCGTCTCCATGCCCGTGGGCCCCCTGGTCACGACCCGAGGGAGGGCGTTCCCGCGAGTTCCTTGAGCCCGTGGACGCCGTACTGGATGCGTCGCTGTCCAAGGCCACGGTCGTGACGGGCAACGCGAAGGCTCCCGGCTCGCTGCTCGTCACCTGTCCCCTCCTCGTGCTGGGCGACCTGGAGGTCGATGGGTTCCTGGACGACTGCGGACCGGATTCGACCATCGTGGTCCTGGGCCGCTGTGTCGCACAGGGGCTGCGGACGTCGGGGAACACGCGGTCTGCGGACGCAATGACAGAACGATGACCAACGCATGGACGCGGGACCACCCTCGCGTCCATGCGCCTGCGTACCTTGGACACCGTTCCCGTTACCCGCGGTTCCCTCATGGGGCCACGCCGTGGCCCACGCGCACGGAGGCGCGTCTCGTTCCCGCCATGAACTTCACACTCGCGGGTCTGTGGACCCACATGGGTCCGGTCGCACAGCTCATCGTCATCCTCATGGGCGTGATGTCGATGGTGTCCCTCCTCATCCTCGCCGAGCGCACGATCGTCTTCCGCGCTTCCCGCCGCCACTCGCGCAGGTACGCCGCGCAGTTGGGCGCCATGCTCGCCAGTGGCGACTTTGACGCCGCCGCCGAGGCGAAGACGGAGAAGGATGTGGGCTACCTGGGGAGGACCATCCGCGCGGGGCTGACGGCCTACCGCATCTCCGCCACCGACAGTCGTGAGGAGGCCATGGAATCCGTGGCGCGCAGCCTGGAGCGACAGGCGCAGCGCGAGGTCCAGAGCCTCAAGCGCGGCCTGGGCCACCTCGCCACCGTGGGCTCCACCGCGCCCTTCGTGGGCCTGCTCGGCACCACCATCGGCATCGTCACCGCGTTCCAGGAGATGGGCGCCGCGAATTCGGGCGGCATCGGTACCATCTCGACGGGCATCTCCGAGGCGCTCGTCACCACGGCCTTCGGCCTGCTCGTCGCCATCCCCGCGGTCATGGGCTACAACTCCCTGCAGGGCTGGGTGGACGCCCGCGCGGTGGACCTCTCCGAGGCGAGCAACGAGTTCCTCGATGCCGCGTCCCGCGCCCTCAAGCGCACGCGCGGCACCGTGCGGTGAGCCGCACGACCTACGGCAGGATGTGCCGTCGAGCCCTCTGATGCAGCATGACCTGCACGCCGCCCGCCGCCTTGTCCTCGCCGTAGGTCGTCGTGCCCTGCGTGATCTCGATCCGGCCCGCCGACGGTCCAGCCCCGCGCTGTAATGGCTAGCACCGCTCAGCCGCGGGGCATCCAGATCAAGGGGTCAGTAGTAGTAGCAGGTGCACTCATTACCGATGCAGAAGCCACCAGCCCTGGGCCCGGCTTCCACCTGACATGCCTCCCAGCAGCGGTCGTTACAGTCATTCATGAGTGGCCCCTCCGCCTGTGATGCGGAGAACGCCTGCGTGCCACCGAACGACACGACAAAACCAGCGGCGACGGCGAGCAGCACCTGTCCTGCCTTCTTCGCAGAGAAAATCACGGTGACCTTTCAGCGTGGGTAGGGAGCCATTGGGAACGGCACGCGGAAATACAACACTCCTCCCAATCCGGTTCAAAGGGGATCCCGTGACTCAGTGACTCAATGCGTGGCCTGGGCGACGGACGCGGGCTCCGGGCTCGCGGCCCCAGCCTCCGCGTCCGGCCGGTCAGCTCCTAAACCTTGGAGCTGGCCGGTGTTGAGTTCCATGACTCACGTTATCCCTGCATGAGGCTGTCACACCACGGGCTGGCGCCAAGCGCGAGACAGGTGCGCCTGGCCTTGCTGGGCGAAGCGCCGCACCAGCTCGTCCCGACCTAGTTTCCCATGCTCCAGCAGGTACGCCAGCTCCACGGGCATCAGCACCTTGACGGTGACTAGCCGCACCTCTCCGGCCGGCATGATGAAGCAGCCTGGCAGCGTGCTCGTCGCCATGCCCAGCAGCCCCCCCACCCGGCCCTCCTTCGTCAGTAGCGGCTCGGGCAAGCCCTGACCAGCTACTTCCATGGAGAGGAAGCCCGCCTTCACCTTCTCGCGCAAGATCTCGTGTTCCGCGATTTCGTTTCCCATCTGCGCCAGGAGCATCAGAGGCCAGCTCTTCTCGGCGTCCTTGATGGGCTCGTCCGTTTCCAGGGCCAGTTCCAGGCCGAAACCCACGGACGGCTCCGCGCGGTCCACGAAGAAGTCCGAGAGCCCGTCTGTCACCAGAAGAGTACGCCCCTCGGGGCGGTGGATGACACGCCAGACCTGGCGCCGGGCGGGCCAGTTGCCACCAACGACGATGGGGATGATGACCTCCTCGTCCAGCGTCCCCAGGGTGCGCCAGAAGGCTTGGCGGGCCGCGTCCGTCTGCTCACGCAGCTCGATGAGCCTCCGGTTCCGTTCGCGCTCCTCCGGACTGATGGCGCTCGGGCCGGTGACTTCCGTGAACTTCAGGCCCGTGACGCCCGCGCGCTCCAGCGCATCCTTGATGTCCTCGGACACGATGAGCGCGAGGGTCCACCCCCAGGTCCGGAAGACCTTGGCGTCGCCCACCTTCGTCGGGTCGATTCGCATGCCGGACACCGCCCGGTACTTGCCGACCTTCTCCGGGCGCCCATCCTCCGGCGTCCAGTAGCGCACCTCTTCCGAGGCGCTGTCGTCAATGCACCGGACGAGTCGGGTCGCCACGAGAATGCGGTGCGCCCCCGGCTGCGAATCGATCTGCACCGGGATGAGCTGCACGTCACCGGGAGCCCTCTCCGACAGAATCGCCGCGACCTTGGGGTCGATGACGGGAATGTCCAGTTCCGCCAGCGTGAAGTCGAGGGGCTTCCCGCCGACGCTCACGGGCATCCTCAGGACCGCATCAAGCTGTACGGAGTTCCCCTTGGTGAACTGCCAGGGGTTCACCGTCTGGCCGCGCTGGTCGACTGGGGCACCCAGTTGCCATCGGTCCGGGATGTCGAGATCTTCCGCCAACCTGTAGTACCGGCTTGCCATGCAGCGATCCTGATGTGCCTAGCTCTTGGTGACCAGCTTGTTGAGCTTGGTACCCGACGTCGAGATCTCCTCGGCGAGCACCCTGAGCGCCTTCGTCAGCGCCTCTCTGCACTGATGCAGGGTGCTGCAATCCTCCACGGCGTCGCGAAGCCGCTCGTATACGGCCTCATGGTACTCCTTCGGGTGGGGTCCCTTGTGGCCCTTGATTGGGACCCTGTTCGCCGCGTCATCCAACGACATGCCGGCCTGGTCGAAGAACTTCTGAAACTTGGGCGACCATGGGCCGTCGCTCGCCGTGGACTCCCACCACTTGTTGGTGGCGAGGTGATGCTCGTGCACGTCGGCAGTCACTGGCCCCGACGCAGCAGCACTCGTGCCCCGAGCCGTCATCGCCACCGCTTCCGGGTCCAGTGCGATGGTCACGACCCCCTCCGAAGAGATCGCCACTGCCTCCACCTGCCCCACCGCCGCGAGTCGGAAACCGCCCTGGTTCGCGCCCACCAGCGCTGCCTGCGCGGAGCCTGGGAGCGTGGGAATCCTCGCGGCCAGGGTCTGCGCCGTGCTGCCCAAGGCGGCGGTCGCCAGCAGGATGAAGACCCGCGCGGCGTTCTTTCCCATCACCTTCCCGTACTGCTCGCCCGAACTCCGTAGTTCGTCGAAGGAGGTTGCCACCTGCGCCTGTGCAGCCAGTGCCCGGAAGCCCTGGATGAGACTCCACACGGTGTCCCAGCCAAGATAGGCAATGAGCCCGGCCGTCAGGACGGCGGCCACACCCTTGCTCATCGGCTCGGGGAGCAACCAGAGGCCGAAGTAGAAGGCCCCGGTGGTAGCCAGCATGGCAACAACCGCGTCTCTGTCAGTCAGATCCTTCAGGGCTTCGGCGGTTTCGTCCCAGACTGAGTCCAGGGCGATCTGGAAGGCCAGGGTTCGCCTGGCTTCCTCATCCAGCGTCGGGCCATTCTCCAGCAGATGCAGACAGTCGCCTGAAGAGCCTTTGCGTTTGCACCAGCGACCATAGGCGCTTGCCATTTCCGAGCCCTCATCCGTTTCCTCCTGCGGCAGGAGACGGCCTCGCTGCGGATCCTCAACGGAGACAAGCCCCAGGCGCGCTCGAACCTGCGAATAGGCGCGAGGCCGTAAGGCTTCAGCGAGCACCCGGAGGGCGGCTTCCCGCGGTTGCGCTGAGACCGGAACATGACGTCCCAGCTTCTGGACGGCCTCCGAGAACTCCTCGTCATCCAACTTCACTGGCTCAACATCCGTGGTCGGCGTGTAGACGAGGAGCTCTCCCCGGCCCGTATCCAGGCGCACGGCCCTTGTGGACGTGCTGCACCCAACGAGCAGTGTCAGCAGCAGCGGAACCCACCTGCGCGGAGTCATGGCATTCCTGGCCCAGCCATCGCCCGTCAGGGGCGTAAGGGCGGCGCCTCAAACTCCATGAAAATCAAGACTTCACTGCAATAACAGGACTCACCAGGACAGGTGCTCCCACTTGGAGACGGAGCACTCGCGTAAACCGGCGCGAGGCGGCCCATCTCGCATGCCATGTCCAGCGTGAGCACGGGTGGCCGTGATCCTGAGGGCCCTGTGCCGCGACCACTCAGTGGGCAGGCGCCTGGAGCTGGGACTTGAAACCGCATCCGCCGCCCGCAGCCCTGTCAGGAAGGGCCCATGCGCCCCGTCCGAAGTTCTTGCGGTCACGGCCCTGGCCCGGTATACGGGCCGGGCTTCACGGCCAGGTAGCTCACCTGGTTAGAGCGGCGGTCTCATAATCCGCAGGTAGTCGGTTCAAGTCCGACCCTGGCCATCAAGCAGCCCCGGAGTCACTTTCCCAAGTGATTCCGGGGCTTTTTCTTTCCGCAGCCCCCTCCCCTCCCCCTTTGGGGGATTGGCAGGCCCCCTCCCGGCGCGGTCGGATTCCCTCCGTCCCGACGCGCAGCACCCACGCTCCGGGGGGAGTCCGCACATGCTGGACGAGGGAATCGACTCGAAGGCCCGGGCCGCGGCCGTCCGATGGGCGCGCTGGCGGCTGGGCCCCCTTGGGTTCGCGGACCTCATCACCCGGGTCGACACGTCCGTGCTCCACTACGGGCGGCTCGTCACCCGGTACGCCGTCCGCACCGGCACCTGGGCGGAGGAGGCCTACGCGGGCGGCGCGAACACGGGCTGGAGATCCTGGACCGCCGCCCCACTCCGGCTCGAAACGCTGGACCTGTGGAGCGCGTCCCCGGAGGCTTTGGCGGAGCAGTCGTCGCACCTCACGTCCTGCGACCCCTGTCAGGGCGCGGGTCAGGTCACCTGCCCCATCTGCGATGGCTCGCTGCGCGCGGATTGCTCCGGCTGTGGCGGCTCCGGCCAACGGATGAGCCGGGCCCGCAAGAACTACCGGATGGTCAACTGTTCGGACTGCCGGGGAAAGGGCACGAAGAAGTGCCTCCGCTGCTCGAAGGGGCTGGTGGTTTGCGATCCCTGTAGGGGTTCGGGAACCTTGCGCCGGTGGGTGCAGGTGACCACTGCCCAGCGCACGCTCGTCCGGGCCTGGCCGGATCCGAAGGCGCTCTCCGCGCATCCGGGCCTCCTGGAGGATTCCCCCCGCGCCCTCCAATGGCAGGGCTCCCAGGCCCTGGCCTCCATGGAGCACCCCGGCCCCCTCCCCGACACGAAGCTTGGGGAAGAGGCGCAGTCCGCGGGGTTTCCCTCCGCACGAGCCTCCTTGGAGCCGGAGCTTGAACCGCTGCGCGGGCGCATTCTTTCCCAGACGTTGGATGTCTTTGAATCCCCCTCCGCCACCGTCTGCTTCGAGTTCGCGGGCCGGACGGGCTTCGTCCACCTGCTCGGACGCGACCTCAAGCCCACCCAGGCATGTGACACGTGGTCATTCCACAAGCGCTTCTGGGCCCTGCTGGGCATGGCGGTCGCGGGCTTCTTCGGAGTGCCATTCCTGGGAGCCGCCTTCACGGGGCGCCACGCCTTCTATGATGAGCCTTCCCAGAGCGGGCTGGCCGTGCTCGCGATCCTGGGGCTCTGGCCCGGCACCTGGTGGTGGACGGCGACCTGGCTGCGGCGTCGCAGGACCGGTGGGGCGAAGTCCCCCGCGCGATGGCATGACCGGATTGGCATCGGGCTGACCTCCGTCTGCGCGCTCGTGCTCGCGGGATGCTTTTTGTTCATCCGCCCGTCGGTCTCCGAGCTGACCCGCCTCACTGCCGAGGGACAGCTCCGCGAGGCCGGGCTCCATGCTGATCTTCTGGAAGCGCGTGGCGAATCCAGTCCCGCCTACGTCGAGGCACGGAATGCCTTCGTGCTGGCGCGGCTCCCTGGCATGGACAACCGCTCGGCGATCGCGCTCATCGACCACTACGCGGGATCCCGGAACGGCACCGCGCCCTTGGAAGCCGAACGCTGGAAGCTGCGCGAGGCCTGGGCGCACGCCGCGCTGACGCGGGGCGAGGAGGGGCCGGCGGAGGCGGAGCTGGCTGCGCTTTCCACCGATCGGGCTCCGGCCTCCGTCATGGACGGGCTTCGCGCGAAGCTGGAGGACACGCGCATCGCGAAGGGCAAATCCGCGCTGGAGAAGGGAGACCTGGCCGAGGCCATCCAGGTCCTGTCACGCATCCAGGCCCGGACGCTCGTCTCCGAGCGCCCCGAACCGCTGATCACCCAGGCCTACCTGCGTCAGGAACACGCCTGCCCTGCCCGCGACGTGCGCTGCCGCGCCTCGGCCCTCCACGATGCGGTCGCGATCGACACGGGCGAAACGGCTCGGACGGCGCTCGCCTCGTTCCGAAGCGCGGAGCTCACCCGGATGGAACAGGCCGTGACCCACGCGGGAGGGCTCGGTGCCTCGCTGCGCGAGCTTCGAAGCGCGGACGAGGACGCGAGCGTCCTGCTCTCGGTGCTCGAAGGTGATGCCGAGGTGACTGCCGCTCGGGCCACGCTCCTTGAACGCAAGGAGGCGCTGCTGCGGAACCGCTTCGCGCTCAATGAGCCCGTGGAGGTCGCCCAGGCGTTGCTGGGTCCCTCCGGCCTGGAGCTGCAACGCTCCGATGTGTTCCGTGTGGTGGACGCGCCCTCCGGCACGCTCACGTATCTGTTCGTCGGACAGGGAACGACCCGGGGCCTCTACGTCACCACGCCGGAGCATGGGCAGAAGGGGCTGTCGCCCACTGCGCTCCAGGAGGCCGCGAAGCGCTTCACGGGCCAGGAGTTCTCCGCGAAGGACCTCGTGCACTCCGGCAAGGGTGTGGCCCATGTCCCGGCGCGCCTGGGGCGGCACGCGGCCCTGCTGGGATGGCACGACGACACGCTGGTCGAAGCACAGATTGGACGGGTGGAGCCATGAGACGCAGCGGGCAGGTGGTGCTGGGAGTGGCGATCATCACCGGAATGCTGTGTTCCCCCCTCGCGTGGGCACATCCGGGACGGACCAACAGCTCCGGCTGTCACAACGAACGGGCCACGGGTGGCTATCACTGCCACGGGGGAGGAGGCGGCGGCGGTGGAGGATGGGCTGAACTCGAGGAGACGCCCACGCGCCTCAAGGTCATCGCCATCCCGCGCGCCCGCGTGTGGATCAATGGCGCTTTCGTGGGCATGTCCCCGACGCCCGCGGTCCGCGTCGACGGAACAAAGGTCCGGGTGCGGCTGGAGCACGCCGCGCTGGGCCATCACGAGATAACCGAGACAATCGATTCTGGAGGGACGACCGCACTGACGGTGAGGTGGTAGGCGGGCCGCCGGCAGGCCCGCCTCCAGGGCCGGAACGTCCACGTCCGAAAACGGCCAGACATCGAGGGCCCGCCGTGGGACGTTTCCCCCATGAACGGCCTGGACCCCGCCGCCTGCTACCGCGCGTTGACGACGCGGGATTCCCGCTTCGACGGGCGGTTCTTCACCGCCGTGAAGACGACGCGCATCTACTGCCGCCCCATCTGCCCGGCCCGCGCGCCCCGCTTCGAGAACTGCACGTTCTACCCCACCGCCGCCGCGGCCCAGGAGGCCGGCTTCCGGCCGTGCCTCCGCTGCCGGCCGGAGACGTCGCCCTCGCTGGCCCCCTGGCACGGCACCTCCGTCACCGTCTCGCGCGCCCTGTCCCTCATCGCGGACGGCCTGCTCGATGCCGACGACGCCAGCGTGGACGCCCTGGCGGGCCGGCTTGGCGTCGGGGACCGGCAGCTGCGGCGGCTGTTCCAGCAACACCTGGGCGCGTCGCCGGTCGCCGTGGCCCAGACGCGCCGCGTGCTCTTCGCCCGCCAGCTGATCCACGAGACCTCCCTGTCCATGTCCGAGGTCGCCCTCGCGTCCGGCTTCGGCAGCGTGCGGCGCTTCAACGCGGTCTTCCGGTCCCTCTACGGCCGTCCTCCCAGCGCCCTCCGCCGTGCCCGGACGGCTCCGGCGACGTCCGCCGTGCCCGTGGTGACACTGCTCATCCCGTACCGGCCCCCGTATGACTGGGAAGCGCTGGTGGCCTGGCTGGCGGCCCGTGTGCTCACCGGCATGGAGCACGTCGAGTCCGGCCGCTACCTGCGCGCCTTCTCGAATGCCTGGGGCCAGGGTGCGGTGGAGGTGTCTCCCGCTCCGGGGCTCGACGGGCTGCGGGCCACCCTGCGCGTCAGTGACGTGCGGATGCTGCCCTCCGTCGTCGCCCAGGTCCGGCGCGTCTTCGACGTGGGCGCGGACGTGGAGGCCATCCGCGCGCACCTGTCGACGGACGCCCTGCTCGCACCGCTCCTCGCCGCGCGGCCCGGCCTTCGTGCCCCGGGCGGATGGGACGGCTTCGAGTTGGCGATCCGCGCCATCCTGGGCCAGCAGGTGACAGTCACCGCCGCACGGCAACTGGGACAGCGGCTCCTCGCCATGCATGGTGAAAACCTGGACCCGGCACTCACCGGCGATGCCCGCCTCCTGCGCGCCTTCCCCCGCCCCGAAGTCCTCGCCACGGCGGACCTCACGGGCCTGGGCATGCCGGCCGCTCGGGCCCGGACGCTCTCCCAGCTCGCCGCGGCGGCCGTGGCGGATCCCTCGCTGTTCCAGCCCGGCCCGTCGCTCGCGGACACCGTGGCCCGCTTCACGCGGCTGCCCGGCATCGGCGAATGGACCGCCCAGTACATCGCGCTCCGTGCCATCCGGGAGACGGATGCCTTTCCCGCCTCCGACGTCGCCCTGCTTCGCGCCGCCACGCAAGCCGGGAGCCCACGCCCCACGCCCGAAGCGCTCCTCCAGCGCGCCGAAGCCTGGAGCCCGTGGCGCGCGTACGCCGCCCAGCACCTCTGGACCGCGGATGCCCTCCAGGCCCATGAGCCCCAGCGGAACATGCCCTCTCAAACCAGCACCCGGGCGCAATCCTCACGTGCCACCGCGCCTTCCCGCCGAGCCGCCCATGCCTGACCACCTGCGCTTCTTCATTGATTCCACGCCCACCCCCACCGGCGTGGCGCTCCTTGTCTGTGATGAGCAGGGCCGCCTGCGAGCACTGGACTGGGAGGGCTACGAGGCCCGCATGCACAGGCTCCTGCGGCTGCACTACGGCGAGGGCGGCTGCGTCCTGGAGCCCGCGCGCGACCCTTCCGGCCGCACCTCCGCGCTCCAGGCCTATCTGCACGGAGACCTGGGCGCCATCGCCTCGCTTCCCGTGGAGACCGCCGGCACGCCCTTCCAGCGCGAGGTCTGGCGCGCCCTCCGGGAGATCCCCGCGGGAACGACGACCACCTACGGCCGGCTCGCCGAACGCATCGGCCGGCCCAAGGCCATTCGCGCCGTGGGCATGGCCAATGGCGCCAATCCCATCAGCATCGTCGTCCCGTGCCACCGCGTCGTCGGCTCCAATGCCTCACTCACCGGCTATGCCGGAGGCCTGGAACGCAAACGCTGGCTGCTCAATCATGAGCAGACCCACGCCTGAATCCCTTCCACTCTCACCGGAGCTCCCGCATGACCTCCCGTCCTGACACCGCCAGCACCTTCCGCGCGCTGCACCAGGGGCCTGACCTGCTCCTGCTTCCGAATGCCTGGGACGCCGGCAGCGCCCGCCTCTTCGAAAGCCTGGGCGCTCGCGCCATCGCCACCACCAGCGCGGGCGTCGCCTGGGCCCTGGGATTCCCGGACGGCAACGCGCTGCCCGTGGACGCGCTCGCCGCCACGGTGCGCGCCATCGCCAACGTCATCCGCGTCCCCCTGACCGTGGACGCGGAAGCGGGCTACTCCGACGACCCGGCCACCGCCGCGGAGAACGTGGCCCGCCTCCTGTCTGAAGGGGCCGTGGGCTGCAACCTGGAGGACGGCAACGGCGCACCGGAGCTGCTCGCCGCGAAGATTGAACGCGTGAAGCAGGCCGCCGCGCGCCTGGGCATCGACGTGTTCATCAACGCGCGCACGGACGTGTATCTGCGCAAGCTCGTGCCGCCCGAGCGCCGCGTGGAGGAGACCCTGGCCCGTGCCGTCCGCTACCAGCAGGCCGGCGCGGATGGCCTCTTCGTCGCGGGCATCACGGACGCGGCCGACATCCAGGCCATCACCCGGGGCACTCCGCTGCCCGTGAACGTCCTCGCGCGGCCGGACCTCCCCGCGCCGGCGGAGCTGCAGCGGCTGGGCGTGCGGCGGCTCAGCGCGGGCTCCGCCATCGCGGAATCCATCTGGGGCAAGGCCGGCGCGCTCGCGTCCTCCTTCCTCCGCGAGGGACACTCCGCGAGCCTGTTCGAAGCCGCCGCCAGCTACCCGTCCCTCAACGCGCTGATGACCCGGAAGTAGGCCCACGGGCCTGGAGGAGCCGAGCCATGTCCCAGGAGGATCGCCAGCGCTGGAACGACCGCTACCAGCAGGCTCCCGCGGTTCGGGAGCCATCCACCTTCCTCCGCTCGCTCGCGGACCGGCTGCCCGAAAAGGGCCGGGCGCTCGACATGGCCGGCGGCCCGGGACACGACGCGTGCTGGCTCGCGCAACGCGGGCTGGACGTGACCCTGGTGGACATCTCCGACGTGGCACTGGCACAGGCGGAAGGCCTGGCGCGCGACGCGGGCGTCTCCCTCACGCGCCTGCGTTTAGACCTGGAAGCCGAAGCGTTGCCGCCCGGGCCGTTCGACCTCGTCGTGTGCTTGAACTACCTCTGGCGGCCGCTCTTCGCCGCCGTGCCAGCGCTGCTCGCACCGGGAGGGCTGTTCGTCTTCGCCCAGCCCACCCGGAGCAACCTGCAACGCCATCCACACCCGTCCGCGCGCTTCCTCCTGGAAGACGGTGAACTGCCCACCTTGCTCCAAGGGCTCCAATCCCTCTCATTCACCGAGGGTTGGACGGACACCGGACGTCACGAGGCGCGCGTCCTGGCTCAGAAGCTCCAGCACGTCGCGGACGGCGTGTGGCCGCAGTACGACGTGCCATGAGCCTGGCACTCGCCGTAGTAGAGGATGCCGGGCTCGTAGAGGAACCAGGGGCCGTTGGCGGTGCACCGCACGGAACAGCGCCTCGCGCCGTTGTCGTAGCCCTCACAGAGCCCCTGCTCGGAGGTGGCCAGGGACGGCGTCGGATCCTCCGTCTCCACTCCGCCACAGGCTGCGAGGAGGGAACCGACGGCGAGGCTGGCGATGAGTGTCTTCAGGTGCATGGGGTGGGCTCTGGGTGAGCACCGGCGGAAGCGCGCGGCGCCGGGCGTTGATACATCACCCGCCCGGCCCGCCCCAAACGCCCCCCAGGCGCCTTTCAGCTCCGGCGCTTGTACTGAAGTTCAATGGCTTTCTGCGGTGCTTCCCCCGGCTCGATGTTGAAGTGCGTGATGACCAGCGCATCCGGACCCGTCAACTCGATGTCCACGCGCCAGCCCCAACGGGGCGACTGCTCACCGGTGGAGTAGCTGCCGGTGACGGAGATACGGTCGCTCACCCCGGCCTCTCCCTGCAGGCTCATGATGTCCGTGCCAACGTGGAAGGTGTCCACCCACGACATGGTGAACTGCTTCCCGTCCAGGTGATGGCCCAGCGTCGCCATGCCGGACAGCGGCTTGCCCCCAAAGGCGGACGTGTACTCGTACACCACGAAGCGGCCGTCGAGCGCACTCCGGAAGGTGCCGGAGATGGGCGACTCATCCTCCACCTTGTCGGGCTGGAACCACGTGCGCGCGACGCCTTCCCACGTGCCGACCAGACGGGAGAGGAGGTGATGGGGACCGGCGGACAGGGATTGCTGCAGACGTTCCTGGCTCATGGGCGCGGAGTCTCGCGGACGCCCCCCTGCCAGGTCTACATGCCCGTGCTTTCACCCGGCACGAATGCCCCTGCGTCATTACATTGGCGCCCCTCTGCTTCGTTTCCCATCAGGAGCCTCACTTGCCCACCACCCCTGCCTATGCCGCCCCCAGCGCGAAGGCCGCGCTCGGTCCCTTCACCCTGGAGCGCCGCGAGCCGCGTCCCCAGGACGTGCTCATCGACATCCAGTACTGCGGCGTGTGCCACTCCGACATCCACCAGGCCCGCGACGAGTGGGGCGGCGCCGTCTTCCCCATGGTTCCGGGCCACGAAATCGTCGGGAAGGTGTCGAGGGTCGGCAGCGCCGTCACCACGTTCAAGGTGGGTGACGCCGTGGGCGTGGGCTGCTTCGTGGACTCCTGCCGCGAGTGCCCCCAGTGCCTCAAGGGCGAGGAGCAGTACTGTGAGCGGGGCTCGGTGAACACCTACAACGGCCGCGACTACGACGGGCAGCCCACCTACGGCGGCTACTCCACCCAGGTCACCGTGGACGCGAAGTACGTGGTGCGCATCCCGGAGGGCATCCCCCTGGATCGCGCCGCGCCGCTCCTGTGCGCGGGCATCACCACGTACTCGCCGCTGCGCTATTACGGCGTGAAGGCCGGCAGCAAGCTGGCCGTCGTGGGCCTGGGCGGCCTGGGCCACATGGCAGTGAAGCTGGCCAAGGCGATGGGCGCGGAGGTCACCGTGCTCAGCACCTCGCCGTCCAAGCGCGACGACGCGCTCGCCCTGGGCGCCGCGCACTTCGCCGCCACGTCCGACAAGCAGACGTTCAAGACGCTGCGGAGGAGCTTCGACTTCGTGCTCGACACCGTCTCCGCGCAGCACGACTACAACGCCTACCTGAACCTGCTGAAGACGGACGGCACGATGATCATCGTGGGCGCGCCGGAAGCCCCGGCGCCCCTGGCGGCCTTCTCGCTCATCCCCCGCCGGCTCAAGCTGGGCGGCTCGATGATTGGCGGCATCCGGGAGACGCAGGAGATGCTCGACTTCTGCGCGAAGCACCAGGTGGCCTCCGACGTGGAGGTCATCCCCATCCAGAAGATCAACGAGGCCTACGAGCGCATGCTCAAGAACGACGTGCGCTACCGCTTCGTCATCGACACGGCGAGCCTGAACGCGAAGTAGCCGGCCCTCGAAGCCCCCGCGGTGAAGCCCCGGCGTGCCTGCGCGCCGGGGCCTTCATCCCCGCTTCCGTCAGCCGCGCCAGGCCGTCCAGAGCGACACGAGGCCGAAGAGGAAGAAGAGCGCGGCGGTCACCCAGCGCACGTACTTCATGTTCACCCGCCCGGACAGCCGGTCGCCCAGGAACACCGCGAGGCCGTCCGACACCAGCATCCCCGCGGTGGTGCCCAGCGTCACCAGCACCGGAGCCTGGTAGCGCGCGGCCACCGCCATGGTGGCCAGCTGCGTCTTGTCCCCCATCTCCGCCATGAAGAAGAGCGCCACCGTGGTGAGGAAGGCGCCGAAGCGCGGGGGCTTGCCGCCGTCCTCGTCCAGCGTGTCGGGCTTGAGCGTCCACAGGCCGAAGCCCAGGAACAGCACCGCCAGCACCAGCGCCATCACCCGCGCGGGGACGTGCACGGACACCCAGGTGCCCACCGATGACGCCAGCGCGTGGTTGGCCACCGTGGCCACGAAGATGCCGCCCAGCACCACCCACGGCTTGCGGAACCTGGACGCCAGCGAGAACGCCAGCAGCTGCGTCTTGTCGCCCATCTCACTGGCGGCGACGAGGACGAATGAACCTACGATGGCTTCCAACGACACGATGGCACCCCATCCCAGTTCCTGGCGCGGAGGGTGTCGTGGTGGAGCGCGTCAGGGAGGATCGCGCACGACGGACCTCGGCCAGGGAGCATGAATCCCTGTCCGAAGGTCTCGTTCGTCTCGCGCTTCGCGAGATGGGGGCCCGGGCTGTCACCAGCCAGTGTGTCGAGCTCCCCTCCGCCCATCGCTGCCGGGCGGGAACTACTCCCCTTACGTAGATGTGCAGGTAGCAGCGCGCCCGGCATGAGTCAACGGTCCCTTCAAGACCGGGCTGCCGGCCATGCGGCAGTGTCCCTCACCGCGCTGCAATGGAAGACACGCCAGGAATCGCTGACGGAAGTCCCGGGAAGCGTCGCTTTTTTTGACGACACGAGAGCCCGGCCCCCTAATGCCCAGGCCAGGTCGGTAGCGGCCTGTAGCAGCATTCCTGGAGGAAGCCCGATGCAGGATGGAAGCGCCAGCCCGCTGAGCCCCGACGCTCCGTCGTCCCCGTCCGCGGTGGAACCCGGTGAGGTCCGAAGCCCCGAGGCCGACATCGTCTCCACCCACGTCCTCGTCCCCGAGGAGCAGGTGCACAAGCTGCGCGAGCTGGCGCGGCGCACCCGCATCCACCAGAGCGAGTACCTGCGTGAGGCCGTGGAGGACCTGCTGTCCAAGTACGGCCGCATCCCCGCCAAGACGGAAGGCGAGTCGTGAGAGGCCTCCTGCCCCGCCGCCGCACCCTGTCGTTGCGTGAACGGCTGCGGCGCTGGCTGGAGCAGGAGCTGTAGTCTACTCCCCGCTGCCTCCAGGGCCTCCCTGGAGCCGCCGCGGGGGAACACGCTAGGGTCGCACGCCTCCCCATTCCGGAGCCGCGCCCCTGATGCGTCCCGCCCTGCTGTCCGCCCTCCTCGCGCTGGCCACCACCGGCTGCGCCGCCCCCGGCTTCGAGAAGCTCTACCCCGGCATGACGGCCGCCCAGGTGGCGGACACCATGGGCAAGGGACCGGCGCGGGCACAGGAGTTCACGGACGGCTCGTCGGCCTGGTACTTCGACGAGGACCACTGCGTGCTGATGCGCGACCACGTGCTGGTGGCCAAGTCCACCACCGAGACGCGCACCGCGGTGCGCACGCCCGTGGCATCCCTGAAGGATCAGGACAAGGCCTGGTGCGGCCCACCGGGCACGGACGGCCGGCGCGAGCAGCGCCTCGAGACGCCCTTTGGCACCTTCAAGGGCACCGTGGACCCCGCCGCCGTCACCGAACAGGTGCGCAACAGCGTCCGCAACCAGAAGGTCCCTCTCGCGGCCCCGCCGGCCTCCGACGGGGGGCAGGCCACGCAGCCCGCCCCGTAGCGGCGGAGGGGCTCAGGCCGCCGAGCGGGTGGCCGCGGTGTCGTCGCCCTTCTTCATGTTCCCCGCCAGCTCGCGGAAGGACATGTGGCTGATGGACAGCAGGATGAGGCCGAAGGCGATCTGCTGCACCGTCTGGCACAGCCACAGCACGTTCGCGTACGCGAGCCCGTGCGCGTTCACCATCGCGGCGGGCAGGAACAGCCCCAGGCCCACCTTGGTGGCGGCCTGGAAGGTGCCCATCATCCCGGGCGCGGCGGGGATCATCACGCCCACCACCAGCACGCACATCACGATGTAGGACTGGAACAGCGACAGGTTCATGGGCTCGCAGACGACGCCCGGTCCCGCGCCAGAGCAGTCGAACGCGCGCGCGAGCAGCGCCATGCCCAGGCCGTTCAACCCCCAGTAGACGAACGTGTAGAGGAAGAAGAGCGCGATGTGCTTGCGGTCGGGGAGCTGGCGCATGGCCCCCACGAAGGTGTCCACGATGTCCGCCACCTTGTCCGCGACACCCGGGGAGAAGCGGCCCACGGTGGCGCGCACCAGCCGCACCGTGCGCTCCTGCTGCCACAGGCCCAGGAGCAGGAACACCAGACCGCCGCCGAAGATGGCGAACATCAGCCACGAGCCCAGCTTCACGTACCGGACCTCGGGGGTCTCCGTCGGGACGAAGAAGAGCAGCACGCGGAACAGCGCCGCGACGAAGAGGCCGTCGGTGATGCGCTCCAGCACCACGGACGTCATGGCCGCGCTGCGCCGGATGGAGCTGCGCTGGGCGATGAGGAAGGGCCGGGCGAACTCACCCAGGCGGAACGGCAGCACCAGCAGCATCATGAAGCCGATGCCGGACGCTTCGTTCAGCTTGCGGAACGGGACGTGCTCCAGCCCCGACAGCAACGCCCCCCACCGCAGTGTGCGGAAGACGTGGATGCAGGTGAGGCACAGGAAGTACGGGAGGATCCACGCGTAGTTGGCCGCCTTGAGGCTGGCGATCTGCGTGGACACATCCGTGTCCCGGAAAGCCCACCACATGAAGGCAACGGTGACGAGCAGGCTGGCGATGAGGTTGACGGCGCGTTTCACGGCAGGCGGGTATACCGTCACTCTCCCCGCGACTCCAGCGGCACGCCAGCCCCCTGCCCCCCGGGGCGCATGGACGCGGGCCTTCCGGTAGCGCGCTCCCCTGCCCCGCCGTTCGAATGGGCCGGAAATCTTCCAGCGGCGAACGGTGGCTCAGGCGTCGTGGCGGCGCGTCTCGCCGTCGGGGGGCAGCTCGTCCTCCTGCTGCTCGGCCTGACGGTCGGGCATGCGGTACTCCTCGCCCAGCCAGCGGCCCAGGTCCACGGCGCGGCAGCGGCGGGAGCAAAAGGGTTGGGAGGTGTTCTCCGGGCGCGGAGGCACGGGCTTCTGACAGATGGGACACGGCGTGAGTGGCATGGTGGCTGGACTCCTAGATAAGCCTTGACGCTCCTGCGGGCCAGGACGTTTCGTGCCCGGCCACGTGCAGACGCCCTCGGAGACCGCTCACACGCTGTTGCAAGGCGACCGGCTGTCCCGGGACTTCACCGCCGTGGGCGTGGAGGACACGGTCGCCCAGGCGCTGGCGAAGCTGCGCGCCCACCCCGGCACGGGGGAGATCTTCTACTGCTACGCGTGCGACCCGGACGGCCGGCTGGTGGGCGTGGTGCCCATCCGCAAGCTGATCCGCGCGGGCCCCGACGAGCGCATCGCGTCGCTGATGTTCACGCGGGTGGTGAAGCTGCCGGTGGACGCATCCGACGCGGTGGTGGAGGACTTCTTCGTCACCTACCGCTTCCTGGCGTTCCCGGTGGTGGACGCCGAAGACCGCATCGTGGGCGTGGTGGAGATGAACCAGTTCGTGGACGCGTTCTCCGACACGCTCTTCGACGAGGTGGAGGGCCGCGTGCGCGACGAGGTCTACCGCTTCGTGGGCCTGCCCCAGGGCGAGGAGCGCGAGACGCGGCCGGGGCGCATGGCGCTCAAGCGCTTCCCGTGGCTGCTCGTGAACATCGCCGGAGGGTTCCTGGCGGCCACGACGACGCGGCTGTTCGAGCACACGGTGTCGGAGCTGGTGGTGGTGAGCGCCTTCATCCCCATGGTGCTGGTGCTGTCGGAGAGCCTGGGCGTGCAGACGACGGCGGTCTCCGTGTCGATGGTCACGCACGGCGAAGTGGACAAGAAGGTGGTGGCGCGCGAGGTGGTGGCCGCGAGCCTGGCCGGGCTGATGGCGGCGACGGTGGTGGCGCTGCTGGGTCGCTTCTATTCGCCGGGGTTCGGCTTTCCCCTGGCGCTGTTCGTGGCGGTGACGGTGTCCGCCACGCTGGCGTCGTGCCTGGGTGGGGTGCTGCCGTTCCTCTTCAAGCGGATGAAGGTGGATCCGCACCTGGCGTCGGCGCCGCTGGTGCTGGCGGTGTCCGACAACGTGACGCTGCTGGCGTACTTCGGATTGGTGACGCGGTTGTTGTTGTAACGGTGGTGGGTCTTCTCGCTGAAGGGGGCAGGGACATGAAGGTCGTGCGCATCACGAAGCCGGGCGGTCCGGAGGTCCTCGCGTTCGACGAGCGGCCGGAGCCGGCGCCGGGCCCCTACGACGTACAGGTGCGGGTGCGGGCGAGCGCGCTGAACCGGGCGGACCTGCTCCAGGTGCGCGGCGCCTATCCCCCGCCGCCCGACGCGCCCCAGGACGTGCCGGGCCTGGAGTACGCGGGCGAGGTGGTGGCGGTGGGGCCCCGTGCGCGGAAGTTCCAGCCAGGCGACCGGGTGATGGGGCTGGTGGGTGGCGGCGCGTGGAGCGAGGTGCTCACCACGCACGAGCGCGAGGTGCTGCGCATGCCCCAGGGCCTGGACTTCGCGGACGCGGCGGCGCTGCCGGAGGCGTATCTCACGGCGTACGACGCGCTGGTGCTCCAGGCGGACCTGCGGCCCGGGGAGGCGGTGCTGGTGCACGCGGTGGCGAGCGGCGTGGGTTCCGCCGCGGCGCTGCTCTGCCGGGCCATGGGCGTGCGGGTGGTGGGCACGGGGCGGAGCGCACAGAAGCTGGCGCGGGCCTCCGAGTGGGGCGTGGGCCACACGGTGCTGTGCGAGAGCAACCCGCCGGTGTTCGCGGACGCGGTGCTCGCCGCGACGGGTGGCCGGGGCGCGGACGTGTGCCTGGACCTGGTGGGCGGCAACTACCTGCCGGAGTCCGTGAAAGCCATGGCGCCCCAGGGGCGGCTGATGCAGGTGGGCTCGGTGGCGGGGGCCCGCGCGGAGTTGGACCTGGGACCGGTGATGCGCAAGCGCCTGCGGATCACGGGGACGGTGCTGCGCAGCCGGCCCGCGGAGGAGAAGATGCTGCTGACGCAGGTGGCGGAGCGGCAGCTGTTGCCGCTGTTCGACTCCGGCGCGCTGAAGGCCGTGGTGGACGCGGTGCTGCCCATGACGGAGCTCCGCTCCGGGCTGGAGCGGATGGCGGGCAACGGCACGGTGGGGAAGATCGTCGTTCGCTGGGACTGAGCCGCTACACGGTCCGCTTGCGGGCAGGGGCCTTCTTCGCTGCCCGCTTGGGAGCTGCAGCCGCGGGCTCCTGCGCCTTGAGCACCCTGGCGGAAGCGCACCGGCGCCAGGCTTCCTTGAGCAGCGATTGCAGCAGGGGCCGGTCCACGGTGGTGAGCCGCACGATGACCATGGGCCAGTCCTGATAGTGCGGCGTCACTTCGAAGACGTCCGGCTGTGATTGCAGCAGCGCCTCGCGGTGGTCGAAGTCCACCTTGATGACGATGGAGTCCTCATCCAGCACGCGCGCGAAGAGCGTGTCGCTCACCCGGAACCCGGGCGTGCCGTAGGAGGGCCGCTCCTCTGTCGATGGCAATGCCAGCGCCAGTTCGCGCACGTCGTCCACCGTGAGCCGTCCCTTGCGCTTCGCCACCGTCTTCTTCCGTGCCGCCATCCGAGTCCTCCCTGCCCGCTTGCCGCCCGGCCGCCGGCCCTCATCGAAGTCATTGCGCCCGGGGAGCGGAACCGTATCCTGCGCCGCCATGGCTACCCACTTCGACCCCGCCGCCGCCGCGCAGCCGGGCTCCGGCATCTTCGGCCTCCCCCACTCTCCCGACGAGGCCCACGTCGTCGTCATCCCCGTGCCCTTCGAGGCCACCACCAGCTACGGGGGCGGCACCTCCAACGGCCCCGCCGCCCTGCTGGAGGCCAGCAAGCAGGTGGACCTGTTCGACGTGGAGACCGGCCGTCCCTACGAGCGCGGCATCGCCATGCTGGAGGCCCCCGCGGAGCTGCACATGTGGAACGAGCGCGCCAAGGAGCGCGCCCTGCTCGTCATCGAAGCGGGCGGCATCGAGTCCGGCGACGCCGAGCTGCTCTCCGCCGCGCAGGACGTGAACGCCTTCAGCGAGAAGCTCAACGACCACGTCTACCGCACCGCGAAGCACTGGCTGGAGCAGGGCAAGCTCGTGGCCGCGGTGGGAGGCGACCACGCCATCTCCTACGGCATCATCCAGGCCCACGCGGAGAAGTACCCCGGCATGGGCGTGCTCCACCTGGACGCGCACGCCGACCTGCGCGTCGCGTACGAAGGCTTCACCTGGTCGCACGCGTCCATCTTCTACAACGTCGCCGAGCGCATCCCGGGCATGAAGACGCTGGTCCAGGTGGGCCTGCGCGACATGAGCGAGAACGAGCACCGCTACATCGAGGACTCCGGCGGCCGCATCCAGGCCTTCTTCGACGCGGTCCTCCAGCAGAACCGCTTCGACGGCCTGCCCTGGAACCAGCAGGTGAAGCAGATCGTCGACAAGCTGCCGCAGCAGGTCTACCTGTCCTTCGACATCGACGGCCTGGACCCCGTGCTGTGCCCGCACACCGGCACCCCCGTCCCCGGCGGTCTGTCCTTCCCGGAGGCCACCGCGCTCGTCGCGGGCGTCGTGCGCTCGGGCCGCACCATCGTCGGCTTCGACCTGACCGAAGTGGCCCCCGACCCCGAGGGCAGCGAGTGGGACGCCAACGTGGGCGCCCGCCTGCTCTACAAGATGATCGGCTGGATGCTGAAGTCGCAGAAGGCCTGACGCTTCAGGCCACGCGCGGCAGTGACACGCTGAACGTCGCGCCCTGCCCGGGGCGCGACTCGGCGGAGAGCGCGCCGCCGTGCAGCTTCGCCAGCTCCGAGGCCACGTAGAGCCCCAGCGCTTCACCTCTCGCGGGGCCCTCCGGGAAGGGCTGGAACAACCGGGGCAGCTCCGCTTCGGGGATGCCCGGCCCCGGGTCGCTCACGTGCACCAGCACCTGCTCCGGGGACGCCGTCAGCTCCACGCGCACTCCGCCCTGCCGGGCCGCGTTCGACAACAGCACGTCGAACACCTGCCCCAGGCGCTCCGGATCGAAGCGCAGGCCTACCGCCTCCTCGGGCACCGTCACCTCCACCGGCACGTCCGGGCCGCCCGTCGTGCGGCACCGCGCGATGGACGCCTCCAGGTGCCGGCGCAGGTCGCCCTCCACCGGCCGCAGCGTCACGCTGCCCGCGCTCAGGCGGACGGCGTCCTGGAGATAGCGCCCCATCCTCTCCAGCGACTGCAGCTGCGCGCCCAGCGCCTCCACCGCGCCCCTGCCGGGCGGAGGCAGGTCGCGAAGCGTGCGCAGCTGGTCGCGAGCGGCCTCCAGCGGTCCCTGGAGCGACTGCGCCACCCACCGGCTCAGCGCCTCCACGGGCGTCGCGGGCTCTGAGGGGACGGCGGGGGCCTTCTCCAGCACGTCGTGGACCAGCGTCTCGAAGTCGGTGATTTCGAAGGGCTTGTTGAGGAACGCGGCGGCATCCGGCGAGCCCTGCTGGAGCACGGCGCTCAGGAGGATGATGGGCACCTCGCGCAGGCCCGGCTCCTGCTTCAACCGGCTGCACAGCTCCATGCCGCTCATGCGCGGCATCATGTGGTCCGTGATCACCAGCCGTGGGCGGTGGACGCGGGCGAGCGCCAGCGCCTCCTCGCCATCCCGCGCGCGCACCACCTCGTGCCCCAGGTCCTCCACCACCTGGCTCAGGACTTCCAGCACCGCGGGTTCGTCATCCGCGACCAGGACGAGACTCATGTGCGACCACTCCCTCGGCCCCCGCGGGCATCACGCACCACGCCGCGCCGGGACTCCCAGGCCCGCCCTTGCGCCCCCAACGCCGCAATCGGCCCAGGGCAAGAACGTTCTGCCTGAAAGTGCGTTCGATCACGGCCGCGCCATCTGGTCTATGAAGAGCCGGACGCCGCTTCCAGACACCCAGGGAATGGCTGAGGCCTTCCCGACATTCAGACTGTCTTCCGGGAGACAATTTCCGGCGGCGTAGGGAGGAAGGGCATGAGGGCAGCACACATCCGGTGGGGGCTCTTGCTGACGGGGCTCGTGCTGGCGCTTCCAGCGCACGCGGACCTGTCCCGGCGCCGCAGCGACGTCGTGGAGGTGGTCCAGAAGGTCTCCCCGGCGGTCGTCTACATCGGCACCGAACAGGAGGTGGAGTCGCGCTTCCGGGGCAGGCAGCGCTCGCCGCTGGAGGAGTTCTTCGGCCAGGGGATGGATCAGCCGGAGACGCGCCAGCGCATCCAGGGCCTGGGCAGCGGCGCCATCATCGACCCGTCCGGCATCATCGTCACCAACGACCACGTCATCCGCGGCGCGTCCGCCATCCACGTGGTGCTCGCGGACGGGCGCACGTTCGACGCGGAGGTGGTGGGCAGCGACGCGAACAACGACCTGGCCGTCCTCAAGGTCAACGCGAAGGACCCGTTGCCCACCGCGAAGCTGGGCACCAGCAGTGACTTGATGATTGGCGAGACGGTGGTGGCCATTGGCAGCCCGTTCGGCCTGAGCAAGACGGTGACGGCGGGCGTGGTGTCCGCGACGGGCCGCACCTTCCGCGCGGACGACCGCGTCTACAACGACTTCCTCCAGACGGACGCGGCCATCAACCCGGGCAACTCCGGCGGGCCGCTGCTCAACGTGGACGGGGAGATCATCGGCATCAACACCGCCATCTACGCGAACGGCCAGGGCATCGGCTTCGCCATCCCGGCGGACAAGGTGCGGCGCATCGTGGAGGAGCTCACGCGCTTCGGGAAGGTGCGCCCCGCGTGGGTGGGCATGGACACGGCGGACCTGCCCGCGCAGGTGGCCGCGCGGCTCGGGTGGGACCGCACGTTCGGCGTCATCGTGACGAACGTGGATCCGGACAGCCCGGCCTCGCAGGCCGGCGTGCAGCGCGGTGACGTGGTCGCGGAACTGGGCGGCTCACGCATCCAGGACGCGGAGGATTTCGACTCGCGCGTGCGCGGTTATCCGGCCCGCTCGGTCTTCCCCTTGGTGCTCTTCCGAGCAGGCGGCAACCGCACGGTGCAGGTCACGCCGGTTGAATTTCCAGCTCGCCTGCTCGAAACCCTGGCGTGGGAGAAGCTGGGACTGCGCGTGAAGGAAAATAAAGGCGGGATGGCGATCTCCGCGGTGCGGCCGGGCTCGGCTGCCTCGGAGATTGGGCTGGAGCCGGGGGACGTGCTGTTGCGAATGAACAATCAGCCTGTCCCATCGGGTGATACTTTCCGTGAAGCCCTGCTGACGGCGCGACGGGGACGTAGCGTGCTGTTGCTCGTGCGGCGCGGGCGCTACGGCTACCACCTGACGCTGCCTTTCGAAGGGCAGCGGCTCTAGGCGCGACCCGGGGATTCCAGGATCGACGGGAAGGGCACTAGCATGCCGTTCCCATGAGTTCGCCTCGCTACCATTCACTCGGCCCCCTCCTCGCTGGAGAGGGCTCGCGTGCCTTCCTCGGCCTGTCGCTGGAGGAAGGTGCCACGCCCCGCCCCGTGGTGCTCATCTGGGCACCGCCTGAGATTGCCCAGAACCCGGAGCTGGTGGCGCGCCTGGAGCGCGAGACGAACCGCGCCATCGTCTTCGACCATCCGAACATCCTGCGCGTGCACGGCCTGGAGAAGCTGGACGGAGGCCTGGCGCGCGTCACGGAGTTCGCGGACGGCGAACCGCTGCGGCGCGTGCTGGAAGCCAACCCGCGCATGTCGCCCGCGTTCGCGGCGCTGGTGGTGGCGGACGCGGCGATGGGCCTGCACTACGCGCACGTGGCGGGCAACGACGACGGTTCGCCGCTGGTGCACGGAGACATCCGGCCCGAGACGCTGATGGTGTCCTTCAGCGGCTTCACGAAGGTGACGGGCTACGGCGCGCTCTCCGTGGCGCCGCGTGAGCGCGGTGGCAAGCGCGTGAAGAACCGGCGCGCGTACACGTCCCCCGAGCAGCTGCTGGGCGGGCGCGAAGCGGTCAACGTGCAGTCGGACGTGTTCCTGCTGGGGCTCACGCTGCACGAGTGCCTCACCGGGAAGATGCCGTTCAAGGAGTCGGCGGATCCGGACAAGGCGGTGCTCAACCGCGCCCTGCCCCCGATGCCGGCGGACGTACCGCTCAAGCTGGATGCCGTCGTGCGCCGCGCGACGACGAAGCGCGCGCTGGAGCGCTACCCGTCGGCGCTCGCGTTCCGCGAGGCGTTGGTGGAGGCCATCGGGAAGCTGCCGGAGCACGAGGCCTTCGCGGAGCATCTGGCGAAGCTGTTCCCGCCGGAGAGTGATGCGCGCGCGGCGCGGCGGGCGACCATCGAGAAGGGCATCGCGGAGGTGCTGGCGAAGGCGGGCATGCCCGCGCCGCAGATCGCGGAGCTCATCGCGCAGGGCGTGGGGCTCGCGGAGCCCGTGAAGAACAAGGTGCCGGAGCTCTCTTCGGCGGAGAGCAGTACGGCTGCTCCCGCGCAGCCCGTGGTTGCCGCGCCGCAGGCCCCTGTCTCCGCGCAGGCCTCCGCGCCCGTGCAGGCCGCGCAGCAATCGACGCCCGCTGTCACGCAGAGCGCGCAGGCTTCAACGGCCGCGCAGAGCACTCCGACCGCTCCGGCCACGGCGTCAGCGCAGCCTGCGGCTCCGAGCATCCCGAGCGCCGTGACGGTGCCCGCTGGTGCCACGGCACAGGGTGGCACTGCCGCGCCCTCCCCTGCTCCGGCGACCTCCAAGGAGACACGGCCCACGGGCCCCATCTTCGGTGGCGCGGCGAGCCCCGTGGCGCAGGTCGCTGTCGCGCAGAAGCCTTCGCGTTCCTGGGTGCCGTACGTGGTGGGCGGCTTCGTGTTGACGCTCGGCGCGGGCGCGGTGGTCATCCAGCGCCAGCTCCAGGGCACGATGACGGTGGAGACGTTCGACGCGGGCCTGCCCGCCGTCGTGGCGGCCCCCTTCGACGCGGGCATCGAGGACGCGGGCGTGGACGCCGGTGTGGACGCGGGCCCGACGATGGGCATCCTGGACCTCACCGTGGATCCCCGCGTGGAGGTCACGCTCAACAACGCGCTGCTGGGCCGCACGCCGCTGTCCGCGTCGCTGCCGCCGGGCAAGCACCTGCTCACCTTCACCAACGGCGCGCTCGGCATCTCCGTGTCGCGCACCGTGACGGTGGCCCCCACCGGCCGCTCCGCCTACCAGTTCTTCCTCAACAAGGCCTTCATCAACGTTCGCGGCCCCGCTGGCGCCAACGTCTCCGTCGACGGCAAGCCCGTGGGCGTCGTCCCGGTGGAGGAGCTGGACGTCTACGAGGGCTACCACCGCCTCAACGTCACCGTGGGTCCATCGCACTGGCAGAAGACCTTCACCATCGAGCCCGGCCAGCGCGTCAACTTCGACGTGGACTTCCAGGAGCCCCAGGAGGCCGTGGAGGAGTAACCGCCAGTTGGCGGGACGCCTCCAAGCTGGGCAGCGGGTTCGATGCGTTCTGGGGTGGCCCCCGTGCTGGGGCCAGTCTCCCAGGCAGCGTGCGCGTTACGCGGAAGCACGTATTTACTCCGAATCACAATCCCCTGAGGCTGACGCGGCAGTCCACCCAAGGGAGATGTCCATGCGTACCGTGCTCAAGTCGCTGTTCGCCTCCGCCTCGCTCCTGGCCCTCGCGCCGCTGCCGGCCGCCGCGCTGCCGTGCCACGGCGTCTGTAGCTGCACCACGGCCTGCGACGTCCGTTGTACCGTCGGCGCCTCCGTCGTCACCTGCGGCGACGAGCAGCTCTGCATCGACTACTGCCGCGCCCCCAGCGCGCAGCAGGCCTCCGTGAGCGATGAGATGGAGGCGTCCGGTGACGCGGCGCCCGTCTGCGAGGAGCCGCAGGCGTCCGAGTCCGCGCCCTCCGCCGAGAGCTGAGCGCGCCCGAGATTCAACCCCAGACATGGCCGTGAGGGATTGCGCAATCCCTCACTCCGCCTGGAGCGGGGCTCCCCTCATCTCGTCCAGGAACGTAGAGATGGCGGCGTTCACCGCCTCGGGCTGCTCCAGGTTGCTCATGTGGCCGCCGTGAGGCAGTTGGAGGAGCCGGGAGCTGGCGATGCGCTCGTGCAGCCGGTCCGCCATCTCCGGCAGCGTCACCGCGTCCTCCTCCCCCACCAGAATCAACGTCGGCGTGGTGATGCGGTGCAGCAGGTCCTTCAGCTTGCCCACCATCATCTCGAAGGCGCGCCAGCGCGGAGGGCAGGCCCGCGCCCACCTCCCGCCCCTGCTCCTCGAACGCCGCGCAGATGCACGGCAGATCCCTAGATCACAGAATGTACACATGGCGTCCCAGGTACACCCGTTGAAGCCTGACCACGAACCGGAGGCCCGGAGCGCGGCTCAGCAATGCTTCTTGATGAGGGCCTTACAGGCCGCGACGGCTTGGTCCATGGTGCAGTGGGTCTGCGCGCAGTTCGGCCGGCCCGTCTGGGGGTCCTTGCAGTACTCCAGCACGACCCAACAGGACGCACCCATGGCGGACACGTCCCCGGACCGGGCCTCACCCGGCTCCGAGCGGTGCTCAATGACCATTTCGGCGCCATCCTCGGTGGTGACAATCTGGCCCTGCTCCGCCAGACCGTCTGTCTCCGTGCCACAGCCCACGAGCGGAATCACAGCCAGCATCAGTCCTACGAGCAGCTTCTTCATGGTCGGCCCTTTCTTGTTCGGCCTCGAGTAAGTCACAGCGATGAGCCCCCGGCCCGCGTGAGCGAGATGGGCGTGCTCCGGGTCGGTGGACCGTTTGACCATGCTGCCAGCCTCTTGGTCTCGGCCATCCGCTCGTATTCCACCAGCAGACACAGCCCCGCGACCACTGCACCCTTCGTGAGGCCCCGTCTTGTCGCGGTCGGAGCCCCATCCCCGCCGCAGTACATCCATCCTTTCGGAAATTCCACCGCGCGAAGAGACCTGCACGGCAGTGGATTCTCGCGCCGGACGCGCCCTTCGCGAGGGAAGACGCCCCCGCCCCGGAGCCTCCCGGGAGATCCCGGCGCGGGCAGGGCACAGGGCCTGGTGGGTCGTTCGGTCGTCGCGAGCGTTCCTCTACCCTGCCGTGAATCCCACACACCACCCCGCTTCAGCGCTTTGGGGGCAGCATAGCCATCTCCGTCGACTGCCCCAACCCGGGCTTGATGAGTTCCTGGAGCTGAAGACCTCCTTCCAGAAGCCGCCCTACCCCTGACCCGCCCTCCCACACTCTCTCAACGGGGATCCCGCCATGCCAATCTGCCCGGAATGCAATGCCTTCTTCCCGGAGAAACTGGGCCTGCCTCGGCACGATTGTGCCCGGGGAATCAAGTCCCAGAAGGTCGCCATCACGATGCTGCAATGCGATGGGACCCGACAGGGAATCGTGAACAACCTCAAGCGGCTGGATGTCCTCAAGGACCTCTGCGCCGGGGTCGCGCGCAAGGACGTCTTCCACCTGCTCCTCGCACCGGAGTTCTTCTTCTGGCACGCCCTGGGAGCGCCCGAGGGGGCCCTGTCCTCGAAGGCGGCGCTCGAGTTCAGCGAACAGATCAAGGGGCTCTCGACACAGCTGGGTGACGTCCTGGTCGTTCCTGGGACCTTGCCTGTCGCGGATGCCATCGAGTTCGGCGCGGAGCGCTCGCTGGAACGCCATTTCGAGTCGCTCGCCAAGGTCCAGTGCATGGGTGACGACCACCTGCCCGACGGAGTCAAACGCGCCTACCTGAACGAGGACTGGGACACACAGCAGGAGCAGGCGTCGGAGGCGGGCAGCACCTATTCGTACCGGAACGTCCTGAAGGCCTTCCGCGCGGGAAAGCAGGTCATCGAGTACGACAAGCAGATCCCCTACCTGGACGGCACGGACTTCGAATACCACTGGTTCCAGACCAAGGACGCCGCCATGGTCATGAATGCAGGGGGCGACAACAAGCGGAACTGGGCCGTGGTCGATGGCGTCAAGGTGGGCTTCGAGATCTGCGCCGAGCACCAATACGGAACGCTCATGGCCGTCTCGGGTTCTCCCTGCGACATCCACGTCCTGCTCTCGAACTCCATGGAGGAGTTCTTCCCCAAGCTCATCCACGCGCGCAACGGCGGCCTGTTCGCGCACGTCGACGCGAAGAAGGCGCACTGCCACCTCTACCAGGTGAAGCAGGGGACGGATCCGGAGGAGTTGCGGCCCACGAAGGTCAGCGCCATCGCGAAGGGCGGCTTCGAGGGAAATGTCCTGGAGTACGAGGTGGAGCTCCGGATCCCCATCCGCCTCCGCACCCCCTGATGACTGGACACATCAGCCCGTAACGGCAGTCACCAGGCCTTGCCTGGGGAACGGAGGCCGCGCCACACGCGGCCCCAAGGAGATCAACGGGTTGGGCGCGCAATGGGGCTTCGGAGGGCCTGGCACGCCCGCTGCTATGGGTGGACTCAACGCTGAACGCGGTCCCCACCCTCTTCTTCCGAAACGAGCTCCCCCATGAAGATCTCCTCCGCTCGCGGTCCCTCCACCAACGCCATCCGCCGTCCCCCCGCGCAGGACATCCCGTCTTCCAAGCCGAGCTCCCCCAACGCCACCCAGAAGCCGGACGCCAAGCCCTCCTCGCCCAACGCTCCGAACGCGATCCAGAAGCCGGACGCCAAGCCCTCCTCGCCCAACGCTCCGAACGCGCTCCAGAAGCCGGACGCCAAGCCCTCCTCGCCCAACGCTCCGAACGCCCCCCAGAAGCCGGACTCCAAGTTCTCCAAGTCCTCGCTGCTCGACGCCGCCACCCAGTTGCCTGACCTCGCCTCGCCCTTCCTGCCCAACGGCGCCCAGTTGCCTGACGCCGCCATGCTCTCCGCGCCCTCGCTGCCCAACGGCGTCCAGGCGCCAGACGCCGCCATGCTCTCCGCGCCCTCGCTGCCCAACGGCGCCCAGCGGCCTGACTCCAAGCTCGCTTCGCCCCTGATGCAGTCGCTCCAGACGGACGGCTTTTCTCCGGCCGGCGCCAGCAAGACCGAGAGCATCGGCAAGCTGCTGGAGGGCGTCGCCTCGGTGATCAGCAGCATCACCGAGCTGGTGCAGGCCGCCACCCAGGGCGTGCAGGCCGTCAGCCAGGGCGTGCAGGGCGTGGCCCAGGGCGTGACGGGCGTGGTCGGCGCCGTTGGCTCCGCGGGCAGCTCGCTGTTGGGCGGCTCGCTCGGCCAGGGCAGCGCGGATCCGACGGCCGGCATGAGCCAGGCCCCGACCCTCGAGTAACCCGACGGCGCCTCGCGCCCGATGAAACAGGAAGCCCCTTTCCGGCACGGACCGGAAAGGGGCTTTTTCATGCGGCGTCAGTCCCGCCTTCTCGCCCCGTCGCAGCCGGGAGTTGAGCTGCGACACCTCCTCCTTCAACGGCCTGGCCTCGGCCCCTGCGGACACCGGGGGGCGGTGGGAGCCGGCGTGGGCTCCTCCCGCGTGGCGCAACCCAGGGCCAGCGCCAGCATGACGGTCAACAACGTGCGCACATGCAGGTGCGGACGCGAGCAGTTCGTGGGCAGCCTGCGCGACGGATTCATGAACATCCGTCAATCCCTCTGGAGGGTGAGGGACAGGTATTCAGTCGGTGGCTATGGATGAGAGGGCACCCCATACAACTCGCGGGGTGGCCTACTCCAGGAGGGTGAATGGTCCGTCTACCGAATCTCACTGCCGCCGAGTACTCGCTCAGGGAAGAGGCACTCCTCGCCCTCCATGCTCCACTGACCCTTGCTGAAGCCCTCGAGGCATTCCGACCCCGCTTCCTCCAGCTCGCGCAGGCAGACGCCATGGGGCTGTGCCTCATGGAGAAAACGCGTTCGCCAGGAAATGAATGGCTCGTTCCGGGCCAGCGCCTCCTCATCCTCGAGCGGTACAACGAGGTGATCGAACATGACATGTTCCGGAAACCCATCTTCGACCGGCCCAACTGGGTCGTCCGCGATTCGCAGCTCATGTCCCACGAGGAGTTCAAGGGGAGCCTCATCCACCAACTCAGCATCGAGCTGGGGCCGCCCTTGGAGCACATCATGGCCGTCCGGCTCATCCTCCGCCCCGGCTTCGACGCAGCCCTCGCGCTCTACAGACACCGGCCACGCCCTTTCTCCGACCAGAACGCCGACGTTGTCGCGAGCGTCACCGAGCACTTGACCCAAGTCATCCGCAAATGCGGTGTCACCCAGGGCCTCGCCACCTACGCCAACATCCTCGAAGAGCTCTACCGCCGCCCCAATGCCGCCATCCTCGTCGTGGAGCCACCCCACCGCGAGGTGCTGCGCTCCCCGAACGCCGCCGTCCTTTTGGAGCGATGGTTCGCCCCTTCCGACCTCCACTCGTCTGGCATTCCCATCCCCCTCCAGGAGCAGTTGGAGTCCCTGGTGCGCATGCCCCCAGATGCCCGGCTCGGCAAGGACTCCTGGGTCCGCAGCCACGGGAATTGCTCCCGCGTGGTCCGGTTCATCCAACTGCGTGCTCCCGAGGGTCCCCGGAAGTGGGCCCTCCTGATGAACGAGCTCCCCCACTCCATCCCGCTCCCTGAGCAGATGAAGTGTGAGCTCACCTCCACCGAGGTCGTCGTCGCCATGGGCATGCTCAGCAAATGGAACGACCAGCAAATCGCCGATGAGATGGGAATTTCCCGTCACACGGTGAAGAGCCATGTGAAACATATCTTCGCCAAGCTGGGCGTCGATGACCGCTTGGACCTGCTCTACCAGGCGGCTCGCCTCAACATGCCTGTCTGACCCAGGACCCTGGACGGCCCTCAGCCATTCGAGCGGGCCTTGCCGAGCGTTCCTCGCAGTCGGTTCTGGATGAGGATGTCCTCACCCACCAGCCCCAGCAGGGCCAGCGTCAGGGCCTGGGGCGTCCTCAGGCCCTGCTCCACCTCGCGCGAGGGGAGAAACGACCGCATCCCTTCGGAGTGGGCGATCTTGGAGATCGCCATCTCCTGGTACACGTTCACGACCTCCTGCTGGACCTGTTCGGCGAAGTGATCAGGATACTGGGACTGGTGATAGGCGATCTGCTGCGCCAGGACGGGATGCTCGATGTTGAGGAGCACCACGCCGTTGGGACACTGGGGGTCTCGTGGCTGCCAGGCCGCGAGGTAGCCCGGATTGTCCATGTCGCTCGCCTTGACGGTGCGGCAGTGCGGCAGGCCCCCGCCCACCCGGGTGCTCCGCGCGGAGCTGGGCCCCGGTGAGGCGCCCAGGTTCTCCGGCCCGCGAGGGTTCTTCGTCGGGGCGGAGGTCGCGACCCTCGGGCTGCGGGTGGCCGCCGGGGTGCCTGGGAGCGTGAGCTGACGGCCCCCCTTCTGGATGGGCTGCACGGACTCCGGCCCCTCCTTGCGCGCCGACAGCTTCGTCATCTTCCAGCGCGAACCAAAGCGCTCCAGCAGCCGGTTGCGCCAGGCCTCGTCCTCGATGCCCCGGGCGTCCCCCAGACGCGTGTCCGCCAGCGCCTTGCGCACGGACTCCGGCATCTTGTCGGCGAAGGCGTTGGCCCACTCGCTCATGGGCAGCTCGTCGCTCGTGCCCGAACCTCCCCGGAGCTTCAGGGCATTGCGGTCCGTGGTCGGGAAGACGCCTGTCTTGGTTTCCTTGTCGAAGGCCCGTGGCTCGAACACCACCCACAGCCGCTGCCGGACGGGCGTGGCGCTGACGCCCAGGGCCCGGTAGGGCGAATGGTGCGTCTGGTGGTTGTACAGCTCGTTCTTGTAGAGCGCCGCGATGAAGCCGTGCTGCGGAGCGTAGCCGTGGATGTTGGGCCGTTCGCCAGACCAGAGGAACCAGTGCGCCCGGGTGCCGTCGTCCAGGGGGACGGTCCCGCTGTCCGCCAGGCGCCCTCCCTCATGATTCCGGGTGTATTCGATCCAGTGCCGAGCGCCCCGGACGGTGCGCCGGATCGTGGCCCGAGGCTCCTTGGGCCGAGCCTCCAGTGCGCTCCGGGGCCAGTTCTCCTTGAGGTCACTCTGAAGGACGTCCACCTTGACGTCGACGTCCTTGGGAACCTCCCAGATGCGGTGGTTGAGGTACTTCGCCACGCCGTGCACGCCCTTCTCGTCCCGGGTCGGGTCGCCCAGCACCGTGTCATCGGTGGGCTCGTTTCCCAGGAGGACGATGACGGTGCCATGCGCTCCCATCCAGTCAGGCCGCACGGCCGCCCAATCACAACCATGCGCTTCGTCCAGGTAGGGCCGGATCGTGGTTTCGTTCGACTGAGTGCCGTCATCGAGCTCCACGGACCAGATCTTCAAACCGTACTCACCGGTCTCCGGGTCTTGCTGGAGCCAGACCATCGACGGTTCCTGGCCCTCCACCCAGGACACCACCACCAGGCCGTAGCGGTTCCACGGCAGAAGGGACGTCTTGGAGCCCACACCGAAGTTCTCCGCGGCTTCCCCAATGGGCTTGCTGCCTCCACCGAACGTGTTGAAGAACTCCTCGAGTTCCTCCGGGCCCATGCCCTTCCCATCGTCCGCGATCACCCGCCGGTACACGCCCTTGCGTTCCACGGCCTGCCATTCGATGCCGTATTCGACGTGCCGCGCCCCGGCCTCCAGGGCGTTCATCAATGTCTCGCGCGCCCACTGGAACACGCCCCCTTCGCGGTAGGTGCGTTCGACGAAGTGCTGCGTGCCCGCGGACTGCATCGCATGGATTCGGGTAGATGACTTCCGGGTGGACATGCCCGCGTCTTGTAGCGTGCCGTTCGGCGCGTGCCTCTCCCCCAGAAGAGGGATTGCCCCCAGTTGGGAACAGCAACTATCCGCTGGCTGCGAGGGACAACGTGGGCAAGTATCGCGTTTCATCAATAGGCACCGGCCGGGACCGGTTCGCACCGGTGCATGAAGCACGTGAAGGGTGTGCCATGTCTTTGAATGCCTACGATCTATCTGCTGGCCTGTTCATCCGCGGATTGACAAACTTGAAAACGCAGTTGAAGAAGGCCGAAGACCCTGCCGCTGCCAGTGGCAGAGGTGAAGAGGCGTTGCTGGCCGCGCAACTCGCCGTGGAAGAGCGCGTGCGTGGCGCCGCGGGTGACGCGCAGTCTGACCTGCACATGTACACGCTCGCCGCTCAAATCCACTGGGCCGCGGAGGGAGCCAGGTTGACGATCGCGCAGTTGCTGGGGGCGCCATCGGTGCCGGCCGCGAACGATGCAAGGAGCTTTGCGGATCTACACCAGCGCCTCGATGCGACGATCGCGTATCTCCGAGATATCGCGCCAGGCGACCTCGAAGCCGGCCTCGATCGAGAGATCGTGATCGAGCACCGCCGGGGCTCGATGCGCTCCAAAGGCAGCCAGTTTCTGATCGCATTCGCAATCCCCCACTTCTTCTATCACGTGACCACCGCCTACGGCATCTTGCGCAACCAAGGCGTGCAACTCACCATGGGCGACTTTTTGGGCAACTGGGGAACGAGTTGAGCTGAATGACGCGCGCCGGCCCCATCCAGCCGAGGCGTGCGCTCCTGGGTCAGCTCCTGCCTCGCCGCTGCCTCAGGCGGCTCACTTGCCTCTTCCGGCTGAGGTGCGGCTCCATTCCACGCCGGACGCCGTCAGGGAGGTGCTGGAGACGATCGACACGGAGCAGGAGGCCGTCCTCGCCGTCTACGCGATGGGTTACGACTTCCTCTGCTACGACGTGAAGTAGGAGTGCAGCGCGACGAAGAGGCCAAGGAGCGAGAAGCCCACGAGCAATGCCGCCACGAGCAGGAAGCGCTCATGGGTGAGGCCCCCGCCCACCGCCGCGGCCATGTGGTGCTGGGGCGCGTCCGCCAGGTAGAGGACGTCAACGGAAGTGCCTGGGCGCCGATCCATGGCTGGCGAGGATGGCTCGGTGAAGACGCCGTGGCGCTCCGGCCCCTCCGCGAGCCGGAAGGCATAGGAGATCCAGTTCTCGGTGGCTGACCGCCTCCTGACGAAGGTCACCTTCCCCTGGATGAGCAGCCCCTGCTGCTCCAGCCGCACGGTCACGCGGCGGGAGCGGACGAGGAGGGACAGGATGATGGCGGGGAGTCCCACGAAGCCCGCCAGGAGGCCGAGCAGATCCTCGAAGCTCATGGTGCCCGCATGATGGCGGGTGGGAGGAGATCGAATCAACCACCGGGTCCCGCCCCCTTCACGGGGACGCCTCGATGCGAGTCCCCACGGGAGGGCCGCTGAAGGGGCGGCCCTCCCGTCAATCCCAGACAGGACGGCTCGGATCAGAAGGCGCGCGGGCCCTGCGCTCCGGGCGCTGAACGACGTCCGGCTTCGGCGCGGAGGTCCGCGCCGAAGCCGGAGGCTGCAGGGTCGAAACTAGAAGCCCTGCGCCCGCACCGGTGTGCCACGACCCGTCGACGTGCCGTCGCCCAACTGGCCACCAGCATTGCCGCCCCAGCTCCAGAGCGTGGCGTCCGACTTCAGCGCCATGCTGTGGAGATCCCCACCGCCGATGGCCACCACCCCGGTGAGCCCCGGCACCTGCGCCGGCGTGGAGCGGTTCGTGGTCGTCCCGTCGCCCACCTGACCGTTGGCGTTGTAGCCGCAGGTCCAGACGGTGCCGTCCGACTTCAGCAGCACGGTATGGGCGTCCCCCGCCGCGATGGCGGCCACGCCGGTCATGCCCGGCATCCGCACCGCCGTGGGGTGGTCTCCTCCCGTCCCGTCACCCAACTGACCCGGGCCGTTGTAGCCCCAGCCCCAGACGGTGCCGTCCGACTTCAACCCCAGGGAGTGGAAGTCGCCCGCGGCGACGGTCACCACGCCGGAGACTCCCAGCACCTGCACCGGCGAGCTGCGCGACGTCGATGTTCCGTCACCCACCTGGCCAGGACCGTTGCGGCCCCAGGCCCAGACGGTGCCGTCCGACTTCGCGGCGAGCGTGTGGCCCGTGCCGCCCGCCGCGATGGACACCACGCCGGTGAGGCCCGGCACCTGGCCCGGACTCAGGCGCCCCGCCGTCGTCCCATTGCCCAGCTGGCCATAGCCGTTGTAGCCCCACGTCCAGACCGTACCGTCCGACTTCAGCGCCACGGTGTAGGCGTCGCCCGCCGCGATGGCGATGACTCCGGTGAGGCCCGGCACCTGCACCGGCGTGAGGCGGTCCGTCGTCGTCCCGTCCCCCAGCTGACCGAAGTTGTTGGAGCCCCAGACCCAGACCGTGCCGTCCGACTTCACGGCCACCGTGTAGAAGTCACCCGTGGCGACGCTGATCACGCCGGTGAGCCCCTGCGCCCGCACCGGCGTGCGGCGCTCCGTCTGCGTCCCGTCTCCCAACTGGCCATTGCCGTTGGTCCCCAGGGACCAGACGGTGCCATCCGACTTCACGATGACCGAGTGGCTGTCGCCCCCCGCCATCCTCGGGCCCGTGGCCGCGCTGCACGCGGTGCCGCCCTGGAGGGAGAAGACATAGGAGGCGGAGAGGCCCAGGGCGTTGGTGACGGTGGCCGTCACCGTGGGCGGGGTGCCCGAGGCCACGCACGCGGGCGCCGTCCAGACGACGTCGCTGGTGGTGGCGGTGCTGGTGGCCGTGCCCAGCGCGCCGGTGCTGGCGGTCCACGCGAAAGTGAGCGCACTGGACTGCGCGTCCCTGGCGCGCACGCGGAAGAGGACGGTGTCGCCGCTCGCGGGCACCGAGCCGGTGGACTGGGAGGACTCGAACACCTCCGGCGGGAAGCGGCCGGTGGTGGGCGTCGCCGTCACGTGGATGGTGAAGCTTCCCGTGCCCTGGCCTTCGCGGCCGTCCTGCGCCTTGACGTTGAGGGTGCAGGTCCCGCCCGAAGGCAGCGCGGTGGGCGTGAAGCTGGCGCTGGCGGAGTCCGCGTTCGTCCAGGTGCCGGCGCAGTTGGCCGTCCACTGGTAGGTGAGGCTGTCGCCGTCCGCGTCGCTGGCCGAGGCCATCACCGTGGTGGCCTGCCCGACGGCGACGGAGGATGGCATGGCGGTGATGCCCGCCACCTGCGGCCAGGTATTGAAGGAGACGCTGACACCCGCGCCGCCGTTGCCGGTGCTCACCGTGACGGTGACACTGAGGGAGGTGCTGGCGCCCTTGGAGTCCGTCACCGTCAGCGTGAGCGTCGCCTGGCCCGCGGTGGCGGGGGCGGTCCACGCGGTGGTGAGGCTGGAGGGAGCGCCGAGCGTGCCGGACGACGCGGTCCAGGCGTAGGTGAGCGTGTCGCCCGCGTTCGGATCATCCGCGGTGGCCTGGAGGGACACCTGACCGCCCGGGGCGACCGTGCCGGGGTTCGTCACCAGGGAGAGGATGCGCGGCGCCACGTTCTCGAAGGGCGGCGGCGCGTTCACCTCCTGGAGCAGCAGGGTCACGGCCGTCGTCTGGTTGGCCAGGATGGTGACGGGCGTCGCCTGGCCGGCGTAGCGCTCGGTGTTGGAGGAGTCGAAGGCCTTCGCGCTGAAGGTGCGCCCGGTGCCGGCGGGCAACTGGCCCAGCACCGAACGCCACTGCCCACCTGACTTCACCAGCGCCTCCGTGCGCGTCGTCATCCCCGCGCCGGACAGGGTGAGCTCCACCCGGGACACGTCGCTGGCGCTCAACGCCTGGGGCATTGTCACCACCGCCTGCGCGCTGCCCTCCTGATCCTCGGGCGCTTGGGCGCCACCGCATCCGGTCAACGCCAGCACCAGGCCCAGGGCCAGCAACGCCAGCCCGCTTCGACTCTCTCTTCTCATGGAGTTTCTCCAGCGCGTAGGACGACCGCTGAAGCCCTGTGCATGGGGCCTGCCAGGGCCCGCCTCAGAGGGGAGACACCGCGCCGGGGGCCCGGCGCGAAGCGCGGCGACTTGTCGGCGACATGTCGCCGACGGATGGGGGCGCGGAGCCCCGGCCCTCACTGAGACGGGAGTGCGGCCCCCTCCGGCAGGACACCCCAGGCCCCCGGACGCTCACATGCCGGGACACGCTGGACGGAACATCCCCTGAGCGAGGAGCCGGTATGCACGGCCGGGCTCACCCGGCGGTAGGTCCAGACGTTCAATTCCTCCCATCTCCACCCCACTCCGCCTGCCCTTGGGAGCAAGGCTACTCCTATCATTGAAAGGCAGCATCCAACGGCAGGACAACCCTCAAGGACAAACCATGCGTCTGTCTGTCATCGCGGCATTGCTGTCGGTGGGCTTCTTCGCGGGCTGTGGCGGAATGGAAGAGGAGCCCCAGGACGCGGAGGTCACGGGCCAGAACTTCACACAGTGTTGGAACCAGTGCGTCGCGACCCACCAGGGCTGCCTGCAGGCCGCGACCACGCCGGACGCGAAGGCCTTCTGCGACAAGAAGTTCAACTTCTGCGTGGACCGTTGCGAGAGCGGGACCGTACGCTGACACTCTCTGGCGAATCACTGCACCCCACTCGAAGTCGCTCCGCGCTGACACGTGAACTTCGCGGCGCGCGCCATTCGGGGCGCGTCGCGGAATAGCCCCATGAGACCACGCCCTCACCTCGCCCTCCTCCTCGCCTTGGGCTGCGCCTCGGCGCCCCTGGACCGCTCCGCCACGGCCCCGCGGGAAGAACATCACCAGGAAGCGCCCAAGGTCTGCACGCTGATCGGCTGCGTCACGGGCATGACCCTGATGACCATCGTCCCGGAATCGCCCGAGCTGCTTCGCGTGAGCCGTATCAGGGTCTGCCGCAACAGCACCTGCCTCACCCACTCGCTCGCGGAGCTTCCCCCCGGCAAGGACACCCGCCTGGCGTGGCCCGCGCCGCCGACCGGGCCGTTCAGCCCCTCGGCGGAGTTCCAGATGCGGTCCCTCCCGGACGGCCGGACCGGGCTGCTCGTCTATTACGATTCGGGCTCCGACACGGCCTGGCGCGAGGACGACGTCTTCACCGTCACCCTCACCAGCGCGGACGGCCGGAGGCTGCTCGACCTCAAGCGCCCGGCCCGATACGACAAGGTGGAACCCAACGGGCCCGGCTGCGGCACCTGCTACCGCGCCATCTACCGTGAATCCGAGGACTGGCTGACGATGCCCCGCTGAGTCGCTACGCGTCCTGGGGGCCCCGGAATGGACAGAGCCGCGAGCGCGAGCGGAATGACGATGGGGCCCAGCATGAAGCCCGCGAAGAAGCCTCCCACGCCCCAGGCCCGGAGCATGGGAGGGACAGGAGCCTTGGTCCTACAGCTGTAGGACCAAGGCACCGGTTCTCGCGTCCAGGGCCGCGCTGCGGGGAATGCCGACGCGCGGCAGCATTCACCGTGCCACGCGTTTCACCTGACGGTCCCGGGCGATTCCCAGCTCCAGGAGTTCCTGCTCAAAGCGGATTTCCCATCCGGGAAGGTGCGTCAATCGCCTCTCACAATACTCCTGGGGTGTGTCCTTGAGATCATTGTGATGCTCCACAGGCTGGCCGTTGAGCTTTTGATCCAGACTCCTATGCTCATAAACATACGTGGCATTCCCGGTGTCGGAGAACTCCACGGCCACGTACCGCTCGAAGGTGAGGACGAACGCGCTCGTCCTGCCTCTTGGAAGGCGCCGGGCCCGCCGGAAAGCGGCCTGCTGCTCCACTGGCAGGTTCGCGAGCCGTGCCCTCAATGCGTCATACGCCTCGGAAGCAAGCCAGCAGGTCGTCCTCCTGATGGAGCCCAAGTAGTTCAACCAGAACCGCCGCCGATCCTGCTCGTTCATGGCGCGTTCGAAGAAGAACTCCAGATCCTGCTGGATGAGCGCGGACAGGAATGCGTCGAAGGCATCCGGAGCGCGAGCACGGACCGACTGCCACCCCTGGGTCAGCGTCGTGTGCCGGGGATCATCGAAAACACCGTCCCTTGCAATCAACCGCTCCTCCAGCCGGGTGAGGACGGCCGGAGCCATTCGTCCGGCCAGTCGACACTCCAGGACCTTGGAGATGACCGCGATGCGGGCCTCTATCGGCGCCGACACCGCGACGCCGTCCACGTTCCTGTGCGGCATCCAGGAGAGTCCCCCGGGGTCGTCCACGAGGAAGGCCATCGCCTGGGACAGGTCCTGACGCGTCTGGAGGCGTCCCTCCAGGTACTCCGCGATGACATGGCCAGCGTAGGGACTGGTCTCCTTGATGCCGGAGTTCCGGAGCATCCCCACCATTTCCGCGAGGCCGTGGTCCCGCCAGTGACGAGCCAGCGTGCTGGGACCCTCGCCTCCCAACGCCGCTTCGACGGACATCGGCAATGCCCATCTCAACACGCGCTTGTCCTCGACGCGACGCCCTACCAACTGGGCCCAGCTCCGCTGCGTGGCGGCGTCCTCGGATGCGCTCCAGTCCCGGAGCCGCTGCCGTACCAGCCTCGGCACGCTGTCAGGGCTGCGCGTAAGGAACCAGGTCATGCCGTCCAGGCCCACGTCCCGCCACAGTCCCGTCACCGCGCGCCGCTCCCTGCGGCTCAGCCCATCGAAGTCCTGAGCCTTCACCTTCGATAGCACGGCCCCGACGTCGAGCGCCTGTTGCAGCCGGGCCAGACGTTCCGGTTCGAGTTCGTCCGCACGCTGCTGGACGGCCTCCGCCCGGAGGACGAGCTGATGCATCCCATCCTCCACCTGCTGCTGGAACGTCCCGAACGCAGCCAGGACGACCTTCTGCCGCTCCCCCACTTCGTCCAGCAAGTCATCCAGCCCCATGGTGTCCCCCACTACAGACGCAGGTCGCCGCGAACACGAAGCACAAGCCGGCGGTTGGCGGGATCGTCGCCCTCCGTCCCGGTCCGGGGCGCGGTCTGACCTCGTCCCGACACCACGAAGTTCGCGTCCAGGCATGTGCGCGCGTAGCCGGCGGCCGGGAGCTGATCACGCACCGTGAAGAACACCTCCTGCGCACGGGAGGCGCTGGCGCGGACGTTGTTCTCGAAGCTGAACCTCGCCACGCCATTGCGGACGCCACACTCGCCGCTCGTGCCCAGGAAGGGACGGTCGTCCGTATGTCCTTCCAAGATGATGGACGGCTCGGCGCCCGCGTCACGCATCGCGTCCACGGCCGCGCAGACGCGTTCGATGAGCGGCACCGCCCCCTGACGGAACTGCGCCACGTACTCCGGAGGCGTGCGGCACTCCCCCAGTCCGAACTGAAGGTTCTTGAATTCAATCTCCAGCGCGTTCACCCCGCCGTCCAACCCGCTCATCTCGATGAAGCCACCATCCAGGTCGGAGTCCAGGGTCACCAACTCCGCCCGGAGCGCCACCAGCGATGCCTGCACGCCATCCTTCTGTGAATCCACCTTGCCAATGGCCACTTCCTTCTCGCGGATGGCCTCCTCGCGCTGCTGGCGAGCATCCAGGATGAAGATGACCGCGAGCAGCAGGAAGACCACCGCCACGCCCGCCATCAGGTCCGCGAGTGATCGGTCACTGCTCTCTCCCCCAGAGCTCATCGCCGCACCTGCTGCTTCAATGAATCCTTGAGCTGGTTCACCACGTCCGCCAGCTCCTCCACGCCCTGGAAGAATTCATTCGAAGAGCGACCCAGAGCGGAGTCGACCTTGCTCACGACCTGCGTCCACTGGCTGCTCAGCAACTGGACCTGCTTGCTGATGGATTCCTCATAGGTCCGCGTCAGGCCGTTGAGCACCGGCGTCACGCGCTCCAGGGCCTCACGCTGGGCGTTGAGGAGCATCTCCTCCTGCTTTACCACCCCCGAACGTTCCTGGGACAGCTGTTGGAAGGACCGGGCCGTGTCGATGAGCCGCTGCGCGACCTCATCCATCTTCCCGGAGACCACCCCCGCCTTGTGATGAGTCTCGCCCGCGCTCCGTGACGCGGCAGCCAGCTTGTCCACGGTGTCGTTGAGCTGCTTCGTCACGGAGCGCAGGCCGTCCTGCGATTGCTCCATCGCCTTGGCGAAGGCATCGGCGCGAGCCTGGAAATGACCGACGTCGGCCTCGGACCGGGCCCGGAGTTCCGCCAGTTGATCATTCAGGATGCCGGACTGCTGCACGGCGCTCGCGTGCATATCTCGGGACACGTGCGCGGTCGCGCGAACCATCTGGTCGGAGCTCTCCTGCATCCGCGTGAGCACGCCCTGGAAACTGCCCACGATGTTGGAGACGCTGCCCGCCAGCTGGTCGACGACCTGCTGGTTCTGACGCCCCAGATCAACGGAGGCCGTGGTGGCGCTCCTCAGCACCTGCGCGACCGCCTTCTCCATGTTGTCCCGAACACCGTCGAAGCTGCCCACCAGTTCGGACACCTTCTCGCCCAGTGCCTCCACGGCACGCTGGTTCTCGCTGCCCCACTGCCGTGCCTGGTTGCCCAGCATCTGGGTCATTGCCCCAAGCTGCTTCTCCAACTGGGGAAGCACCTCCACCAAGCCTGCCATTTGCCGGGCCATGTCCTGGGACTGGGAATGGAACCCGCCGGACACCGTGTCGCGGAGCTGTTCGAGGATCCGACCCAGGTCGTGCTCCTGCTGCCCCACCAGCGCCTGCTGGATGCCATCCAGGTGGGCCTTGATGCTCGCCATCTCCAATTGCAGCGACGCAGTGAAGTTCGTGGAGATGGAACGCTGGAGATCCGTGGCGATGTCGCGCACCGCCTTTTCCACCGCGCTCAACTGCCGCGTGATGACGTCCCCGACCTCCTCCTTCATCATCTTCCCGAAGTGGGCCTGGACCTCCGTGCCGATGCCCTGGATCGAAACATTCACGCTTTCGAGCTGTGAGAGCTGTTCGGCGAGTTCCCTCCGGGTCTGGACGAGTTCTGTCTTCAGCGATCCCAGGGAATCCCCCCGCGCCGAGGCCAGGGCGATTTCATGCGCATCGAGGGTCCGCGTGTACTTTTCGAAGCCCAGGCGCATCGCATCCAACCGCCCCAGGAGCTTGCGCTCGCAGAAGAATGCAATCATCTGGAAGAACAGCGTGCCCACCAGCCCCGTCGCGGAGATGAAGAACTTGGCGCCCATCTTCCCGATGGCCTGGGAGAGCAGGTCCGACTGCGAATGGCCGCTGCCCCCCGTGCTCGTGAGTGCCTCCTGGACGGGCCCCACCAGCACGACGCCCAGCAGGCCGAAAGTCATCACCAGCGCGATGCCCGTCAGGTTCCGTCCGATTCCATGCCCCAGGGAGTGGCGAAACAACGCACGGCAGGTCTCACGCAGCTCCCGCGACGGCGACGAACGCATGAGGACAGGCCCCGGGACCTCCTGCCTTCCGGGAGGGAAGACGAGCTGCTCGCGCACGGCCCGCCACAAGGCGCGGCTTTCGTCGCGGTCGCCGGGCTCCTGGAGACGGCCCGTCAGCAACTGCTCCAGCTTCTGCTCCAGCGTCTGGATGGCGTTGCGCAAACGCCTCCAGCGCTCGACCACCGCGCCCAGGGACAGCAACGCCAACAGTGCGATGATGAGCAGCGGAATGCGCAGGGATTCGTCCCGCAAGGCCTGCATGATGATGATGAACATGGTTCAGCCGTCCCCCTCTTGAAACACACCCGAGTACTGCCGCGCCTCATCCGGAACGGGAGCCAGGAAGTCACGTGCCAGCGAACGCTTGCGTTCGACGAGTTCGTGGAGCCGCATGTCGAAGCCTGAATCGGGGCGTCCCTGCCGGTGCAGCAACGGATAGTGGACGTGGACGGGCCGGACCTGACCGATGCGGTGGGCCCGGTCCGTGGCCTGGTCCTCCTTGGCGGGATTCCACCAGCGCCCGTAATGGATGACGTGGTTGGCGGCGACGATGTTGAGCCCCGCGCCCGCGGCCAATGGACTCAGCAGGAGGACCTGGAAGCCCCGTGCCTTGGAGAATTCGTCGATGGCGTCCAGGGCTACACGGCGGCTCTCCGGCTCTCCGTTGATGATGCGGACTTCCGGCAGGCGGAAGCGCTCCTGGATGAGGCCCGATAGCAGCTCCTGCATCGCCCGGGAGAGGACGAACACCAGGGCCTTCTGCGCATCCGCTCCGCTGGCCGTGGACTCCACCCGCGCGAGCAACTCCAGGCAGAGGCGGGTCTTGGGGCTCTCCTGGAGCGCGGTGGCGGCGGAGAGCCCGCGCGAGTCCGCCAGGAGCGCGGGATGCTGATACAGCTTCTGGAGCGCGGAGAGGGCCCATAGCGCGCCGCGCTTCGGCGCCTGCCGGGCAATGAGCCGCTCCTGTTCCTCCTGAAGCGCCGTCATCTCCACCGGATGGCTGTGATATCGCTTCTCCGGCAGGTCCTTGAGCGCCTCCGCCTTCTCCCGGCGCATCAGCGTGCTGTCCCTGGACGGATACTTCAGCCGCGTCCGCAGGGTGGATGCGCCCTGCGCACCGCCATGTTCCTCCCGGAAGGAGGCACGAGGGCCGAAGACCCGGGGCGCACGACTCTGGATCGCGTCGTAGACGGCCCAGACATCGAACAGCTCGTTCTCCACCGGTGTGCCCGTCAGCGCGACGGCGAAGCTCCGCTTGAGGGCCCGGGCCGCGCGGGAGCGCAGCGTGTCCGGATTCTTGAGCAGGTGGGCCTCGTCGAAGACGACGACGCCGAAATCCACCTTCAACAGCGAGCGCTGATAGGCTCCCAGCGTTTCGTAGTTGGTGATGATCAACGTCCGCTGCGCGAGCAAGTCGGTGTCGAGTCCGTCCCCGCGATTCACGGCCCGGAGGTCCTGCCCATGCAGGATGAAGGCGGCTTGCCAGAGCTCTTCCCGGAAGAAGCGGTTCAGTTCCTGCTTCCAGTTGTCCAACAGGATGGTGGGGCAGACCACCAAATGGGGCCGCGCGTCCCTTTCAGCCATGAGCAGTCTCAAGGTCAGAAAGCACGCGACCTGCAATGTCTTGCCCAGGCCCATGTCGTCCGCGAGCAGGACGCCGGGACTTCCAGAAACGGCATGGCGCCACAGCCAGGCGAGTCCCTCCTTCTGATGTGGCTTGAGAGACACGCCTGGACGGAAGGCCTGCTCCAGCTTTTCCCACGGCACGGGCGATGCGTCGTCCACCCGTGGTTCCGCGGACGATGGTGCTTCCGCTTCGCGGACGATGGCTCCAAGACGGCCCCCGGCTCGGGGGGCGTCGTCGGGTACCACCTCCACCTCCCCGGCAGGCGCGGACAGACCGAGCGCGATCCGAAGCTGACGCCCCAGTGCCTCACTTGGGAACACCTGCTGTCCGCCCACGTTCAGGGGCATGGGGGTGGCGCTGGCCAGCGCCGCATCGTTCCGGTTCAGGACCTCCAGCGCCTCCTCACGCGACTTCAACTGGAGGCGCATGCCCGTCTCGTTGACGTGGAGGGTCAGGGCGAAAGATTCGGAGGGCGAGGACGGTTCGACCCATTCCAACCCGGTGGCTTCGCGGCCTTCCCCCGGCTGGCGTCCCCGGAGGAGTTCGAAGCCCGCCACCCGGGGCGAGTACTGCGAGAGTTCCAGGCTCGCGTCGAGGTCTCGTCCCTCCGGGATGAGGTGCGACGGGTCCGCCATTTCGCGCGTGACGTCGGCCACGAGGCGTCGCTGGAGGGGACGGGTTCTGGCCAGCACCTCGTCGGTGTGTTCGGGAAGCAGCAGGGGGCGCCGGGCGTCTTCTCCCGCGATGCCGCCCGGCCGTACCGAAGACAGGGAGAAGTCCGCGCGCGTCCCATCCGCGAAGACGGCGTAGGGGCGAAGGGAGACCACCTCCGTGAGGTCGGCGTCATGCTCCCAACGCAATCCCAGGCGACTCACCGCGCGAGGTTCGAAGGTCTTGAGGAATCCGGTGGGCGCGAACGGGATGCGGTCTCCCAGCAGCCCCGATACATCTTCCAGCACGCCTCGCAGCCGGACGACCACGGCCAGTTGCTCCTGCGTCGAGGCATGGGTCGCGCGGTGAGCCTCGGCGCAGGCCCAGGCCGCCGTGGGCGTCAGGGGGAATGTGGCTCCTTCCGGAGAGCTGACCGTCCAGGGAAAGGGCGCTCCCGTGGCGAGAATGGGCTCACCGTCCACGCGAACCTTGTAGCGGGCACCGGCGCCGCCTGGGATGCCTACGACCTCCCAGCGGAGGGATTGCTGCTGGAGGCCCAGCAGGTCCATCAGCAGGTGCTGCGTCGACGCCCACTCCTCCCGTGAATACTCGTGCTCCTCCGCATCGAAGCCCCCCTCGCCCGGACGGCCGAGTGCAAGCCATTGCTCCCGGCTGAAGCACAACCGTTGGCCGTCACTCCATCCCTTGGCGTTCCAATCATCCCTCCGCAACTGGACCCTCGCGGCCAACTCCGGAGGCAGGGGGGGCAAAGCAATGCACAGCCGGTCCGCATCAATGAACCAGCGCGGAAGGGGGGCACGGGTATCTGGGTTCACGGGCCTGCCAGGAGAGCTGTCCGTCCGTCCCCCGGTGACGTATCGCGTTCATGACGTGCAGGAACATCACCCTGTTGGGGTATTGAGTTCCCGGGCATCCCGCCGCTAGCATCCGCCTCCCGAGTTCTCCCCCAGAAGCACTCGCGAGTCCGCCGCCGTGGAGTTCGCGATATACGCTCCACCATGGGCGAATGGGGACAGATCACACTCTTCAAGACACGTGAACTCGACGTGCTCGAACGCGTCATCTCGGACCTCTGCGTCACGGAGGGACTCGTGGCGGTTCCCTACTCGCCGCGCAAGCGCGAGACCTGGGACCGGATGCAGTACGGGACCGGAGCGACCTCCGACCGATGGGCGTGCGCGCTTGGATCCGGAATGCACGGCTGGTCCATCGCCAAGACGGCTCCGTTGGAGCTGCTTGCCGAGCCTGGACACACGGGCGAAAGCCGACTGGGGAAGATTGCCCGTGCGCTCGGATGCGAAGCCCTCCATGTCTCTCTTTATGACGGCACCGCGATGGCGATTGCCCAGGCATCCCCCACGGGTGAGGTCGTGCTGTCGGGGTACACCATGGACGGACTTGTCTTCCACGGCATGGAGATGACCGAGGAGCGCGCCATGCCCAGGATTGAAGGCAACAGCGTCCCTCCGTCCATCCAAGAAGCGCTCGAAGAGTCCTTGTCGGATGGGTTCGATTCACTGGTCGAACAGCTCGCAGGGGCAGACTGGCTTGATGTGTCATTGCGGCTTATCGAAGGTCAGGCACTCCCAACGGCACGCGTGTTGTCGTTCGCTCGCCCCGAACTCGAAAAGAAGCCACCGCTCCGGGTGAAGTTCGCGCTGGAGAAGCATCCACTGGGAACACGCTACGTCCTCGATGAAGGCGTCTGGCTCACCGGAGGCAGCATCGATGCCTCTGATGCGAAGACCGGGGCCGCGTTCGTCCAGAAGGTCGCGCACTGGCTTGACGTGCCTGTCTCGCTCGAACCGAGCGTTCCACGGTCCCTCTTCAGCATCCGTTCGACGCCCGAGGAAACCGATCCGCGTCCAGGGGTAGAGACAGAGCTGTATTCCTTCGGAGACAACGGGGGTAGTGAGTTCATCCTCCGGATCCAGAAACAGCAGGGCACCGCGGACATCGAGGAGCGCAGTCCCCACCAACGGCGACACCTCATCTCCCAACTGATCCATGGGCTCACGGGCGCTCGTGCGAGCGCCAATGCCCTGTATCGTGACTTCCAGCGCGTGGTCGAGGAGCCGACCACGCATGCCCTGGGCACATTCGCGGGGGAGCGCCTCATCACCGCGTGGTGGCGACTGGGGAAGTCCGCCATTGTCATCGAAGGCCAACCCGTCCTTGAGCTGCCCGGGCTCTGCACGGCCATCGCCGCAGCGGGAAACAAGGTCGCCCTCACACTCGTTACACCCAGGCACGTCAACGGGTATTCCCAGGGCTACGGGCACGAGGATCCCGTGACACTCAGGGTCATCGATATCGACACTGGCGACGAACATGAGGTGCTTCGCAGCGACGAACATCTGATGTTCGGCTTCTCCATGCTCGGCTTCGCGGGCGGCGTGCTTGGCGTTCGCGCGGAGCGCGATGGCGTTCCAGTCGTCGTGACACTGGACGGCGATGTCGTTTCGGAGCACCCGGGAGATTTCCGGCAATGGCTCCGCGCCTCCACTCCCCTCCCCTTTCAGGTGGACGGGCTCTATTCGACCTACGAAACCCCGATCCTCCGGGCGGGCCCCGATGCAGTCATCGTGGCCGAGGAAGCATCCCCGGTGCGGGAGCGCGCGATTTCCGTCTTGGACTTGAAGACACGGGAACTTCACGCCTTCAGTGACGCCTCGGGCCTTGCCCCCGTCGCGTTCTCCGCCAGAGGAGCCCGGTGCCTCGCGAGAATCGACGACCGACGACTGTTCGTCGGGAGCCGCATGGAGCCCTCCCGTTAGCTGCCATTGGCCCGCGACCTGCGATGGAGGCTCCAGGATGGCGCGCACCCCACTGGGAGCCGTCAGAGACACCAGCACCCTCAAGCCTGCCTCCACACCTGCCACAGGCGAACACGTCCAGCGCGAAGTTCCTGCTTGAGCAGCCCGGCCCCCTCCAGCCGCGGCGCGCGCTCCTGGGTCGGCTCCTACCTCGCCGCTGCCTCAGGCGGCTCACTTGCCTCTTCCTGCTTCGGCTCTGCCCCCACGTGAGGGAGCAGCTGCGCCAGGCGGCGCACCTGCGCGAGCGAGGCAGTCTCGGAGGCGTTTTTCACGGCCGCCATCCCAGGCCACGCCGCGGCGGCAGGCAGATTGCTCCACATGACATGTCGACCAGGTGATGGCCTACTCATCGGCCTTCTACCCAAGCGTCGCCTCCGTCCGGAAGCGAAGCGTCGCCACCGCCGCCTCGGGCACCTCGAGCGGCAGCTGGGGGTACAGCACCCTCGGGGTTCGCTCATCCGGGGTCGCGTCGAGCTTCATCAGCGGCACCGAGAGCTCACTCGCCCTCTTTGACACCTTGCTGGCCGGAACCAGCAGCCCCGGCACCACCCGGGTCCCCGTGGTGGACAAGGTCCTCGGAAGCCACCGGCGGCTGCGCAACGGCACCGGTCGGCTCTCGGCCGAGGACAGGATGCGGCTGGACCCGCACATCGACGCGGTCGCGGAGCGGCGACTCGATCACGGGCAGCGAGGGCAACTTCCTGTGGTCGGGCCTCCTCTACAACCAGTGGCTCGGCACGGCGCTCCAGGCGATGGGCATTCCGAAATCGGAATGGAGCGAACCCAACCACCCCGGCTACGGCTGGAAGGCGTCATACCCCTCGACCTACGAGTACTTCTTCACGAACCAGGGCTTCACCTCGGTACAGGCCTCTCCGGCGTCGATGTGGCAAGCGTCCTGACGCACCAAGCCATCGTCTGTCTTTTGACAAGGCTGTCTTGCGAGTGCTACCCGTAGCTGAAACATGAATCGGGCTTCATCTCCCCCGTGCGCCCGAACGAGGAGTCACCCCCATGAAGAAGACGCTTTCGTCCGCGATGCTGCTGTGCGCGTTGGGCCTCACGGGTTGTGGGGAGGAGACGACGCCGACTCCCGTGGACAACGCGCCCAAGCTGGACAGCCAGTCGAACATCCTGGCCTTCCTGGAGGGCAAGACGCTGGTGATGGAGGGGGACAACATCCCCAGCCACCCGCTGTCGCTGGACGAGGACATCAACTGGGGTTCGGCCAGCCAGTGCTTCCAGAAGGTCACCATTGGCGTGGGCGGCAACAACTTCCACGTCACCAGCATCCCCGGCACCATCCGCAACTCCGCCGGCGTCGGCCAGCCCGGCAGCACGTGTGATCACGCCGCCGCGCAGAACGCGCTGGTGTTCGACTCCAAGGCGGTCACGCTCTCCAACATCACCGCGGGCGGCAGCTGCTTCGAGGTCCTGGTGGACTACGGCAGCTTCAAGCAGGAGGGCCGCGTGAGCATCTCCTCGGACACGAAGAAGATCTCCATGGAGCTCTACTTCGAGGCGAAGGCCACGGGCTGGCGCTGCGCCGACGGCGCGGTGGGCGCCAAGACGGTCAGCGTCTCCGGTCAGGCCTTCACCGGCAACGCGGTGCAGGTCTACGACATCAGCGGCTAGTCGCACGGCGGACGGTGGGCGCGAACCGCCCTCACGGCAATCCATCAGGGTGAGGTGTCTATGTCGGGAGGGTGGTTGGGCGCGGCGCGCTTGGGCGCGGTGGCGCTCGTGCTGGGGCTGGCGCTGCCGGCGGCGGGGCAAGGCACCACGGTGCCGGGCCTCTATTACGGCGATTGGTTGGATGAGAAAAACCGCGAGGAGGACGCGAAGCCTCGCGAGTTCGTCCTCATCAACTACTTCTTCACCCGGCTGTCGGTGACCAACAGCGTGGGCGACCCCGCGGGCCTCAAGGGCGTGTCGCTGGGGCCCATCGGCTCGCTGTCCGGCAGCTCCGTCCGCGTGGAACCGGGGCGCTCGGCGTTCTACGTGGAGCAGCGCTGGATCCCCGTGCTGGAGTACAGCCCGTCCTTCGCGGACGGGCTGGCGTCCTTCCGCGCCCAGTTCGAGGTGGACTACCTCTGGGGCCGCGCCGCCAATGCCTCGCAGCAGAACGAGGGCGGCGGCTTCAACGCGGACCAGGTCAACATCCAGACGAAGAACGTCAACGTCGCGGTCTATCCCACGCGCAACCCGGCCCGGCTCACGCTGCTCATCGGCACGCAGCCGGTCTACGACTCCATCTTCGACCCGACGCGCTCGCCGCTCAACGACATCGTCCGCACGGGTTACAAGCTGGCGTTCATTGGCAGCGACGCCACGGGCCTGTCGCTCTACAGCAACTACAAGGGGCTTTCCAAACTGAGCCTCCTGCCTCTGGGCAGCGCCCAGGCGGACAAGGCGACGCGGGACGACCCGCGCCTGAAGTTCGTCTACCTGCTCACCGCGGACTACGCCTACCCCGTGCAGCCCGGGACGAACATCGGCCTGTCCGCCTGGTACCTGCGCGATGACACGAAGGGGGACGCGTATGCCTTCGAAGGCATCGTGAAGAGCGGGCCTTCGTCCACGGGCCTCTCCCCGTTCGTCGGCACCCCGCGCTTCAACATCGAGCGGCCCACGGGCAACGTCTTCTGGCTGGGCGCCAACTTCCACCACAACATCGACTTCCGCGCGGGGCGCCTCGCCGCTTCCGGATTCGTCATGTACAACGGTGGCAGCTACACGAGCGACCGCGCGGACACCACGTTCAACAAGAAGGTGGACATCTCCGGCCTGTCCGCGAACCTGGAGGTGCTCTACCAGTGGGGCCGCGGCCCGGCGGACCTGGTCACGCTGGAGGGCATGTTCACCACCGGCGACAGCAACCTGGATGACGACCGCTACACGGGCGCCTTCACGCTCAACCAGTACGGCCTGCCCGGCTCGGTGTGGTTCAACCACAAGATGCTGCTGCTGTTCCCCTTCACCAGCACCGTGAACAACTACACGGGCGCGGTGACGGACATCTCCAACCAGGGCTACGGCCTGCGCACCGGCATCGCGAGCGCGGCGTGGGACGTCATCCCCAACACGCTCAACCTCAAGCTGGCCACGGGTCTGGCCAACTCGGGGGCGAGCCCGCCGCGCTGGGAACCGGCCGTGCGGCGGGGGCGGTTCATTGGCGCCGAGGTGAACGCGGAGGTGCGTTACACCATCCGCTACCTCATGACGGTGGGCCTGCACGCCGGCTACCTGTTCCGCGGCGCCTTCTATGACGGCTCCACGACGGTGAAGAACAACCCCTTCGCCGCCTTCACCACCTTCACCTGGTACGCGTTCTGACCATGAGCCCCTTCCGCGCCCTCAAGGCCCTGCTGCTCGTGGCGGGGCTGGGTTCCTCCACCGGCTGCGTGCGCTCGTACGCCAGCGCGCCGCCGCTGGCGTTCCAGGACCTGGACTACGCGTCGCCCGGGGCGAAGGAGCCCTGGCCGCTGAAGCGGCTGGCCCTCCCCGAGACGGCGGCCACCTACGGCATGGCGCGCGTACCGGAGATGGCCTACGTGGAGCTGCCCGCCGCGCCCGGCGCGCGCACCGTGGTGCTCATCCATGGCCTGGGCAGCTACCTGAAGTTCTGGAGCGCGCAGTTCGACGCGCTCCAGCGTGCGGGCTACCACGTCGTCGCGGTGGACCTGCCCGGGTATGGCAAGTCCGACAAGCCCGGCTCCTTTCCGTACACCATGGAGGCCATGGCGGACGCGGTGCGTGAGCTGACGCGGAGCCTGGGCGTCGAGCATCCCATCCTGGTGGGCCACTCCATGGGAGGGCAGACGGCGCTGTCGTACGCCATCCGCTACCCGGACGAGCCCTCGGGGGTGGTGCTGGTGTCGCCCGCGGGCTTCGAGAAGTTCTCCCAGAAGGAGAAGGACTGGTTCGCGCGGGTGATGAGCACGGAGTTCATCAAGTCCGCACCCGAATACGGCATCCGGGGCAGCGTGCGGCAGGCCAACTTCCAGCACTGGCGGCCGGAGCTGGAGTGGCTCATCGAGGAGCGCGTGCGGCTGGCGAAGTCGCCCGAGTTCGACGCGTATGCCTATGCCAACGTGCGCTCGGTGCGGGGGCTCGCCAACGACGACTTCGTGCGCGACAACCTCCACCGCATCACCGCCCCCAGCATCATCATCTTCGGGGAAGCGGACCGCCTGATTCCCAACCCGTTCCTGCACGGTGGCTTCCCGCGGGACATCTTCGAATACGGCCACGCGCGCATCCCGGGCTCGAAGCTGGTGGGACTGGAAGGGTGTGGCCACACGGTGCAGCTCGACTGCCCGGTGCCGTTCAACGCGGCGCTGGAGGCGTTCCTCAAGAGCTTGCCGGTGGCCGGGGCACCCGAACCCTGAATGAACTCGGCCGCCCACCCTCCTCCCCCGTGGCGGCCAGGGAGGCACCATGCACGGTCGAGGCATTCGTCGTCTTGGGTGGTTCACGCACGTCCCCTGGTTTCGCGTCGCGGCGTTGGCCATCGCGGCGACTGCAGGCTGCGGTCCGCTGGGAGCCGAAGCGCCGGACACCGGCGTCCCCCAGGTCGAGCAGGTGGAGCAGGGGCTGACGCAGGTGACGGGCTTCGGGTCCAACCCTGGCAACCTCCAGATGTTCCGGCAGGTGCCCGCGGGCATGCCGGCCAATGCACCGCTGGTGGTGGTGTTGCACGGGTGCACGCAGAGTGCCGCGGGCATCGAGCCCGCTGGGTGGACCGCGGCGTCGAACGTCTACAAGTTCTACGTCGTCTACGCGCAGCAGCCGAGCAGCAACAACCCCACCAGCTGCTTCAACTGGTTCGAGCCGGGGGACATCGCGCGCGGCGCGGGTGAGGCGCTGTCCATCAAGCAGATGGTGGACGCCATGAAGGCCGCCTATTCCATCGACCCGGCGCGGGTGTTCGTCACGGGTTTCTCCGCGGGAGGCTTCATGGTTCCCGCCATGCTGGCCACCTACCCGGACGTCTTCGCGGCGGGCGCCATCAACTCGGGCGGTCCATACCGGTGCGCCAACTCCATGAACGAGGGCTTCACATGCATGAGCCCCGGCGTCAGCAAGACGCCCGAGGCGTGGGCGGACCTCGTGCGCAACGCATACCCGGGCTACACGGGTGCCCGGCCGCGCGTCTCCATCTGGCATGGCACGAGTGACTTCACGGTGAGGCCCTCCAACCTCACCGAGTCCATGAAGCAGTGGACCCAGGTGCACGGCATCGACCAGACGCCGGACACGACGGACACCGTGGGGGGCTTCCCGCACAAGGTGTACCGGGACAGCGCGGGCACGGCGCTGGTGGAGACCTATGAAATCACCGGCATGGGTCACGCTATCCCGGTGGATCCGCAGTACAGCTTTCCTGGGAGCAGCACCGCCTGTGGCGCGACGGGCGCATACCAGTCCGACGTGAACCTCTGTGGTGTGTATCACCAGGCGCTCTTCTTCGGGCTCACGGAAGCCAGCACTCCTCCGGATGACACCACTGCGCCCACGGTGAACGTGACGGCGCCCGTCTCCGGCGCCACGGTGAGTGGCACGGCGACGGTGACCGCGAGCGCTTCCGACAATGTCGGCGTCACGCGGGTGGACTTCTACGTGGATGGGAACCTCGTGGGCACGGCCAGCACGGCGCCCCATGCGTTCAGCTGGAACACCACGACGGCCGCCAATGGCTCGCATGTGCTGGGGGCCCGGGCGTTCGATGCGGCGGGGAACTCCGCGCTGGACGCGGACACGTCCGTCACGGTGAGCAACAGCGGGACGACGCCGACGACGGTCAGCTTCACCAGCATCGCGGCGGAGGATGGCTACGTGAAGGCGAACGCGGACGGGAGCGCGGCGGAGCTCGGGACGCTCACGGGCCTGGCGCTCGGACGAGGGGTGGACGGCAAGCACAACCGCTCCCTGCTGTCGTTCGACACGTCCAGCCTGCCGGACACCGCCAGCATCACCCAGGCGTTCCTGACCCTCTCCTACTCATCCGGCTCCGGAGACCCCTGGGCCAGCCCCGCGGGCAACACGCTCGTCATCGACGTGGCCACGGGCACCTTCAACGCGGCCGCGACGGAGACGGGCGACTGGGCCGCCCCCGCGACCGCGAGCGCCGTGGCGGGCGTCGCGAAGTTCACCGCGGGCACCGTCCGCTCCACGGACTTCGCGGGGGCGGGGACGTCCGCCGTCAACACGCGGGGCCGGACGCAGCTGCGCCTGCGCTTCGCCCAGAATCCCGCGGCGACGGCCTACCTCTTCGTGAAGGACGGTGCGAACGCCACGCTCACCGTCGTCTACACCCCGTAGTCCCCGCACGCCGCCCCGGGGGGACCTCCGGGGCGGCGGCAGGAGCGGGATTGAACGCATCACCCCGCCGCATGCGGCACACCCGGTGACGCGCTTCTTCGACCTGGAGACCGGCGCGGCCCTGGGCGAGGTCGCGGGGCTCTCCGCGCCCGGGGATGCACTGCGCCTGCCCCACTGGGATGCGCTGGGGGACGGGTACGTCCTGAAGCCGTGCCCCGACGATACCTGACAGTCCCTTGTCACGCCGGGTGGATAGGTCCTCCTCCTTCACCCGTGCCGTCCTGGAGGTCCGTCTTGAAGCTCTACTTCCACCCCCTGTCCGGAAACTCGCGCCGCGTGCTGCTCGTGGCCGCCCACCTCGACATTCCCCTCGAGCGCATCGTGGTGGACCTCACCACGGGCAAGCAGCGCGAGGCGTCGTACCTGGGCATCAACCCCAACGGGCGCGTCCCCGTCCTGGACGACGGCGGCTTCGTGCTCTGGGAGTCGCGCGCCATCATGGTGTACCTCGCCGAGAAGACCCCGGGGCAGACCCTGCTCCCGACGGACGCGCAGGGCCGCGCCGATGTGAACCGCTGGCTGTTCTGGTGCTCGTCCCACATGGCCCCGGCGAACACCGTGCTCGTCCAGGAGAACTTCGTGAAGCAGCGCACCGGCCGCGGGCCGCCGGACCCCGCCGAGGTCGCGCGCGGCGAGGCCCTCTTCGCGCAGACCGCGCCCGTGCTGGACTCGCACCTGGCGGGCAGGACGTGGGTCACGCAGGAGCGCCTGACGCTCGCGGACCTCTCGCTCGCCGCGTCGTTCGCCCTCGCGGGCCCGGCGCGCCTGCCCCTCGAAGGCTACGCGAACCTCCGGGCCTGGCTGGGGCGCGTGCAGGAGCTGGAGGCGTGGCAGCGCACCGCGCCCCCCATGCCGCCGCCGGCCGCCCGGAGCTGAGCAGCCTGCCCCCGTGAACACCGACATCCCGAGCACTGGCGCATGCCCAAGAGGACCGGGCCTACTCCTGCGTCGCCTCCACCCTCCGCGGCGGCGGGGACACCGTGAGGATGCTGCTCGCCCCCGGTGCGCTCCGCGCCAGCACGCGGCCGTCGGAAGACACCACCGCCGCGACGCCTCCCAGCGAGGCTCGCACCGCGGGCATGCGCAGCTCCACCGCCCGCATCACCACACCACCGATGGCCTGGTCCATGGCGAAGCGACTTCCAGCCAGGGGCAGATCACTGGCCAGGACCGCGAGCAGCTCTCCTCCCGCTTCCCGTCCACGCAAGGCGGTGGCGCGGCTGAAGGCCTCGTAGCAGATGAGCGGAATCACCTTCCGCCCCGCGAGGGACAGCAGCGGTCGCGCCTGGCTTGCGACCAGCGGCTCCCCTCTTCCCTGAAGCCCGAAGATGGAGCGCTCGCCGATGGGGACCAGGATGGACTTCCCTCGGGTCTCCTGCAGACGCCCGTCCCCATCAAAGGCGGCGGCGGCATTGAAGAAACCCTCGGGCGTTCGGAGCGTCAGCCCCGCGATGGCGGGGACCGGCAGGCGCGCATCGAAGGCCTCGATGACCTCCGGCCGTGACACACGCCCCTCGGTCCCCCGCTGGAGCCCCCGTACCGTGGACTCTGGCCAGATGAGCCGCTCCGTGGCCTCGGGCACCGACTCCGGCACCCGCACGGAAGATGCCATGTGGACCACGCCCGTCCCCTGGAGCGCATCGTCCGCCACGGGCAGCGGGGGCAGCGCGGCCAGGGCCACCATGACGCCCACGGCCGGCAGCAACAGGCGGCGCGAGCGCAGGGCCACGGCCTCTCCAACGCACACGGCGGCGAGCAGGCAGAGCACCAGCGTGGGCACCCACCCCACGAAGCCCACGGCCCTCAGGATTGGCGGCTGCATCCACTGGGAATGCAGCACGTGCGTCATGGAGAAGCCGCTCCACGCCTCCAGCCCCGCCTCGCCCAGCACCCATCCCACCGGCAACCAGTACCTGGGAGGCACCCGCTTCACGGGCAGCGCCGCCAGCGCCAGCAGTGGCACCTGGGACAGCGCCCCCGTGGCCGTCCAGCCCAGAAACGCCACGATGAACGGAGGAGGAAGCCAGGGGGCCGTGTAGAACCCCGCCGTCCCCACCCACCAGTGCAGGGCCACGCCCTGGCGCACCAGCGCAGCCAGCAGCAGCGCCGCGGCGGCCTGGCGCCAGCCGTTGGCGCGGTGGAGCGCCCACCCCAGCAGCGCGATGCCCACCCAGGCCAAAGGCTGCGCCCACGTCCACAGGAAGGCGACGCCCAGCGCGATACCCGAGCCCAGGGCCAGGAGCAGGCTCATCGCTTCCGGAACCTCTCGGGCGGAACGGGGACCAGCGCCGTGGCCTCCCCCGGGAGCGTTACCTTCACGAGGTTGGGGTGCTTGCGCGCCAACCGGGCCTCCAGCACCGCGGGCTCCCAGCGCGACACCTCTTCGAGGGCCGTGTCCATGGCCTTCGCATCCAACCGCCACAACTCGAGCGCCTTGCCAGAGCGCGTACGGACGAAGCGAGCGCGCTGCTCGGGGCTCCCGGCCTGGAAGAAGCCCTCGTCATAGAGCAACCCATCAAGGGGCAGCTTGTACGTGGAGCCCAGCACCCAGGCCCCCGGCGCCTCTTCCGCGAGCGCCGTGAGCAGCGGCGTTGAGAAGCCGTAGCAGGTATCCAGGACGATGAGGTCCGGGCGGTAGCACCGGACCACCCGCGCGAGGTCCTCCGGGGACGCGTTGAGATAGCTCGGCGGCAGGCTGTGTCCGCTGAGCACGAGCACCTCGGCCCTCACTCCAGAGGGACAGGAGAAGTCCTCGAGGTCCACATGCGGGCAGCGGCCATCGGAGCAAGGCGACTGCTGCAACTCGGCGACATCCGCTCGCGAGTAGATCGCCACGACACGCTCCTGCACACCGGGGGCCTGCTGACACGCGCAGGCCCCCAGAAGCAGGGCCAGGAGCCAATGCCTTGCCAACACAGTCATGGACGGTTCCAGTTCCTGGCTCGAAACACCGGTAGGCCTGCTAGCAGTGGCACCAATACGAGGCGCACCACGAGCGGCAGTAGTTGCTCAGCCCGGTGAGCCTGCAGCCGTTCCGCCTGTACTGCTGGGAGCAGCCGACGGTGGAACCCACGTACCAGACGCCCACCGCGATGAGGGTGACAACCGCCGCGGCGCCGCCCTTCCCCGTCTTGTCCTCGGGAAGGTACTTGCTGATGACTTCAATCATCGTGAACAGGGAGTACTCGGAGACGCTGTCCAGTTCCCCGGTCTCGAGGAGGATCTTGGCCGCTTCATCCTCGTTGGCGGCCAGCTTGTCACCCACCATGATGGTCTTGTCCGCGTTGAAGACCATGTGCAGCTTGCCGCCTTCATGGTGGACCCAGGCGTCGCCCGTCTCGTTGTTCACCGTGTAGAGGGTGCGCTCCCCGGTCTTCTCGTCATACACCTCGAGGACGGCGTCATCCGTGCCGCGGACGAGCGTCTGCCGCAGGACGAAGTTCATGAAACGGGGCACCTCGTCATGCATCGCAATGCCCAGCCGGCCAAACCGCTCCAGGCTCCCGTCGACGACTCGCGCGGGCTCCACGTCGCTGAAGACGATGTTCTCGGCCAAGGCCTCGCGCGCCTTGGTCATCGGGTTGGCCTCGGGAGCACGGCTGCAACCGATCTGAATGGTGAAGACCGCGAGCATCGCGAGCGTTACCGCGCGCAGGCCGTTGGAAGAACCACGGTGTGACTCAGCCGGATGAAGCATGTGGGGGCACTCCTCTTGCTGCGGGGATCTCGCACCCGGCTCAAGGCCGGGTGCGATGGTTACGGCACTCCCCGTAAAAGCAGGAAGCAGGCCATCTCTGGCTTCCCTCGAATCTGTGTTGCTACGCCGGTGCCGTTGTTGCGTCCGCCGCAACAAACATTCACTCTCCGTGACATCCGGCGCTACAACCCCAACGCATACGCATCGGGCGAAGAGAAGGCCTGTTGAGGGTGAGGGCGGATGCAGCGGTGCCGAAGCGGGACGCTGACGGGTACCGCCGAGCTGTGGGCGTACGTGCCCCGCCATTCGCAGCGCGAGGGCTGGGTGGCCTTCCGTGAGCAGCCGTCGCCCTCGGGCATGGAGGCGCGCGCCATGGGTTTCGCGCCCCCCTGAGGAACGCCTGTCGACCGCGCTGCTATCCTGGCCCACGCATGCGCCAGGGGAATCGTCGGTGGGCACTCATCATCGCGGGCATCGTCGGGCTGCTGCTCGTGACGTTCCTCCTGCGTCGGCAGGCTGCGTCCCCGTCATCCCGTCGTTCCTCCACGGTCGCGAAGGCGGCGGGCCCCTCCGGCACCGGGCCGCGCGTCACGCCCGTGCCCGGCGCGAGCCTGCGCATCACCGGCGTCGTGAAAGAGGGTGCGCTGCCCGTCGCGGGCGTGCGGGTGTCCGCCTCGCGCGTCGACCCGGCGGAGACGCTCTCCGAGCGCCCCTGCCCCGCGCCCGACCTCGTCACGGCCGACGCCGGAGCCGCCGGGTTCGCGCCCCGCATCCGGCTGATGGACTGCTGGCCCCAGGCCCAGGCCCGACTGCTGGAACAGGTGAGCGCCCGCGAAGGCGAAGCGCCCGTCCTCGCGGAGACGACGACCACAGCGGATGGCACCTTCGTGCTCGATGGACTTCCGGAGGGTGCCGTCACGCTCTGGGCCCTGGGGGAAGCGGGCGCGGTGAAGCAACACGACATCCTGGCCGGGACCCGGGACGTGGTGTTGTCGCTCGATGAAGGCCTCGTGTTCGAGGGCAACGTCAAGGTGGAGGGCTCGCCGGAGCCCCTCACGGAGGTGACGCTCACGCTGTTCTCCCATCACCACACGCGCTTCTTCGACGTGCGCGCCGATGCCCGGGGACACTTCCGCCTGGGGCCCCTTCCCCGCACACGCTACGCCGCCCTCTTCGCCCTCGCGGGTGAAGGCGTGCTCCTCCTCCAGGACGTGGAGGCCGCTGACCTGGAAGACCTGACACTCCACCGTCCCTCGCGCTTCTCGGGACAGGTGGTGTCCGAACAGGGTGCGCCCGCGGCGGGGGTCCAGGTCTGGCTGTCTCCCCCCACCTCGGAGCCAGACCCCCAGGTCACCACCACGGACCCCCAGGGACGCTTCGCGTTCACCTCGGCGCTGCCGTCCGAGCATGAGCTCTTCACACGGAGCTCCGCGCAGGACGCGTTCGCCTCCATCGAGTCCCCGCCCGCGGAAGGATTGTTGCTCCAACTGCGACCCGGCGTCTTCCTCCAGGGCACCGTGCGGGACGACACCGGGAAGTCAGTCGCTGGAGCGAAGGTCACGGCACGACCCTTCCAGCCCGTCGCCCTCGGCGAGCGCGGGCAGGCCGTGACCCGCGCGGATGGGAGCTACCGGCTGGGCCCGCTGGCCATCTCGGAGTACCTGATCCGCGTCAAGGCCGAGCACCACCTCGATGAAGGGCCCGTGGACCACGAGGTCGACGAACACACGGAGCCCCTCGACTTCACGCTGGCGCGTGCAAGCTCGGTGGAAGGGCAGCTGGTCGACGAGGCGGGCCAGCCGCTCGCGGGCCTGGAGGTGAAGCTGCACACCGGCGAGCTTCGGCGCACCGGAACGGACGCGGATGAAGACGTCGCCGTTTCGGATGAGACCGGGCGCTTCGTGCTGGACTCCCAGGCCGTGGGGCCCGGGTGGCTTGAAATCGATGCGGACCGCTTCATCCGGGAACGTTTCGCCGTGCGGATTCCCTCGCGGGGCATCCGGCGGGTGTTGCGCCGGGGCGCCACCGTCTCCGGCACCGTCGTGAGCATGGCGGGGGCGCCCCTGCCCGGCATCGAGCTCACCCTCTGGAAGCGCGAAGGGCAGGACGACGCCGAGCGCTCGGGAGCCACGGACGAGCAGGGACGCTTCACCCTCCAGGGTGTGAGTCCCGGCCGCTACGTGGTGGAGGCCTCCCTCCAGACCCCGGCCTACACGCGCAGCGCCTCGCAGCCGGTGGAGGTGGCGGACGGAGAGACCGCGACGGTGTCCCTGAGGATGGAGGGGAACCGGACGCTGGCGGGCCTCACCGTGGACGGAGCAGGCCGGCCCGTGCCGGGGGTGATCATCCGGATGGGGGTTCCCGAAGGAGATCTCCCGCGCCACCGGCAGAGCAGTGGCATGTCCTGGATGAACGTGGAGGGCCTGCGCTCGGACGACAAGGGCCGCTTCTTCCTCAAGCACCTGGACGCCTCCCGGTACGTGCTGTCCGCGAACCGGGCGGACTACGACCTGGAGCCCGCCCGCTCCCAGGGAGGCCTCCCCGGCAAGGACCGCACCTTGATTGTGGGGAGCGACGTCCGCGAGGTTCGACTGGTGCTCCACCGCAGACCCCACGCCCGGGGCCGGGTGGTGGGTCCGGGGGGCGCGCCCGTGACGTCCTTCAGCGTCGGCTTCGACCAACAGCGCTCCCCGAGCGGAAACTTCGACGTGGACCTGTCCGGAGCCACCGACCGCCACGCCCTGGTCTTCCGAGCCAAGGGCATGGCGCCGCTGGAGCGGACGTTCACGCTGGAGGGCGGGGCGGACGTGGACCTGGGCACGCTCACGCTGTCGGAAGGCCGGACGGTGCGCGGCGTCCTGCGCGACGCCCAGACGGGCCTCCCCTTGAGCGGCGAGGTGCGCGAAGATTCGGGGAGCTGGGTCCAACACACGGGCACCGTCTTCTACCGGCTGCGGAGCGAAGGCCCCGGAGACCCGGTGCTGGCATACCGCAGGCTCCGGGCCGCGCTGACGCCAGACGGCACCTGTCTCCTGGAACACCTGCCCTCCACGCCCCTCACCCTCGAGTTGGAAGTCCCCGGCTATCTGCCGCTGCGCCAGACGCTGGACGCCGGAGCGCGGGAGTTCACGGCCCTGCTGGAGCGCGGAGCCCGGGTGGAGGTGAACATCCGGGATGCCCAGGAGCGCCCCATGCGGGCGATGCTCGTCATGACGATGCCGGACGGCGACACGCAGCAGCGCATGGCCTCCACGGGCACCGTGGTCATGAGCGGCCTTTCCCCGGGCCTCTATTCCTTCACCGCCAGCCCGCTGGAGGACGGCAAGCCGCACTCCAGCGACCGCTTCCAACCGAAGTCACTGCGGGTCCCCGCCAGCGGGCAGGTCGCCCTCACACTCGAAGCGCTGGAGCGCGGCGCCACCCTGACGTTGCGACTGGAGGACGACATCCTCGAGGCCTTCCTCATCCCCGGCTCGGAGCCCTGGCCCGAGGACGACATGGCGTCCCGGCGGCTGGAGGCACGAGGGCATCCCCAGGAGCGGCTGGCGCAGTTGCCCGTGACGCTGCGCTTCGACCGCGTCCCCGCGGGCCACTACACGCTCTTCGCCATCCACCGCGCGAGGGATCGGATCCACCGGGAAGAGCTGGAGCTGCCCGCCGAAGGCGCGGTGTCCCTCGAGGTGCGCCCGGTGTGGAGACCACTCGCCCCCTGACGTGGGCGTCCCTCCCGTGACCGCCGAATGACGGCGTTCACGGGTGGCGGCGCTCCTGGCCACCGCATGCGCCAGGGGAATCGCCGCCAGGCACTCCTCATCGCGGGCATCGTCGGGCTGCTGCTCGTGACGTACGTCCTGCGCGGACACGGAGCCGCCTCGAACCGGGGGGCCCGTAGCGCCACCGCCGAGGCGTCTTCGGGCAGCTTCGTCACCGGGCCGCGCTTCACCCCCGTGCCCGGCGCGAGCCTGCGCATCGTGGGGCTCGTGCGCGATGTCCGGGGCCCGGTCGCGGGCGTGAGTGTGTCCGCGTCGCGCGCGGAGCCGGAGGAGACGTTGTCGGAGCGTTCGTGTCCTCCGTCCTACGAGTCCCCGAAGGCTCGGGCCCGACTACGCATCGGGCGAAGAGAAGGCCTGTTGAGGGTGGGGGCTGGAGCAGAGGTGCCGAGGAGGGACGCTGACGGGTGCCGCCGAGCGGTGCGCCAGGCCGGTGGAGAGGCCGTGCAGTCCTCATGGGGCGCACGCCCGCTCAGGCCTCGCTCCCCTCTGGGGCGCGGCAGGGGCTTGGGCATGGGGGTACTGCCGCCTGGCGCTCAACACCCTGCGTTCTGGGGTGGCCCCCGTGCTGGGGCCAGTCTCCCAGGCACTCGCTCGACGCACATTTCCGGCTGCTCTATGTTGGGCGTTCGATGCGGCGAAACCAGCCCGGCCGCAAGGCGACCTCGGCGCACCTGGAGGGGCTCGTGCAACAGCTCGAGCCATCGCTCCGGGGCCGTCTGGACTGACTGCGCGTTGGCAGAGGCACTCCGGCCTTGAAACCACGAGGCTCGGACGCGATGCCGGGCCTCGGGGACGTTCAAGACCGCTCAGCTCTCAGCCTGCTCCGTGCCCGGATGGTTGGCGTCGCAGACCGGCGCGGTGTCGTCGGAGCGCTGGCTCTGCTCGGAGGAGACCGAAGCGTTCTCCTGCGAAGGCTGCGCAGGCTGGAAGCAGTAGCCCGCCGCGCCACAGGTGGTGAGGCGGGTCCCCAGGAAACAGGGGTCGTCGCAAATACCCTCGCAGGTATCCCAGCACTGCAACGGAAGAGCAAAGGCGGACGCGGGGGCCACGGCGAGGACAGCGGCGACGGCGAGAAGCGACTTCTTCAGCGCGTTCATCGGCACTCCTGGGTGTGGGAATGTGCCTGCACGAAGGACAGGCACGCCTCGCAGCAGAAGCGCGTACCGGAAGACAATGACAGACACTCTACGTCAGAACTGTTTCCGACCTGACGCTTACATCACCCCAAAATCCATCCCTGCAAGAGTCAATCGTGGCAACCCCTCATATTTAGTGTGTATGGCCAGAACCAGACTGCCGGCCCACCCTTTCGTCGGAGCCGTCATGCGCTTCAGTCGTCTGCTTGCCGTTGCCACGCATCGGGCGAAGAGAAGGCCTGTTGAGGGCGGGTGCAGAGGTGCCGAGGCGGGACGCTGACGGGGGCCGCGAGCTGTGCGCCAGGCCGGTGGAGAGGCCTTGCAACCCTCATTGGACACGACCCCATCCAGCCGCGGCGTGCGATCCAGGGTCGGCTCCTGCCTCGCCGCGCACGCCAGAGCATCCCGTGGGACCGAAATGGGATTCAAGATTATTAACGGAAATCAGCTCTTCCTGTTTTAATTCATCACAGCCAGGATGGAGGGCATGAACCTGTCCACCCTCCTCCTGTCGCGTCTTCCTTCGCCGTCCGCGCTGTTGGCCGCGGGCGTGCTGCTCGGTGCACCGGCCCTGGCCGGGGGTCTTGCCTATGCGGGCAACGCGGGCGGCCCGGGCGTCACCCTGATCGGCGTCTCGCAGCCCAACGGCATCGAGGCCCATCCCTCGGCGGAGAACCCCCTCGTCCAGGGCCACAACCTCTACGCGCCGGACCTCGTGCGAAACGGCGGCGTGTGGAACCTGTACTACGGCGGCTGGAAGAACAGCACGGACGTCAACGACCGCATCTACTTCGCCGTCTCGGATGACCTGCTCTTCGAGGGCCCGTGGTCCGGCCAGTCCGTCATCATCAGCAATGGCGGCTACCTCCACGTGAACGATCCCTCCGTGCAGAAGCGGCCGGATGGGCGCTGGGTGATGGCCTACACGGTGGCGCACCAGGTGGGCTCGGACTACCGGGACTGGATTGCCATCTCCACCAGCACGGACGGCGCGGCGTGGACGCCCTCGGTGGCCACCTCCACCACGGAGGTGCGCATCACCAACGCGAGCTTCAGCGACATCGCGCGACCGTCGCTGCTGTGGACGGGCAGCGGGTGGAAGCTGTGGTTCGACGCGCGCACGGACAACGGCCCCCTCCACTCGTACCTCGCCGAATCCAGCGAGGACCTCCCGCGCAACTTCGTCCTCGTGCAGAGCTACCCGGACGTGAATGGCTTCCCTGGCTTCATGGAGCCGGACGTGGAGCGGGTGAATGGCCGCTACGTGGCGGTGGTGCAGCGCGGCTTCGCCACGCTCCACAAGCTGGAGAGCACCGACGGCCACGCCTTCACCGAGGTGGGCACGTTCCTGTCCGCCGCGTCGCCCGCCTTCGGCCGCAAGTACGTGAGCAACCCCGGGCTCGTCTACGACAACGTGGAGGGGACGGTGAAGGGCGTGGGCTTCGGGATGACGAACAGCGACAGCCTGACGGGGCACGACATCGGCTTCGCGTACACGCAGTACCGCGTGAGCGTGCTGTCCTGCCCGAGCACCTGGCACGCGTACACGACGGGCCGCTACTTCGACCAGGCCCAGCAGCTCACCTTCGGTTACGGCAGCTTCTGCCGCATCCGGGTGGAGGACCCGCGCACCGGACAGGTGCTCGCGGATCAGGCGGTGGGCTCCGTGGCCGGAGACCGCTGGCAGTTCGTGCCGTAGAGGGTCGTGGGGATGACACGCGTTCCTCCCTGGGAACGGCTTGCTGGCACGCAAGGCCGGTATCACCGTTGCCCGTTTCCGAGGGAGGTCCGTCTTGAAGCCTGCTCGAACGAGACCCGTCCTTGTCATCGCCACACTCGCGCTCTCCGTCGTGGCCTTGGGGGGATGCGACGATGATGAGGACGACGATGAGAAGGCGGCGGCCACGGAGGCGGTGAAGCAGATCTCCCAGGGCGCACCCACCAGCCTGCCGGCCAATGTGCCGGATGAGGTGCTGCGGGTGATGTTGGGAGGCGTGGAGTACAACCTGCGCGAGCTGCTCAGCCGCCCCTCCGAATCGCGGCCCTCCGCACACATCGTGGCTGCCTACCAGACGGGCTCCACGCCCGCGGACCCGCCGCCCTTCGGGACCAGCGACGTGGCCGTTCTTCCGGACTACACGCGGGAGGCGCCAGCGGCCCAGGTCTACGAGTGCCGCCAGAACGCGAGCGGCTTTGCCTGGGCCTTCCTCCAACCGGAAGCGGGCCTCCAGCCCATCACCGCCGAACCCATCCCGGCGCTGGAGAAACTCGTCCTCGACCACTTCCGCTACCCGGCTGGCATCGACTTCGGGCCACCCACCGGCACGCCCCCCGTGGGCCCCGCCTGGCGCGTGTCGGCTCCGGTGCTCGACGAAGGCGCGTCCACCGCCGGCCAGACCCTCTTCATTGGCAGCGTCGAGGCCACGGTCGCCAACGGGCCTGGCAACGTCCCCTTGCTGCGACTCGCCAACGTCGCGCGCATCGACCGGGGGCTCCCGTCCGAGGTGTTCTCGAGGACCACGTCCGACGGAACCCAGACGGGCTATGTGCTCCGGCTCGACACCGCGGGAGGAATCGCGCCACCGACGGGTTGCGACGGCACCTCGGACGTGGGCAAGCGCGAGCGGGTGCCCTACGCAGCGGACTACTACTTCATCGATGTCTTCACGACTCCGTAGCGGCGAGCGTTGAGTTCGCGTGAGCGGGCCTGGGTCGCGCCAGGCTGCGGGCCCCAGGCGCCGCCATGCTCTCGACCTGCCCACCTTCCATCACCCTGCTCGCGGCCGTTGTCGTGATGGTCGCCAACCGCAACCTGCCCTCCCCCCTCAAGCTCCCCTGGGAGCTCGAGGCGGGCCTCTGACTGCCTTCATCCGGCAGGCAGAGCGCTACCCCAGGATGGCCTGGGCCCACGGGTGGGCACGGCGCCTCAAGGGCAGTCGTGCCACTCGAAGCTGGTCATGGGAGCAGTGTCTCCATTGCGGTTCACCACGGAGTCCGCGGTGTTGATGTTGAGCGCGGACGTGGCGTGGGTGCCGCAGAGGAAGCTCGCGGAGCCCGGGGACGGGCTGGTCACGGTGTTGCCGTAGAGGAGCAGGGGCGCCGCGGCGGTGCCGGCGCCGTCCACGTTGATGCCCTGGCGCGCGGAGACGACGGTGTTGCCATACACGCTGCCGCCCAGGATGTTGTTGCCGGAGTACCAGGGGTGCGGCCCCAGGTTGATGCCGAAATGGCAGTTGCGCGCCGACGAGCAGTTGATGGTGTTTCCCGTGACGATGGCGCCGGTGAAGTCACCCGGGAAGCTGTTGTTGAAGTTGTCGAGCATCAGGCCCGCGAAGGTGACCTGGCCTGGCTGGGTGATGGAGTTGTTGGTGACGACGGCCTGGCGTCCGCTGCCCAGGATGAGGGCCACGTCGCTGTTGTCGATGAAAGCGTTTCGGTCCACCAGGGCCCGGTCCGAGGCGTGGATGGTCAGGCCGTCGGCCCACATGCCGGGCTGGGAGTTCTGGCCGTTGGAGCGGAAGACGTTGTTGACGAGCGTGCCGTCATTGCCGCGGAACTCCAGCGCAGTGCCGCAGAGCGTGTTCTTGCTGACGCTGTTCGTGAAGCGGCAGGAGGCGCAGTCGCTCATGCGGGCGTTGAAGCCCCAGATGTTGGCGCCGGGGACGCCGCTCGCGCAGTTGGACGCCGCCGCGGTGCCCAGCCGCGCCACGCGGTTGCCGTCGAGCACGAGGTGGTCGAACGTCACGTTGCTCGTGGCCTCGGCGGCGATGAACCCGCCGGTGGAGGCGCTGAAGGTGGGCAGGGCCTTGAGCACGGCGCAGGCGTTGCCCAGGCCCTCGCAGTTGGTGGTGGAGCCAGCCAGGCCCTGGGTGCGCAAGGTGAACGGCTTGTTGATCGACACCAGGGTCCCGATGCCGTAGGTGCCGGCGGGAAGCTCCAGCGTGCCACCCGGCGGCGTGGCGTTGATGCATCTCTGGAGCGCGGGCCCGACGTTGGAGGTGCCATCCAGGATGCCCGATTCACCCGGGCACAGGGTGACGGCGGGCTGGGAGACGGTGATGGAGACGGCGGGCGACTGCGCGCCGAACCAGGCGACGTACTCCTGGAGCATCTTCCACTGGAAGGTGTAGACGCCCGCGGTCGCAGGGGCGGTGATGGTGAAGGTGAAGGTCTTCTGGGCGTTGGGAGCGATGGCTTCCCCAGAGACCATGTACACGCGGCTGTCGCCCCAGGTGAAGGTGTCCTGGGGCGCCTGGGAGCCAAGCCTGTACTGGCCAGCGGCGGTCCAGACATTGGTGCCGGTGTTGCGCATCGTCACGGAGACAGAGGCCGTCTGGCCCGGGGGCAGCGACGTCGGCACGGACTGCGACACGAACTGTGAGTCGAGGGCGGGGCGTGGCTGGACGGTGATGGAGACGGCGGGCGACTGCGCGCCGAACCAGGCGATGCCGTCATGCACCATCCGCCACTGGAAGGTGTAGGTGCCGGGGGCGGAGGGGGCAGTGATGTTGAAGGTGAAGGTCTTCTGGCCGTTGACCGGGATGGCCTCCCCGGGGGCCATGTACACGCGGTTGTCGCCCCAGGTGAAGGTGTCCTGGGGCGCCTGGGAGCCGAGCTTGTACTCGCCAGCGGGGGTCCAGACGGTGGTGCCGGTGTTGCGCATCGTCACGGAGACAGCGCGCACCTCACCCGAGGTGAGCACCGTCGGAACGCTCTGCGAGACGTAGGTGGCGTTGTCCGCCGCGTTCGCGGTGATGCCGAGGAAGAGAGTGCAAAAGAATGCGAGGACTTGCAGGAAGCTTCGAAGCATGCGGGCCTTTCAGCGAGTGGAACGGCGGTTCCATTGACGTACGCGTTCACGGGAAGCAGGTGCATGGCTTCCTGGTGCAGCTTGATTGGGTGTCCGGCGTGTCTTCGCGAGGCCGGGCAAGCCCGCTCGTTTTGAATGAGCCGGCGTGGTGAAAAACGATGCAGCCGCAATGCGGCTCCTAGCCCTGGTGCGCCTCGAGGCCCGCACCGGGGTAGCCCCCCCATGAGCAACGCAGCCGCGCCTCCAGCTCCGCGATACGCGCATCTCTCGGGTCGGGCGTGGCCACGTCCCAGTATTTCCAATCCGCCCCAGCCCACGTCGAGCGTGGTGAGGCCCACCGTTCGCTGCCTCACGGACCCCGCAGGCGCGCACCACCCCGTGAACGCTTATTCATTGACTCTCATGAGAGTCAATGGAACTGCTCCCGCCGTGACCGCCGTCAGTCCCCCCGGTGCTGCCAGCCCTTGAGCTTCGCGTAGAGCGAGCTGCGGGAGATGCCCAGCTTCGTCGCCGCGCGCTCCACGTGGCCGCCCTCGCGCGCCAGCACGCGTTCAATGTGACGCATCGGGCGGATAACGCATAGGGCGAAGAGAAGGCCTGTTGAGGGTGAGGGCGGGTGCAGAGGTGCCGAGGCGTGACGCTGACGGGTGCCCGCCGAGCTGTGCGCCAGGCCGGTGCAGAAGCCGTGCAGCCCTCATTGGACACACGCCCGCTCAGGCCGCACTCCCCTCTGGGGCGCGGCAGGGGCTTGGGCATGGGGGCCACTGCCGCCTGGCGCTCAACACCCCGCGTTCTGGGGTGGCCCCCGTGCTGGGGCTCGTCTCCCAGGCAGCGCGGGCAGTCCCAGGGGCTCCAGGTTGGCACGCACCCCACTGGGAGCCCTCAGAGACGCCAGCACCCGGCCCTGCCTCCACACCTGCGCAGGCGAACACGTCCAGCGCGATACTCCTGCTTGAGCAACCCGGACCCATCCAGCCGCGGCGTGCGCTCCTGGGTCCGCTCCTGCCTCGCCGCTGCTAAAGGCGGCCCACGACCGTGGGCGTTCCCCCGTCCGGGGACGACGTGCAGGACGGCATGCCTTCCGACATCCCTCCGGCGAGCACGGCCACCTCCAGTTGGGTGGCGGGGCTTCCGGGCGCGGGGGGCATGGGCGCCGTGGTGTCCGCCATGCGGATGAGGGATCGCTGCGCGTTCGACACCGCCGGGTCCGTCATCGACGGCGCGCGCATCGCGTCGAGCGAGTTGAGAGGCATGGGGGCGCCCCCGGTGGGCACCGCGCCGTGGCAGCCGCCACAGCGGGTGACGGCCATGGCTTCGACCTCGCAGGCTGAGGCGGACGGCTCTGGAGGCGGGCCCCCCGCGTCGGGGACGGAGGCGTCGGGCGACGCGCTTCCGCCAATCGTTCCCTTGCAGCCGACCAGCAGCAGCACCTGATTCCTCATGACCGCGACTATCGGCCCCCCCCGCGAAGGGGCCGCAAGTCCAGGACGACTGAAGGCGCGCCCTGGTCCGGTCAGGACGACTTCAAAGAGCGCGGCCCGGCAGCTCCACCTTCAGGGGCGAACTCGCGGAGCCCACTGCCTCCACCCATGCGGCGACCTTCGTAATGGGCGCGGAGTGGTTCATCTCAAGGGACCATTTGGAGGGTGCTCCAGGCCACGGCGGCGATCCTCCACCGGCCCCTCCTGGTGCGCACGAGCAGCAGGTTGGCGATGTTCGCGCGGGACGTGCAGGCGATGTTGCAGGGCGAGGAAGAGGGCCGGACCCGCGCCTCGTGCTAAGACGGGACTCCTGCGCCAGCGCTTCGTGACGGAGGCGAGCAGGACAGGCCCACCCCTACCCCCCGGTCCCAAACAGGCATGCCCTGAAGGTCCCCTGCCGCATGGAGACGGGCCTGCCCAGACTTGGGGAGAAGCAATCCCACTCAAACCCACGAACTCGCCACCATCCAACCGCAAATAATCCGTTGCGGAGCCTTGTTCCGCTCCAGCGGCTCACGCCTTTTCCGGAGTCGCCCTCGTCAAATCAGAAAAGGCCAACAGGGGTGAAATCGCAGGCTGGAATTCGCGAGGAGAGCGCATCTTCAGTACTTCTCTCGCAATCAATGGCCTGAAGGCTCCAAGTCGATAACGTCTGTTTAGAGAGAGCCATTCGTCGTCATTTAAATACAACCAGGCACCTGCTGAAATCTGGGGCGACTCAGCGGCCCCAGAAAATCCGACCTCAATATAAACCTACACAGACATTGGCGGCGCGCACACCGGGCGCAGTAGCGGCTTGCCAGTGATCAGATGAAGTTGACTTCGCCTGATCTTCCTCACATCCGCGCCCCGAAGGAGACCCTCATGTCCGTTGCAATGGATGGCATCATGGCCGTATTCAGTCCACCCTCAGATAAAAAGAGTCTTTTGATTGCTGTCGCCGAAGAAGGCACCGCAGCTGCTCTCAATCAACTCGTCTTCGCGCCACTGTGGCAGGCGTTCGTGGTCAACGAGGTGATGAACAATCCTCCGAGCGGGACGATCTGCAACGGTACGGTCTACGTGGTCTACCCCAGCACCGCCCAGGATACGTCCTCTGCGTTCTGCTACACCTGCACGGGCACGACCTGGAGCGGCCCCACCGTACTCACCGAGGTATTGACGAACTGCGGCATGAGTGCCGTCACGTACAACGGTACGCCGTATGCATTCTATCAGGGCACAACCCTGAACATGAAGAACAGCGGTCAGATGTTCGCCAAGCAACTGCCGTCAGGCTCTTACTGGGGCGTGCTGGGCGAACAAGTGATCATGTCCAACATTCCCTCGGCTGTCGCGTTCAACGGCGAAGTCTATGTTTTCTACCAGGGGCCGGGGAATGATGAGCAGGTCTGGTTCACCCACACCTCCGACATCAGCAGCGGTAACTGGGCGGCTTCGACCCAAGTCCCAAATATCGGGGTCGCGTCGTCGGGTTCACCAGGAGCGGTGGTTTTCAACAACCAAGCCTACATCTTCTACCCGAGCTCCAACACCAACAACTCGATGTATTACAGGGGGATGAACACCGCGGGCGCCTGGGGAACCGAAGGCAATATCTCCGCCGTGAGCATGACTGGCAAGCCGAGTCCCCTGGTCTACAACGACGTCCTCTATGTGTTCTACGAGGGCTCGGGCGGCGGAACGATGTGGTACATCAGCTCCACCGATGCGGTGAATTGGACTGCGCCGGTCCAGCTCGCCATGACCGGAATATCGGCTGCGCCCTACTTGATTGTCTATAACTCACAGCTGTTTTGTTTCATGCAGGGTCCGGGGGACGATTCTCAGCTGTGGAATTGCCTCATCACCCCTGGCGAAACCAACAGCTTCATGGCCCGGATCACCAATGGAGGCCTGTCCTGGTCTCCTGGTGTCGCGGTCTACAACAATCAAGTATTCGCGTTCATCCAGGGCACAGGAGAAAGCGGCGCAATGTACTGCTGCATCGGCGATTCAAATGGATGGCAGCCCGCCATCCAAATCGTAGGAGAATCAGGGATGACGGGGTCTCCTGCGCCGGTCGTGTACAACGACGTGCTGTATGTCTTCTCTCAAGGTGGGGCCTACGCGGGCAATTTGCTCTACAACACCTACAGCCCAAGCAGCGGCTGGAGTGCGCAGCAGGAGGTCGTTCGGGGTGCGGGCATGTCGGGATGGCCCGGGCCGGTGGTGTGGAACGACCAGATGTACGTCTTCTATGAGGGCAAGGGAAACGCCAACGGCGTCTGGTACAGCGTGATGAGCAGCGATGGAGGCTGGAGTAACTCCATTCAGATGAACACCAGCGGCGTCACGTACTCCAACCAGACAGGAAGCAATCACGCAGGAACAACCGCCCCATGCGGCGTGGTGTACAACGGCACCCTGTATGTCGGGTACCTGGCCAACTCCGGATATATCTACATCACTGAGTTCAGCAGCGACGGCACTTCGAACGGAAACCCGGTCGCCATCGGAGGGAACGCGTCGTGCTCGATGAGCTTCGCTGTGCTGGATGGGGTGCTCTATATGGCCTACCAGAATGAAACGAGCGGACAGCTCTTCTACCGGGTCAACAGTGGCGATCCCTGCAACAGCGCGGATTGGGGTCCAGGCATCCAGTTGGGCGCGGCGCCGTCGTCGAGTGCGCCGGGTGCCTTCACCGCCTGGACCGAGGATGCGATCAGCTGCGTGCAGATGTTCTGAGCGCGTGTCCCGAGACGGCTCGATGCATCCCTGAGAGCCTCTTTCGGTAGGAAAGAGAGCCGTCCGCCTGCCGACTGCGCCAGGCCGGTGGAGAGGCCGTGCAGCCCTCATGGGGCGCACGCCCGCTCAGGCCGCGCTCCCCTCTGGGGCGCGGCAGGGGCTTGGGCATGGGGCCACTGCCGCCTGGCGCTCAACACCTCGCGTTCTGGGGTAGCCCCGCGGCCATCACGCGCTGCGCGGCGCGGAGAGGCGGGCGTTGCGCGCCTCGATTGCTTCCCAGGTCGCGGGGCAGATCAAGTCGCCGCCGGGAAGCGCCATGGCCTGCGCGCGATCGACATGGGGACGTTGCCGCTGTTCGTATTCCGCGAAGGCCGCTTCGAAGTCGCCTCCGTGGCGGCGCAACGCTTCGGCCAGGATGCAGGTTCCGGTGATGGCGAGGGACGTTCCGCGGCCGGAGAGCCCGGTCGCGCACGCCGCGGCGTCGCCCACGAGGACGACCCGGCCTCGATGCCACGTTGGCATGTGAATCTGGCTCACCGAATCGAAGTAGAGCCCGGGATCGCGCAGCGCGGCGGCGACGATCTCGGGCACCTTCCACTCGTCGTGGCCGGCGAAAGCCTTCGCCAGGATCGCCTTCTGCGCGGCGAGGTCGTGGTAGTCGTAGTCGATCCACGGCGAGCGGAAGTTGAAGACGCCGAGCGCGCGGTCCCGATACCGGGCGATCCCAACCATGTGTCCGGGGAAATTGAACATGGGATTGACCCGGCCGGCACTGGCTTCCTCGGGCAGGTCTGCCAGCGCGATGTAGAACCCCAGGTGTTTGAGGTAGTCCTTTTCCGGGCCGAAGATGAGGCGCCGCGTCGCGGAATGCACGCCGTCCGCACCCACGACGAGGTCGTAGCGCTCGCGCAATCCCGACTTGAACGTCACGTCGACTCCGGCACCATCGTCGTGCAGGGCCTCGATCCAGTCGCCGAAACGGACCGTGTTGCCCTCGGGCTGCGCGCGGTAGAGCACGTCTCCCAGATCCTCGCGCGGAATCTCGACGTCCTCTTCGGAGTCGTTGATCTCCTGCTGGGGAATGGCGGCGATCGTCTTGCCTTCGCGATCCACGAAGACGACCTCCTCGCTCATCGTCACGCGGCGCGCGCGGATCGCCTCGAGCACCCCCAGCTCCTGCGCCATGCGCACGGCATCACCGCGGATGTCGATGGGTGAGCCATTCACGCGCAGGTGTTTCGCACGCTCGACCAACGTGACGGAGAACCCACTCTGGCCGAGCGCGATCCCCGCGCTGAGACCGGCCATGCCTGCGCCCGAGACCAAGACCTTCATGGGATGCCTCCTCCGGTTCACAACCGGCCACCTCGTTAAGATACACCGTGTACCTTAACGGCTGGCGGAACGTGCCGCAACGCGTGCAAAACCGCCCCGGAAGAACCAACATGGCGCGCATGGAACAGACCGGGGTGCGGACGCGGCGCCGGGGCGCGACACTCGAGGACGCGCTGCTTGCCGCCGCTTGGGCGGAACTCGCCAAGACCGGCTACACGAACTTCACGTTCGACGCGGTGGCGAAGCGCGCGAACACCAGCCGGGCGGTGCTCTACCGGCGATGGTCGAGCAAGCCCAAGCTGGTCCGCGCGGCGATCGCCCGGGAGATCCAGAAGGATGAAGTGGTCACGCCGGACACGGGCTCCCTGCGCGGCGATGTCATCGCCCTGCTGACGCAAGCCAATGGACGGCGCGTCCGCCTGGCGATCACGCTCCTCGCCCACCTCGGCGACTACTACCGCGCCACGGGGACGAGCATCGCCACCCTGCGAAATTCTATCTATGGCGACCGCGAGTCGAACATGGAGACCATCATCGAGCGCGCGGTGGCTCGCGGCGAAGTGAAGCCCGGCGTGATCAGCGATCGCATCCTGCGCCTCCCGCTGGACCTTTTCCGGCAGCAGCTGGCCATGACCTACGCGCCGGTGCCGGCCGAGGAGATCGCCGGGATCGTCGATACGATCTTCCTCCCGCTGCTGAAGGCCCACGGCGCGCTCTGAACGGCGAGGCGTCAGCGCATCGCGAAGCGGACTTCCAGCGCCAGACCTTTCCTTCGCGCGGAGGCACCGCCTTGGACGACCCAGGCGTCATTTCCGGGTGATGCCTGGACGGCCTCCCCCACCCTGACGCGGTGCGGACTCCCAGGGCGGACCGTTCTTGAAGAGTTCCGCCAGATGGTCCACGAAGACGCGCACCTTGGCCGGCAGGAAGCTGCGGGACGGGTACACGACGGAAACGGTGGCATCGAACTCCGTCGCCGTGACGTCGTACGCGGGGAAGAGGTCGACCCGTGTCCCCGCGGCCAGCTCCTCCGCGCACATCCAGCGCGGCAGGAGCGTCAGCCCGGCGCCATCGAGCGCGAGGCGCTTGAGCAGCAGGCCGCCGGCGGCGGCGACGCGGGTCCTGGGTGGCACCTCGTGGATGTGCCCCCGGGCATCGCGAAAGCGCCACGTCGGACGGAACCCTTCACGTGGGAACGCGAGGCAGGGCTCACGCTCGATGGCGCCTCCAGCACGAGCTCCAGTTCGATGCTTGAGTTGCACGGTCTGCTCCCGAACGTCGCCTGCGTGCCCTGCGACCCGTCCATGAGCGGCGTTGCCGTTACCGGCGGGCGGGAGGCCGCAGTCCATCCAGCAGGAGGTTCAACAGGCGATTGGCAAGGCCTTCTGTCTGGCGAGGGGGCGCCACCGTGAAGATGCCGATGAGGCTCGCGGCGATGTCCTCGGCGGTGACGTCCCGGCGGAACTCATCCACCGCGCGGCCGGCGTCGAGGATGGTGGTGATGGCCGCCAGCAGCTCGATCCGGGTCTGGCCGTGGGCGAGTTCGCCGGTCTTGATCATCGCCAGCAGGGTGTCGAGCATGCCGTTCTTGGTCGCGATCCAGTCGCCGAAGAGATCCATCCAGCGCCGCATCGCCACGGCCGGCGGCAGTTGGTCGAGCAGCTCGCGGGCGCCGGTCGTCAACCGCACGACCTGGCTCCGGTAGACCGCGTCGACCAGCGACTCCTTGGTGGGAAAGTGCCGGTAGAGCGTGGCGATGCCGACCTCGGCCTCGCGGGCGATCTCTCGCATCGACGGCTCGGTGCCAGCCGACGCGAACACGCGGGTCGCCACCGCGAGCAACTGCTCGCGGTTCCGGACTGCATCCGACCGTGGCGCGCGGTCCTCCGACCCAGTCGAAACGGAGCGTGCTCCATTTGTGTTGCGGTCGCCCATATAAGCGGAGCATAGTCCGTTTCGGCGGGGTCTTTCATGCCGGAAGAGACAGGGGCGCATGCAGAAACGGAACGATGAGCTGTCGACGGTCAGGGGCCGGGCGGTCCGGCTCGACGCCTTCGGTGGCCCCGAAGCATTGAAAATCCTTGAGATTCCCGCCCCGCAGGCCGGACCGGGACAAGTCCGTGTTCGGGTCACGGCAGCCGGGCTGAACCCGATGGACTGGATCATGACCGCGGATGCGAACACCGCCGCCCGGTTCGGCTTGAGCCTGCCGGCCGGGTTCGGAACCGACTACGCGGGAAGGGTCGACCAGGTCGGTGACGGGGTGACCGGGTTCGCACCGGGCGACCGGGTGTTTGGCGGCGCCCTGTCCCGCGCGGTCGCCGACTTCGTGGTGGTCGACGCGACCGGGGGCATTGCGGCGAACGAGGCCCATCACACCCCCAACGGCGTCGACGACCGCACCGCCGCCACCCTCACGATCGCCGGACGCACGGCGTCCGCCGCCCTGGCCGTCGTCGAGCTGGGGCCGGACGACACCGTGCTGATCGGCGGCGCGGCGGGTGGAGTCGGGGTCTTCGCCGTCCAGTTGGCCCGGCTCGTGGGGGCACGCGTGCTCGGCACGGGATCGGCGACATCGGCCGATTTCCTGCGCGCGCTTGGGGCCGAGCCGGTCGCCTACGGCGACGGCCTGGCGGATCGGGTCCGTGCCCTCGCTCCCCGCGGCATCACCGCCGCGTTCGACCTCCATGGAACGGAGACCGTGCACGCCGCCAAGGCGCTTGGCGTCCCGGACACGCGCATCACCACCATCGCCGCCCAGATCGATGGGATCACACCCGCCAACGGCGCCAACGCCGCCCCCGGTGCTCTGGAAAAGATCGCTCACCTGGTTGCGACCCGCCAACTCCGGGTGCCCATCGCCGCAAGCTTCACGCTCGAGCAGATCCACACCGCGGTCGAACTCCAGGCCGGCCGGCACGTGAAGGGCAAGGTCGTCATCGACCTCTAAACGCGTGTGGCTGAGCCTGGCCCAGGTCACAGCCGCCCAGCCCGCTCTCGCGGCTCAGCCATACAGCTCGCTCAGCGGTCCCGGCGCGATGCGCGTGCTGCCCTCGTGCCCGAAGGTGTTGAAGTCCGCATCTCCGAACGCGTGGCCGAGCGTGTTGAAGAGATTGGAGACCTGCCGGTTCCGGGCCGCGTCGTACTTCGGGTACACGACCGTGCGCCCGTCGGTCTTCAGGCCCAGCGCGTTGCCGCCCACCACGAGCTTCGGCCACTCGCGCGCGGTTGAGTGGTGCTGCTCGCCGTTGTCGGACATGAAGACGATCGCGGTGTGATCCAGCATCGAGCCGCTCGCGCCGACCTCGGGCGTGGCGGCCAGCGTCCTCGCCAGCTTCGCCACCAGCTGCACGTGGCGGCGGGTGACCTCGGCGACGCGATCCCAGTTCTGCCCCTCATCCAGGCCGTGCTGCAGGCTGTGCCGCGGGATGTCGGTCACGTCCGGGCCGTAGGCCACGTCGAAGCCCGAGGTGCCCGTCGCCAGCACCACCGTGTTCGTCAGCCCGCCCAGGAGGGACGCCGTGGCGATCTGGAACTGCGCCTCGAACCACTTCAGCGAGTCGGGCGGTGAGCCCGCGCCGGTGATGAGCGGGTTGTCCTTCGGCGCCAGCGGCAGGTAGGGCCGCACGCGGTCCGCCATGCCCGCGAGCTGATCCTCCCGCGTGCGCAGCGACTCGAGCGAGGAGAGGTAGCGCTCCAGTTTGAGCCGCTCGTTGGAGTTGCCGCGGAACTCCGCCAGCGCCTTGCGCGAGTCGGCCAGCGCGAAGTCGAAGAGCATCTTGCGATCGCGCCCATTCGTCGAGCCGCCCAGCAGCGAGCCGAAGGTGCTGTCGAACGCGAGCGACGGATTGACGATGATGCCCGCGGGCTTGCGGGGTCCGAGCGCGCAGGTCTCGTACACGATCGACACGCGCGCGGAGCTGGTGCCCAGGCGCAGCACGTCGAACGGTGCACCACGGCGCAGGCGAGGTGCGATCACCGCGTCGAAGGTCGCGCCCGCGCCGTTCACCGCGCAGCTCAGCGCGCCCGTCCCGCTGGAGTGCCCGCCGCCCGCGATGAGGCTCGAGAGCCCCAGCAGCACGGCGGAGCGGTTCACCAGGTCGATGTTTCCGGAAGACGCCGCCAGCGGCCCGAGACTGATCGCACTGGCGAGATTGTCGCCCTCACGAACCAGCGGCGTGTCCTTGTACGCGTCCCAGAAGAGGCGGTCGGAGGTGTTGGCGCGTCCCCCCAGCGCCGCGCGGGTGCCCGTGCTCAGGAGCGCGCGGGGGTAGACGCCATTGCACTCGAGGACCAGCACCAGGCGCGCCGGCAACGCTGACGGCTGGGCATAGACGTCGTGGAAGTAGGGCGCGAAGAGGCCGGCGGCCATGCCCTTCAGGACGGTTCGTCGCGAGAACATGGCAGTCACTCTCCAGCCTGCGGCAAACGCCGCGTCTTCCAGGTGTCGCTTGTCATCAGCGTGGTCAGCATCTTGGAGAACGAGCCGTTGTTCTGGTCATAGGCCTGCTCCATCTGCGTCAGCGTGCAGGCGTCGCTCCGGTTCTCCGGGCGGCCCATGAAGTAGCGGAAGGCCTGCCGCACGAAGCAGCGTTTCACGTGCCGCGAGGTCGCCAGGCGCTCGCTCAGTTCCACCGCGTCGCGCACCGCGCCGTCCAGCGAGGGGTCCGGCATCGACGTGAGCGTCGAGCTTCCGTCCGGCGTGGTCCAGCCTCCGCTGGTCGAGTGATCCCGCGCGCGCAGGAAGCCCGCGTGGTTGTAGATCTCGAAGGGCAGGCCGAGCGGATCCATCAGGCGGTGACAGCCCTGACACTGCGCTCCGGCGGTCGCCTCCTGCAGGCGGCGGCGCGCGTTCTTGTCGGCAGCGTGAGCGCCGACCTGGGCTGCCACCTGCACGCTGCTGAGCGGCGGGACGAAGCCGCACAGGAGGTTCTCGCGCACCCACTTGCCGCGGTGGACGATGGACGGATCGTCCTCGAAGTTGCCGCCGTGCGCGGCCAGCCACACCGGGTGGGTCAGCACGCCCGCGCGCTCGGCGTCAGGCAGCTTCTTCCAGCGGCCCGCGACGGTCGCCGGGAGGATCTCGCTGACGTTGTAGGGGTGCGAGAGGCCCTTATGCGAGTCGTACGCCGCGTTCTGCATGGAGGGCACGTAGAAGGTGCGCGTGGTGAGCAGGTTCGCCAGCACGTCCCGATCCTCGACGACCACCCGCGCGATCAGATCGTCGAACTGCTGGATGAAGGTCGGCTCCAGCGGATGGAAGTTGGTGAGCAGGTTGTCGTACGAGACCGAGCTGATGTAGCCGAGCCCCTCGATTTCGAAGCGCGAGGTCGCCGCCGGAGACTCCTTGAACACCGCGGACACGTGCTCGTAGCCGAGCCACTCGCGGAAGAAGCCCGCGACGCCGTCACCCAGCCAGTACTGCCCGCGCTTGGAGCGCTGCTCCTCGTTGTAGTCCTGCACCAGATCGAAGCGCGGTGTCCCGTTCTGGTTGGCGTCGACGCCGCCCAGGTACTTCTTGATCAGGGCGGTGGTCGTCGCATCCTGCGTGAGCGAGCCATCCTTCGCGGCAGTGGCCACGTCCGCCAGATGCCCCTCGAGGGGCGCGGAGTAGTACGGCCACACGAAGCTCGGCGTGGCCGAGGGCGCGCGCCCCGCGAGCGCGTAGGCCAGCTGCGAGCCCAGCTCGAGGCTGGTCAGTTCAACGCGACCGTCGGCCGGCTCGCCGCCCATCTCTCGGCGGAACATGGCGCCGGTCATCATCCACGCGGCGTTGGAGATCCGCGTGATGGAGTCCGCGCGGTTCTGCGGGGAGTAGCTCGGCTCCTGCGCGATGACCGCGGTCGCGAAGGTGGTGAGGCGGGTGAGCTCATCCTCGGTGGGCGGGCGGAAGAAGACGCCGAACTCGAGCATCTGTCCGAGGTGGAAGCGCTTGCAGGTGTCGCTTGGGTTCGCGTCGTTGAACATGCAGCTGAAGCTGTTGTTGGTGTAGACACGCTCCATCCGGTTGCCGTCCGGGTAGTTCATCGTCCACGGCGCGGCGGCCGCGCCGACCACCGGCAGGAAGAGCTCCACCGTGGCCTCGTCCAGCGTCTCGTCCGTGGCCCAGGAGCTGTACTGCTCGATGGCGCTGGGATCGAGCGGGTTGTCGTAGAAGCTGAACCCGGTCCAGCTGCGCTCGACCGAGCCACCGACGTTGCGGGTGAACTCGCGCCGGTTGATGCGGCGGATGCGCGTCGGCGCATCCGAGCGCACGCCGCCGGTGCAGGTGAAGAGCGCGGACTGATCGAGCAGGTTGGGCTCGGACACGACGGTCACGGGCGGGCCGTCCGTGCCACTGCAGAGGGGCATCCCCTGCCCGATCCAGGTCTCGAGCGCGGTGAGCTCGGCTGCGCTCGCGCGCTCATGCGGGACCGGCGGCATCGGAGACGCGTCGTCGCGCATGCGGATGAGCGCGCGCTGGGCGTTGCTGAGCCTCCCATCCATCGCCGAGCTCACCCGCATGTCGTGCAGGGTGCGCAGCGGCATCGTCGCCCCCTGGGTCGGCAGCGCGCCGTGACAGCTGGCGCAGCGGTTGGCGAGCACCGACTGCACCACGCACGCGGCGCCCAGGTTCCCACCGGGGTCACCGGGGTCACCGGGGTTGTTGGGGCCTCCGTTGTTGGTGCTTGGCTCGATGATGCCCTTGCACGCAATGAGGCTCAACAGTCCGGCCAGCAGGAGGACGCGGTTCATCCGGCCAGATTGGCATTGACGGTGGGGGGGATAGCAAGCAGGTCCTGCCCAATGGGCTCAGATCTGCCTGGGCCGCCGGTGGGGGCGCGCAGGTGCCCTGTGCCTACCCAAAATCCGGTCGCTGCCTCTAGTGAGCACAGCACACACGGGGCCGGCGAGGTCCCATAGCGGCGGCGCGGAGTGCGAATCGCCGAGAGCGGCGCCTGGCCATGCGTCGTTCGAGAAACCGCACCAGCGGCATGCTCCAAGGTTACGCGCGGCCCTGAGTCGCGCCGTCCAATCTCAGCGGAGGGCCTTCTCCAGCTCCTCGCGGCTGAAGTCCCTCGAGAGGTTGTTCGGGTCCCAGAGGGCGGCCAGCTCGACGATGGCCGGCAGCAGGGCCTGGATGCGGTCCTTGAGCCTGGCGCGCACGTGCTCCTTGAACCGCTGGTTCTTCATGCGGGCCAGCTCGCGCACCTCTTCCGGGACGCGGTTGACCAGGTCGTCGAGAGGGCGCAGGCCCCGCTCGAGCGCGCTGTCGACCTCGCTCTGGAGGTTGCCCGGCAGGGCCTTGAGCTTGCCGGCGGCGTCCTTGCGAGTGATTTCCTCGATGTGCTGACGGAAGAGGTAGGACTCCGCGAGCTGCTCGAGGGTCTCGCTGCCCAGGGACTGGACGAAGATGCCCTTGAACTTGTCGCGGAACTTGTTGTCGAGCTCCTCGGTGAGCCTCCAGTCGGTGTCGATGGCCGAGCACACCTTGTCCTTGAAGCTGGAGGCCTCGCTTCGCTGGGCCGAGCTGGGCACGCGTGAGGCCCAGTCGGAGAGGTAGCCCTTGGCCTGGTCGAGCAGGACCTTGGCCTTCCCCAGGTCGTTCTTGTCACGGTACGTGTCGACCTCCGCCCGCGTCGCGTTGAAGAGCAGCAGGACGCTGCCCTTCTCCGCCTGCACCAGGCTTTGGTAGGCCGACACCAGGTTGCGGTAGTGGCCCTTCTGCACCTGGTAGACTTCGGAGCCACCCTGTATGGCTTCCAGCAGGTTGCGGTCGATTTCGTCGGGGATGTCGACATCGAACAGCGAGGAGACGAGCTGCTTGGCCAGGTCCACGCCCTTGCCGCCCAGGAGCTTGTCATCGATCTTGAGGGCCACGTCGAGCGACTTCGCGGTGGCGCGCGAGACGCCCTCGCTGGTGCGCTTGAGCACGCCCGGGGCGAGCTCGTCGACGATGGACTGCGCCATCCGTGAGACTTGCTGCACCACCTGACGCTGGTCGTTCTCGAAGATGACGTCCTTGGACAGCAGGAAGGTCCACTTGTCCCACAGCTCGCCCAGCATCTTGTTGAGCAGGTCCTGGTGGACGAGCAGGTCGTCGTGGAGCTGGGGCGTCTGCACCTTGGCCAGGGAGTCAAAGAAGGCCATCTCGTGCTCCAGCGCCTGGTACCAGAAGAGCTGGAGGGCGGGCGAGAGCATGTTGTCCTTGGCGGCATCACCAAAGGCGCGGCTGATGTCGGCCGTGGCCGTGGCGCAGCGCTCCTGCCACTTGCGCTGCGTCCCCAGATTGCCGGCGCTGGTGCGCTCGCTGGCGTCGAGCATGGCCGAGAGGGCTTGATCGGCCGCGTTTCCAACCTTCACGATGGCGTCGCTCAAAGCGCGCTTCACCGTGTCGGGGGCGCCCTCCGAGGCGCGGTTCAACCGTTCGTTGAGTTCAGAGACGCGGCTTGAATACCAGCCCATGGAGTGCTCCTTACAGGCTCTGCTCGCTGGTGATGCGCCAGGGGCCACCGTTGCGGCGTTGGACCGTCCAGCGCCGACGCACGTCGACTGAGTTGAAGGTGCGGGTCTGGCCCTCGAAGAGGCCGACGTGGTCCAGCTCCAACTCGACCTCCTCGACGCGCGGCAGGCCCGGGGCCTCGTCGCCCCGGATGACGACCCGCACCTCGCCAATCCAGCGCACCCGCGCGTCGAGCACCTTGTTGAGCAGGAGTTGCCGCGAGCGCACCCACTCGCTGTCGCGGCCGTTCCAGGTCCAGACCGGGTAGTAGATGGGCCGGTCGGCGTCTGGCACGGCACGCCAGCCCGCGAAGAGGCCGTTCCAGGTCTCCTGGTCACCGCGCTTCACGGCCGAAATCATCGCGGTGAGGACCTCGCGCGGGCTCGCGTCGTCGGCCGGAGCGCCGAAGCGCTCCTGGCTGAGCGTCTCCTCTCCGGCGAAGCGCGGTCCGCCCTCGCTCGGGTCGCTGACATCGACGCAGACCACCCCGCCGACCAGAGCGGCGACGGGCTCCACCTCCAGGCCGGCGGCGGTGCGGCCCGAGCCCGCGAGCAGGCGGGGATCCGGAAGGATGCGGCCGAGCACGGCGATGTCGAGCCTCACCGACGGGGCAACGCGCTTCTGGTAGCGCTGCATGGCGGAGAAGACCTTGTTCATGGCCGGGGTGTTGGCGGGGCAGAAGACCCAGGCGCCGGACTGGTTCCAGGCCAGGTAGCCCTTGCCCATGTCGACCAGCCACTCCCGTTGCGTCAGCGTCGGCAGTGAGACCAGCTTGCCGGTCACCGCCGAGCGGTCACCCCGGAAGGGGTCGACGACGGGGAAGGCGCCGAGCGTCTCCCCTGCACGCGCCTCCAGCAGGACCTTCCACGCCGCCGCGGCCTGGAGGCCGATGGCCTTCACCTGCTCCTCGCCCCGGGTGCGGAACTCAAGGGCATCCGCCGGGAGCGTGACGAGGTCTCCATCGAGACAGGCACGCACCGTCTCCCAGTCCTCGCGCATCGCCGTCGCGAAGGGGCCGGGATGATGCTCGACGAGGAAGTCGACGCGGGCCTTGTGTCCGAGGTGATTCGCGAGCTCCGCGCGCGTCCCTCGCGAGGTGCGCCAGGCGCCGAAGGTGCTGTCGAGCAGGCGCTCCCAGTCGAAGACGCGCTTCTCGAGCCATGACATCCAGGCCTCGTCGAAGCCGTCGCGACCCATGCGCTCGGGTCCTCCCGGTCCGATGATCTGCCGCGTCGTATCGGCGATGCTCCAGGTGCGTTCATGGAGCAGGGCGCCGCTGAACTCGTGCTCCTCCCAGCCCTCGCCGGGCTCGCGCCGGCGAACGATTCGCACCTGGACCTTGTCACCCTCCTTTCGCCCCTGTTTGTCCCAGGTCTGGTTCTCGGCGTACTGGCCGAGCATGAAGGGCACGGTGCGCTGCGTGGTGGCCAGGTCGGGTGGCTTGACGACGGGCTGACCGTCGATGGCGATGACCCGGTCGCCCACGCGCAGTCCCGAACCGCGGAAGCCGCTGTCCCAGGAGATCCACGCCACGTGGAGGTGGGGCGTCAGGGCGTCGAAGCGCGCGTCGAGCTTGAGGCCGCTGCGCAGGCCCTCTTGGAGGTATTCCTTCTCGGCGCCACGTGGGTTCATGAAGGCGTCCCTGCCCTGAATCCCCGCCCCCTGCGGAGATGAGGCGTCGTTCTCTACCTCGCGGGCCTCGGCGCTTCAAGGAAGGGGGACGCCGGAGCACCTTCGCCCGCGTCTCGACATCGGTGTCCGAGACGACTGGCTTGCACGTCCACACCCTGGCCAACTCACGGACGCATTGGGCCGCTTCGTCACACGCATGGTGCCACTGGCGGCACGGCGATGTCCCGTGTCCGCCAATCCCGGTACTTCTCCGAACACACACTTGAACGGAGACGAACCCGTGCGTGCTGCCTTGTTCCTTGCAATCCTTCCTCGCTGGCTCACCGTGTGCCTGAGCCTCGTCGGCGCCCAGGCCTTCGCGGGATACACGTCCGTGCCAGACGGGTACGTCCTGCTCGGCATCGAAACCTCGAACCGCTACCTGGTGGCGGGTGGCGCCAGGTTCTACATCCCTCCCGCGCAGCACTCCCTGTACTCCGGCGCAACCACCGTGGCGCTGCCCCAGGCCACCATCAATTCCTACACGCAGATTCCCATGGACGGCACGCTGATCCGCCAGAAGGGCACCGCCGAGATCTACGTCGTGGTGGGGCAGGCGTACTGGTGGATTCCGTCGCCCACGGAGCTGGCCTACTGGGATGACTGGAAGGTAAGCGTTCACGGGGTCTGGCGACCGCGAGCGTGAATCAGGTCCCGGGCAGCAGCGATGGTGCGGGAGTGCCGTGGAGGTAAGCGTTCACGGGGTCTGGCGACCGCGAGCGTGAATCAGGTCCCGGGCAGCAGCGATGGTGCGGGAGTGCCGTGGAGATGGGCTTCAAGGGACGCAGTGAGAGCGTCGAGCACGTTGCGCTCCTGCTTCCTGAGGCTCATCACGGCCGTGAGGATGCGCTCGACGAAGCGGCTGCCGTCCTCGCTCTGGGTGCCAA
>NZ_RAWE01000069.1 GCF_003611695.1 Corallococcus carmarthensis | reverse complement strand
GGAGATGAGTATAAGGGGCAGGGGGGGGGCGGCGGGGGAATGGGCTCGTGCAGGCGCGGTGCGCTCCAAGAGCGGCGCGAGGATGCGCGCGAGCCCCTCCACCTCGGGGGGATGCAGCAGCGTGTAGTGGTCGCCAGGGACAGGGTTCAGGTCCAGGCGTGGGGTGAGGGCGGCCCAGCCGCGCGCGTCCGGATTGCCGGAGTCCGCGCCGACGATGAGCGTGAGGGGCACCGGCAGCGGTGTGAGCGTGTGTCTTGCGAGCGCGCGGACGTTGGCGGTGAAGACGCGGAGCAGGATGCGCAGCTCCTCCAGTCCGGACTCCGCGGAGAAGAGGCCGGTCCGCTGACCTTCGGCATGCAGGTGGTGCAGCAGCGCCTCCGGTCCGCCACCGATGACCTCCGCGGGAAGGCGGGGGGGCAGCCCGGCGAGGCGGGCCAGGTCCAGCGCGAAGTGGAGGGCCAGCTCCGAGTCGTCATCCCCCAGGGAGGCGAGGGCCGGGCTGGGCTCGATGAGGGCGAGCAGCTCCACGACTTCACCGGCCTGATGGAGGTGGCGCGCCATCTCCGCCGCGATGACGGCGCCGAGCGACCAGCCTCCCAGCCGGTAGGGGCCGTGCGGTTGAACGGAGCGGAGCGCCTCGACGTAGTGCCGGGCCATGGCGTCGATGGAGTCCAGCGGCGGCAGCCGGCCGTCGAGGCCCTGTGCCTGGAGGCCGTAGACGGGCTGCTCCGGGCCAAGCCGCCGCGCGAGGTCCGCGAAGGCGAGCACGTTGCCTCCCGCCGGGTGGACGCAGAAGAAGGGCTGGCGGGTCCCTCCGCGCTGGATGACGACGAGCGAGGAGGATGCTGGGGCCGGCCCGCCATCGAGGACGGCCGCGAGCTGTTCGATAGTCGGGGCCTGGAACAGCGCGGCGAGCGGGAGGCTCTTGCCGATCCGCGCGCGGATGCTCGCGGCCAGACGGACGGCGAGCAGTGAGTGCCCACCCGACGCGAAGAAGTCGTCGTGGATGCCGACACGCTCCATCTGGAGCAGCTCCGCCCAGAGCGTGGCCAGCAGCGCCTCGGTGGGAGTGCGCGGGGGGACGTAGCCGAGAGAGGAGGCTTGGGCGTCGGGAGGCGGAAGGGCCCTGCGGTCGAGCTTGGCCTGGGAGGTGAGGGGGAGCGAGTCCAGGCGCACGAAGGCGGAGGGCACCATGTACTCAGGGAGGCGGTGCAGGAGGAAGGCGCGCAGGCTGGAGGAGGCGAGGGTATCCGGAGCGGTGACGTAGGCGACGAGGCGCTTGTCGCCGGGGACGTCCTCGCGCAGCAGGACGACGGCCTGACGCACGTCGGGGTGGATAAGGAGGGCGGCTTCGACTTCGGGCAACTCGATGCGGAAGCCGCGCAGCTTCACCTGGGAATCGAGGCGGCCGAGGAACTCGAGCGAGCCGTCCGGGCGCCAGCGGGCCTTGTCGCCCGTGCGGTAGAGACGCGCGCCTGGCTCCTCGCTGAACGGATCCGGGACGAAGCGCTCTGCGGTGAGGGAGGGCTGTTCGAGGTAGCCGCGAGCGAGGCCGTCACCGCCGATGAAGAGCTCACCGGGCAGGCCGACGGGAAGCGGAAGGCCGTGGGCGTCGAGGACGTAGACGCGGGTATTGGCCAGAGGCCTGCCGATGGGCAGCGAGGCACCGGGGAACGAGGAGTCTTCTAGCTGGAAGGCGGTGGCGAAGACGGTGGACTCGGTGGGGCCGTAGCCGTTGATGACGGGGAGGTGGAGGGCCTCAAGGACGCGGCGCGCGTGAGGAAGCGAGACGACGTCGCCACCAGTGAGCAGGTGCTTGAGAGGGCGCAGGCCGTCGAGGTGGCCATCGACCATCTGGGAGAAGAGGCCGGAGGTGAGCCAGAGGGTGGTGATGGAGAAGCGCCGAAGCAGGGCGCCCAACTCCTCGAGCGAAGGAGGAGGGGGCGGGGCGATGACGAGGCGGGAGCCGTGAAGCAGGGCGCCCCAGATTTCGAAGGTGGAAGCGTCGAAGGAGATGGGGGCGAGCAGCAGGAAGGACGCGTCGGGCCCGAAGTGGTGGAGGCCCGTGCCGAGGAGGGTGCGAAGGACGGCGCGGTGAGGCGTGCCGACGCCCTTGGGCCTGCCGGAGGAGCCGGAGGTGAAGTCGATATAGGCGAGGCTCAGCGGCAGGGCGGAAGGCGCAGGGGCATGTGAGGGCAGGGCCTCCAGCGGGACTTCCTCCAGCACTACGTTGATCAGTGCCTCGGGGAGCGTGCCCAGGAGCGCGCGGGATGTGAGGAGGAGATGAGGACGGGCGTCCTGCACCATGGCCGCGAGACGCTCACGCGGATAGCTGGGGTCCAGGGGCACGTAGGCGCCACCAGCCTTGAGGATGGCGAGCAGACCGACGACGAGCTCCAGCGAGCGCTCCAGGGCGATGGCCACGCGCGAGTCGGAGGAGACGCCGAGGCCGCGCAGGTGGTGGGCGAGGCGGTTGGCCCGCTCATCCAGTTGCCGGTAGGTGAGGCGCGCCTCTCCGAATTCAAGTGCGAGCTTCTCGGGGAAGCGGGCGACGACCTGGGCAAAGACTTCAGGAAGGGTGGAGTCCCGCGGGTAGCTGGCCTCGGTGGCGTTCCACTCCACGAGCACCTGGCGCCGCTCGTCCTCGCCGAGCATGGAGACGTTGACCAGGGGCGCGTCGGGCCGCGCCAGCAGTGCATCCACGAGGCGGCCGAAGTGCGCGGCCATGCGTGAGGCGGTGCTCGCCTCGAAGAGGTCGGTGTTGAAGCCGAGGGCACCCTGGAAGCCCTCGGGGGAGTCGGAGAGGATGAGCTGCAATTCGAACTTGGAGGTGGAGGACTCCACATCCAGGGGATGCAGCGAGAGGGCCTGCTCGCGAAGGGGCGAGGCCGGAGCGTTCTGCAGGGCGAAGAGGGCCTGGAAGAGCGGAGCGCGGCTCAGGTCGCGCGCGGGCTGAAGCTCTTCCACCAGCCGCTCGAAGGGGACGTCCTGATGGGCATAGGCCCCCAGCGCCGTCTCCTTCACCTGTCGCAACAAGTGGACGAACGACTTCTGCCCATCCACCTGGATGCGCAGTGCCAGCGTGTTGACGAAGAAGCCGATGAGGTCTTCGAGCTCCGCGCGCTGACGACCGGCGATAGGAGAGCCGACGGTGACGTCCTGCTGGCCAGCGTAACGGGAGAGCAGCACCTGGAAGGCGCCCAGCAGCAGCATGAAGGGCGTGACGCCCTGCTGGAGACCCAGGGCCTTGAGTTGGCGGGATGTCTCAGCCGTCAGGACGACGGGCACCTGCGAGCCGTTGGAGGACTGCACGGGAGGCCGGGGCTTGTCCGTGGGCAACTCCAGCGGAGCGGCGCCGGAGAGCTGCTGCTTCCAGTAGTCCAGTTGCGTCTGGAGGACGTCGCCTCGCAGCCACTGCCGCTGCCAGACGGCGTAGTCGGCGTACTGCACGGGCAGGGGTGGCAGCGGGGAAGGCTTGCCCTGGGAGAAGGCTTCGTAGAGGGCGGCCACTTCGCGCACCAGCACGCCCATGGACCAGCCGTCGGAGACGATGTGGTGCAGCGTCAGTGCGAGCACGTGCTCGGTGGGACCCAGGCGCCAAAGCTTCGCGCGAGCCAGGGGACCGGAGTCGAGCTGGAAGGGCCGTGAGGCCTCCTCGCGCAGCTGCGGCTCCAGGGCAAGGGCGCCCGGCTCCACGACGACGAGCGGCAACTCCGCCGTGGCGGAGATGCGCTGGAGCGGTTGGCCTTCGTGCTGGACGAAGGTGGTGCGCAGGGCTTCGTGACGACGCACCAGATCACCCAGCGCGCGTTGCAGCGAGGCCTCATCCAGAGGGCCCACCAGCCGCACGAAGGTGGGCATGTGGTAGGCGGCGCTCAGCGGCTGCAACTGGTCGATGAACCAGAGGCGCTGCTGGGCGAAGGAGAGGGGCAGGTCCCCGTCACGCGGGACGGGACGCAGGGCGGGGGCCCGCGTGCGCGTGGCGGAGTCGATGCGCGCCGCGAGCGCGGCGACGGTGGGCGCTTCGAAGAGCGCTCGCACCGGCAGCTCCACCTCGAAGGCCCGGCGGATCCGGGAGATCAGCTGCGTGGCCAGCAGCGAGTGGCCACCGAGCTCGAAGAAGTGATCGTGAATGCCGAGGCCATCCCGGCCCAGCACCTTCTCCCAGAGCGAGACCAGGTGGGTCTCCAGCGCGTTGCGCGGGGGCTCGCGGGTCGCGGAGCCGCGTGGGACTTCCGGCGCGGGCAGTGCCTTCCGGTCCACCTTGCCGTGGGCCGACAGCGGCAGGGCTTCCATTGCCACGAAGGCGGACGGCACCAGGTACTCCGGCAGCCGCTGGCGCAGGTGGTCGCGCAGCGCCGCGGTGTCCAGCTCCGCGGGCACGACGTAGGCCACCAGTCGCTTGTCTCCCGGGACGTCCTCGCGCACCAGCACGGTCGCCTCGGTGACCGCGGTGTGCTCGCGCAGCACCGCCTCCACTTCGCCCGGTTCGATGCGGAAGCCGCGCAGCTTCACCTGGAAGTCCATGCGCCCCAGGAACCTCAGCGTGCCGTCCGCGCTCCAGCACACGCGATCCCCGGAGCGGTACAGCCGCTCGCCCGGCGCCGCCGCGAAGGGATTCGGCACGAAGCGTTCAGCGGTGAGGGCCGGCCGCCCCAGGTAGCCTCGCGCCAGGCCGTCGCCGCCGATGTACAGCTCGCCCGGCACCCCCACGGGGACCGGCTGCATCGCCGCGTCCAGCACGTAGACCTGGGTGTTGGCGATGGGCCGGCCGATGGGCACGGAGCCGCCCACGGCGTCTCCGGGAACCATCACATGGCAGGTGGTGAAGGTCGTGCTCTCCGTGGGCCCGTAGCCGTTCACGAGGCCGCGCGACAGGGCCAGCCGCTCGCGAACCCGCGGCACGGGGAGCACATCGCCTCCGGCGAGGAGCTGCGCCACGGACGCCAGGGCCCGGGGCTGCTCCTGCTGCATCTGGTCGAAGAGCGCCGCCGTCAGCCAGAGCACGGACACCCGATGCCGGAGCAGCGCCTGGCCCAGCTCCTCCAGCGCCGGAACCGCCTGGGGAAGGAGCACCAGCCGGCCGCCGTGCAACAGCGCACCCCAGATCTCCAGGGTCGAGGCGTCGAACGCCAGCGGCGCGAGCTGCAACACGACTTCCGAGGGCCCCAGCTTCACGAAGCGCGAGCCGATCAACAGCCGCACCACGCCCCGGTGAGGAATGGCCACGCCCTTGGGCGTCCCCGTAGACCCCGACGTGTACGTGACATACGCCAGCTGATCCGCATGGATGGGCGTGTGGAGCGCCTCCGCCGGCTGCCGTGCCATCTGGTCCCCGTCGGAGTCCAGGCACACCACCGGGCGCGAGGACTCCGGAAGCACCGGCGTCAGGGCTTGCTGCGTGAGCACGGCCGCCACACCCGAATCCTCGATCAGGAACGCCAACCGCTGGGCCGGATAGGAGGGATCCAGCGGCACGTAGCAGCCACCGGCCTTGAGGATGCCCAGCAGCCCCACCACCAGCTCCACGCTCCGGTGGAGACACACCCCGATGCGCGGCTCCGGGCCCAGGTCCAGCGTCAACAGGAAGCGCGCGAGCTGATTGGACCGCGCCTCCAGCTGTCGATAGGTGAGCGTCGCCCCTTCTGCCTCGACGGCGATGGCGTCCGGAGTCCGCAGCGCCTGCTCGTGGAAGAGCGACTGGATGCTGGCGTCGCGTGGGAAGTCGGATGCGGTGGCGTTCCACTCCACGAGCACCTGGCGCCGCTCGTCCTCGCCGAGCATGGAGACGTTGACCATGGGCGCGTCGGGACGCGCCAGCAGCGCGTCCACGAGGCGGCCGAAGTGCGCGGCCATGCGCGAGGCGGTGCTCGCCTCGAAGAGGTCCGTGTTGAAGGCGAGCGTGCCCCGGAAGCCCTCGGGGGTGTCGGAGAGGATGAGCTGCAATTCGAACTTGGAGGTCGCGGTGTCCGCCTCCAGGGGATGTAGTGAGAGCGCCTGCTCGCGAAGAGGCTCCGTGTCGGGTGCACCTTGCAGGGAGAAGAGGACCTGGAAGAGCGGGGCGCGGCTCATGTCGCGCGTGGGGTGAAGCTCCTCCACCAGCCGCTCGAAAGGGACGTCCTGATGGGCGTAGGCCCCCAGCGCCGTCTCCTTCACCTGCGCGAGCAGGGCGCGGAAGGAGAGGGCGGGGGCCATGCGCGCACGAAGCACCAGCGTGTTGACGAAGAAGCCGATGAGGTCTTCGAGCTCCGCGCGCTGACGACCGGCGATGGGCGAGCCGACGGTGACGTCCTGCTGGCCAGCGTAACGGGAGAGCAGCACCTGGAAGGCGCCCTGCAGGAGCATGAAGGGCGTGACGCCCTCCTGGAGACCCAGGGCCTTGATTCGACGGGATGTCTCAGCCGTCAGGACGACAGGCACCTGGGCGCCGTTGGAGGACTGCACGGGAGGCCGGGGCTTGTCCGTGGGCAACTCCAGCGGAGCGGCGCCGGAGAGCTGCTGCTTCCAGTAGTCCAGTTGCGCCTGGAGGACGTCGCCTTGCAGCCACTGCCGCTGCCAGACGGCGTAGTCGGCGTACTGCACGGGCAGGGGTGGCAGCGGGGAAGGCTTGCCCTGGGAGAAGGCTTCGTAGAGGGCGGCCACTTCGCGCACCAGCACGCCCATGGACCAGCCGTCGGAGACGATGTGGTGCAGCGTCAGCGCGAGCACGTGCTCGGTGGGCCCCAGGCGCCAGAGCTTCGCGCGAGCCAGGGGACCGGCGTCGAGCTGGAAGGGCCGTGAGGCCTCCTCGCGCAGCTGCGGCTCCAGGGCAAGGGCGCCCGGCTCCACGACGACGAGTGGTAACTCCGCCGTGGCGGAGATGCGCTGAAGCGGCTGGCCTTCGTGCTGGACGAAGGTGGTGCGCAGGGCCTCGTGACGACGCACCAACTCATCCAGCGCGAGTTGCAGCGAGGCCTCATCCAGAGGGCCCACCAGCCGCACGAAGGCGGGCATGTGGTAGGCGGCGCTCAGCGGCTGCAACTGGTCGATGAACCAGAGGCGCTGCTGGGCGAAGGAGAGGGGCAGGTCCCCGTCACGCGGGACGGGACGCAGCACAGGGGCCTGCGTGCGCGCGGCGGAGTCGATGCGCGCCGCGAGCGTGGCGACGGTGGGCGCTTCGAAGAGCGCGCGCACCGGCAGCTCCACCTCGAAGGCCCGGCGGATCCGGGAGACCAGCTGCGTGGCCAGCAGTGAGTGGCCGCCGAGCTCGAAGAAGTCCTCCTCCACGCTGATCCGCTCCGCGCGCAGCAGCCCCGCCCACAGGGCCGCGAGCCGCTCCTCGGTGGAGGTACGCGGGGCGATGAAGGCCGCCGCGCGGATCGTGTCCGCCGGCGCGGGCAGGGCCTTGCGATCCCGCTTGCCGTTCGAGGTAAGCGGCATCGCTTCCAGGTGCACGAAGGCGGCAGGCACCATGTAGGCCGGCAGCCGCTCCTGGAGGAAGGCTCGCAGCGTCCCGGCGGGCACGGGCTCCGCCGCACTCACGACATAGGCCACGAGCCGCGCATCCCCGGGCATGTCCTCGCGCGCCACGACCCAGGCCTCACGCACGCCGGGGTGCTCGCTCAGGGCCGCGGTGACTTCTCCCGGCTCCACGCGGAAGCCGCGCACCTTCACCTGGAAGTCGACGCGACCGATGAACTCCACGCGCCCGTCCGGCAGCCAGCGCACCCGATCCCCGCTTCGGTACATGCGCGCGCCCGGCAGCGGGCTGTGCACGTCCGGCAGGTAGCGCTCCGCGGTCAGCTCGGGCCTGCCCAGGTAGCCGCGGGTCACCTGCGCGCCGCCGATGAACAGCTCGCCCGGGATGCCCACGGGCACGGGCCGCAGCCCTTCGTCCAGGACGTACAGCCGCGTGTGCGCCAGGGCCCGGCCCAGTGGCACCGGGGCCTGGGGCCGGATCTCCGCCGGACCCGCGATCACGCCCACGGTCGTCTCCGTGGGGCCGTAGTGGTTGAGCAGCTCGCAGTCCGGCGCCAACGCGCGCACCTGCTCCAGCAGGGCCGGCGAGGAGGACTCGCCTCCCAACACCAGCTTCCTCCGGGGCAGGACGTGCCGGGGCTCGGCCGCCGTCAGCAGCGCCGCCAGGTGCGAGGGGACGATCTTCATGCAGTCCACCGCGTGGCGCTGGAAATACGCGGCCACCTCCGCGGGACTGCTGGCCAGCTCCTGCGGCAGCACGTGGAGCAGGCCTCCCGTGCACAGCGCGGGGAAGAGCACCGTGTTGCCCAGGTCCGCGGCGAAGGTGGAGACGAGCGCGAAGCTCGCGCACTCCTCCAGCCGCAATCTTTCGGTGGCGGCCCGCACGTACTGGAAGAGCTGCGCATGCTCCACGGCCACGCCCTTGGGCCGGCCCGTGCTGCCCGACGTGAAGAGGACGTAGGCCAGTGACCGCGCGGTGGCGCCGTGGATGGGCGCTTCCCGTGGCTGGGCCGCGAGCAGCTGCGCGTCCGTGTCCAGCTGGACCACGTGCGCCGCCAGCGAAGTGAAGGCCTCCGCGTGACGGGACGCGGTCACGACGACGGGGGCGGCGACCTCCTCCACCAGGGACCGCAGCCGCTGCGCGGGTTGGGACGGCTCCAGCGGGACGTATGCGCCCCCGGCCTTCCAGACCCCCAACAGGGCCACCACCATGTCCACCGAGCGCTCCAGGCACAGCCCGACGCGCACCTCGGGCCCCACGCCCAGCGAGCGCAGCCGCCACGCCAACTGGTTGGCGCGCGTGTCCAGCGCTCCATACGTGAGCACCTGATCGCCGCAGGCGACCGCGGGCCGCTCCGGGTTGCGGGCGGCCTGCGCCTCGATGAGCGCGTGCAGGGGGCCTGGCGCGACGAAGGCGTCCGCGGTCGCGTTGAAGCCTTCCAGCACCTGCGAGCGCTCCGCGGCGGACAGCAAGGACAGGCCGCCCACGGGTGCATCCGGCGCGGCGAGCGCGGCCTCCGTCACGATGCGCAGGTGCTCGCCCATGCGGACGATGGTGGCCGCGTCGAACAGGTCCGTCCGGTAGAGGAGCTCCCCGGCCAGGCCCTCGGGTGTCTCCGCCAGCGAGAGGTTCAGGTCGAACTTCGCCGCGACGACGTCCGACTCCACCGGACTCAACTCCAGCGCGGAAGCGCCCCCCTCCACCTGGATGGCGGCGTCCGGCGTGTTCCTCAGCGTGAACATCACCTGGAAGAGAGGGGAGTGACGAAGGGAGCGCTGAGGCTGGAGCTCCTCGACGAGCTTCTCGAAGGGGAGGTGCTGGTGCTCGAAGGAGGAGAGGGTGGAGGAGCGGACTTGGGAGAGGAGGTGGAGGAAGGAGAAGTGGGGATGGATGCGGGAGCGGAGGACGAGGGTGTTGACGAAGAAGCCGATGAGGCCCTCGGTCTCGGAGCGGGTGCGGCCGGCGATGGGAGCACCGACGCTGACGTCGTCCTGTCCGGAGTAGCGGGAGAGGAGCAGCTGCCAGAGAGCGAGCAGGGCCATGAAGGGGGTGGCGCCTTGCAGCTGGCAGAAGCGGAGGAGGCGGGAGGTGAGGGCCTGGGAGAAGTGGACGGGGACAAACGCGCCGCGAGAGGACTGGAGGGCGGGGCGAGGCCTGTCGGTGGGCAAATCCAGGAGAGAGGGGGCACCGGAGAGCTGCTGCTTCCAGTAGTCCAGTTGGGCCTGGAGGACGTCGCCCTGAAGCCACTGACGCTGCCAGGAGGCGAAGTCGGCGTACTGGAGACCCAGGGGCGTAAGAGAGGGAGAAAGGCCTGAGGAGAAGGAGGAGTAGAGGGAGGCCACCTCGCGAACGAGCAGGGCCATGGACCAGCCGTCGGAGACGATGTGGTGCATCGTCACCACCAGCACGTGCTCCTCCGCGCCCACTCGCAGCAGCAGGGCTCGCAGCAGCGGCCCACCCGCCAGGTCGAACGGGCGCTGCGTCTCCGCTTCGGCGCGTTGCCGGACGCGGGCCGCGCGCTCCTCATCCGGAGCCTCCGACAGGTCCACCGCTGGCAGCGCGAACTCCGTCGGGGGCTGGATGACCTGCACGGGCTCGCCGTCCTTCGTGGCGAAGACGGTGCGCAGGGACTCGTGACGCTCGACGAGCCCGCTGAAGGCCCTGCCCAGTGCGCCCCGGTCCAGACGTCCGCGGATGCGCAGCACCGTGGGGATGTTGTAGGCGGTGCCACCGGGTTCGATCTGCTCGATGAGCCACAGGCGCTGCTGCGCGAAGGACAGCGGCAGGGCGCCCGTGCGTGGCACTGGCAACAGGGGTGGGGCCCGCGATGCGTCCTCGGGCCGTGCGGCGTCCAGCCTGCGTGCGAGCGCCGAGAGCGTCGGCGCTTCGAAGATGGCTTGCAGCGCCAGCTCCACGCCGAAGTCCGCGCGGATGCGGGAGACGAGCTGGGTGGCCAGCAGGGAATGACCTCCCAGCTCGAAGAAGTGATCCTCCGCGCCCACCTGCTCCACCTGGAGCAGCGGCGCCCAGAGCGCGGCGAGCCGTTCTTCCGTGGGCGTGCGCGGGGGCACGTGGCCCGGAGTGCCGCTGGCGCGGAGCTCGGGTGAAGGCAGGGCCTGCCGGTCCACCTTGCCACTGGAGGTGAGCGGCAACGCCTCCAGCACGACGAACGCCGCGGGCACCATGTACTCGGGCAGACGCTGCTGGAGGAACGCGCGCAGCCCGGCAGCGTCCGGGGTCCCGTCCCCGCTCGGCACCACGTACGCGACCAGTCTGGGCAGCCCCGGTGCGTCCTCGCGCACCAGCGCCACGGCCTGGAGCACGGCCGCGTGCGCCTGCAACGCGGCCTCCACCTCTCCCAGCTCGATGCGGAAGCCGCGCAGCTTCACCTGGAAGTCGGTCCGGCCCAGGTACTCGATGTCCCCTTCCTGCCTCCAACGCACGCGGTCTCCGGTGCGGTACAGCCTCGCGCCGGGCTCGGTGCCGAAGGGGTCGGGGAGGAAGCGCCCGGCGGTGAGGTCCGGACGGCCCAGGTAGCCGCGTGCCAGTCCCACGCCCCCGATGAACAGCTCCCCGGGCACGCCCACGGGCACCGGCCGCTGGTTCGCGTCCAGCACGTAGAGCCGCGTGTTGGACCACGGCTTGCCGATGCCGGGCGCGTCCGCGCGGACCGGCCCTGGTGTGATGGAGGCGCAGACGGTGGCTTCGGTGGGGCCGTAGGCGTTGAGCAGCGTGCGGCCCTCGCTCCAGCGCCGGGCGACCTCCGGGGACAGGGCCTCGCCCGCGGAGATGACGGTGCGCAGGCTCGCGAGGTCTCCTGACGTCAGCTGTGCCAGCACCGACGGCGTCAGCGTGACCGCCGTGATCTCCTGCTCGGACAACAGCGCGCGCAGGGGCGCGTCCGGCAGCAGCCGCTCCCGGGGGGCCAGCACCAGCGTGGCGCCCGCGAGCAGCGGCGCGAAGGTCTCCAGGATGGCGGCATCGAAGGTCGGGGACGCGAACTGGAGGACGCGGCTCGTGGCGGACAGCGCATGGGCCCGGACCGCCGCGAGCACCGAATTGCACAGCCCCCGGTGCGCGAGGAGCGTGCCCTTGGGCCGGCCGGTGCTGCCCGAGGTGTAGATGACGTAGGCCAGGTGCCCCGCGTGGACCTCTACCCCCGGTGGCGTCGTGGGGTGACGTGAGATGGCCGCCGCGTCCGCGTCGAAACAGCACGGCACGCAGGACGAGGACAGGGGCAGCACGTCCAGCAGCGCGTCCTGGGTCAACAGCACCTGGAGCCCGGAGTCCTCCAGCATCAGCGCGAGCCGCGCGGCGGGGTGGGCGGGATCCAGGCAGAGGAAGGCACCGCCCGCCTTGAGGATGGCGAGCATCCCCACCACGCCCTCCACCGAGCGCTCCACGCACAGCCCCACGATGACCTCGGGGCCGACGCCCAGCGCACGCAGGTGGTGCGCGAGTTGGTTCGCGCGCGCGTCCAGTTGGCGGTACGTGAGGTGTTGCGATTCGAAGACGACCGCGCGCGCGTCCGGCGTGCTCCGGACCTGGGCCTCGAACAGCGAGTGCAGGCTCGCCTCGCGTGGGAAGTCCGCGTCGCTGGCGTTCCAGTCCACCAGCAGCGCCTGCCGCTCGGCGTCCGTGAGCAGGGGCAGCTCGGACAACCGCAGGTGGGGGCTTCGCAGCGCCCCCTCCATCAGCACGTGCAGGTGGGTGACCAGGCGCCGCGCTGTCTCCGGGCGGAACAGGTCGCTGGCGTACTCCAGCGTGCCCGTCAGGCCCCGCGGCGTGTCGGTGAGCACCAGCGTCACGTCGAAGCGGCCCGTGCCGCCCTCGATGGGGACGGGCTCGAAGCGCAGCCCCGGCGCTTCCAGCGTCCCCATGGGCATGTTCTGGAACGTGAAGTTCACCTGGAAGAGCGGCGAGCGCGAGGGATCCCGCTCCGGCCGCAACGCCTCGACGAGCTTCTCGAAGGGCAGGTCCTGGTGGGCGTGCGCCTCCAGGGTCGTGTCGCGCACGCGGGCGAGCAGCTCGCGGAACGTGGGGTCCGCGTGCAGGCGCGTGCGGTACACCAGCGTGTTCACGAAGAAGCCGATGAGCGCTTCCTGCTCCGCGAAGCGGCGGCCGGCCATGGCGCTGCCGACGCTCACGTCGTCCTGGCCCGAGTAGCGGCAGAGCAGGGCCTGGAATCCGGCCAGCAGGGCCATGAACGGGGTGACACCCTCGGCCTGGCACAACGCGGCCAGGGACTCGGAGAGCGCGCGCGGCAGGGCGACGGGCACCGCGTCGCCCCGGAAGGACGCCACCGGCGGACGCGGGAAGTCGGTGGGCAGCGTCAGGAACGCGGGGGCGCCAGCCAGTTGCTGACGCCACCAGCGGATCCGCGACTCCAGGGCTTCCCCCCGAAGCCACGCGCGCTGCCACGCGGCATGGTCGGCGTACTGCACTGGCAGTGGGGCCAGCGCGGAGGGCTGTCCGGAAGCGAAGGCCTGGTAGAGCGCCACCATCTCCCGGACGAACACGCCCAGCGACCAGCCGTCGGAGACGATGTGGTGCATCGTCACCACCAGCACGTGCCGCGCCTCCGCGATCCGGATCAGCACCGCGCGCAGCAGGGGCCCCGCGGCGAGGTCGAACGGACGCAGCTGCTCCTCGGCCGCGAGCCGGTGCGCCTCCGCTTCGGGAGCGTCGCGGGACGACACGTCCATGACCGCCAGCCGGAAGGCCGCCGGCGGGTGGATGCGCTGGAGGGGCGCACCGCCGTCCGCGTGGAAGGTGGTCCGCAGCGCCTCGTGCCGGCGGAGGAGCTCCGTGAAGGACTGCTCCAGCGCGGCCGTGTCGACGCGGCCCTCCAGGCGGAGGGCGGACGGCATGTTGTAGGCGCTGCCTCCCGGGTGGAGCTGATCAAGGAACCAGAGGCTCTGCTGGGAGAAGGACAGCGGCAGGGGCCGTCCGTCGCGGGGCACGGGCGTCAGCGGCGGGAGGACGCTCGCGGGAGCGCCCGCGGTCCCGGCGTCCACTCGCTCCGCGAGCCTCGCGGGCGTGGGCGCTTCGAAGAAGGCGCGCAAGGGCAGCTCCACGGCGAAGGCGGACCTCACGCGCGCGAGCACCTGGGTGGCCAACAGCGAGTGGCCGCCCAGCTCGAAGAAGTCATCGTCCACGCCGAGCGCGTCGATGCCCAGCATCTCCTGCCACAGCTCCACCACGCGGCGCTCGGTGTCGCCACGGGGGGCCATGTACGGGGTCGCCAGCGGTGGGCGGGGATGCCGTCCGGTGTCCCGGGCCAGTGAGCCGCCCTCCGGATCCGGCGCCGTCCCGGACGTCCCAGCGGTGTCCGGCTCCTCCGCGCGCGGCGGGCCCCGGGAGATCCACCAGCGTCCCCCCTGCGCAGAGGCGTTGATCAGGCCCAGCAGGACCGGGATGACCTCCTCCCGCCACGCATCCAGGTCCGCCACGTACCAGCGCGGGCCCTGGCCCCGGTTCTGCTCCGCCGCGAAGGTGTCCATCGCGGCATGCGCGGCGGCCAGCACGCCACGTCCCACGCCTCCCACCACGGCCGTCAGCGAGGAGCACACCATCACGAAGTCCGGAGCACGCCCCTGGAGGGCCCCGGCCAGCGCGCCCAGCGCCCCCACGCGGGAGCGGAAGACGGGCGCCCACGCCTCGGCCGTGGCGTCCGCCAGGGATTGCCTGCCCGCGCCCGCCGCGCCCTCCGGCACGAAGAAGACGCCGTGGAGCGCGCCGAAGCGGGCCTCGGCGGCGAGCAGCCCCTGGAGGAGGGGCTCGGGCTCACCCGCGCCCATCGGCACGAGGAGCACGCCCTGCGCCCCCGCGCGCTCAAGGCCCCCGAGGCGCTCCAACTGGGACGCCTGGGGCACGGTATCGGTCAGCAGCACCAGCCGCGCCCGCGCGCTTGTGGCGAGCGCCTCGGCCAGGGCGAGGCCTCCGGCTCGCAGGTCTCCCATGACCATGTACACGCCGCCCTCGCGCAAGGGCGAGGTGCGCGGCGGGACGACCGGCTCGAACGACTCCGTGAAGCGGTGCGGTCCGCGCAGCGCGACCATGGCTGGCCCGCCCGCGCCCAGCTCCGCCATCAGCCGCTCCGCCCAGCGCGGACCTTCCTCCGGCCGTGGCGCGCTCACGTCGATGGCGCGGCAGCGCAGCCCCGGGTACTCCTGGGACAGCACCCGGCACACGCCGGACGCGGTGGCCTGCCATGCGCGCAGCGGCTCCTCGCCCGTCACGTCCTGGGCGCCGCACGTGAGCACGGCCAGCGTCACAGGCCGCTTGGCCGCGCCCGGCCCCAATCGCCGCGCGATCCCCAGCAGCCCGTGAAGCACGCGGTCCACCGCGCCCGGGCCCTCCGCCGGAGCCAGGGGCCACAGGAACGCGACGTGGTCCGGGCTCCCGCCGGCCGCCAGCCACTCCTTGAGCGGCGCCCAGGGCGCGTCCGGACCCAGCGCGAGGACGTCCGCGCCCCGTGCCTCCAGCCGCCGCGCGATGCTTCCGCCAGGGGCGTTCGCATCCTCGAGCACCAGCCAGCGCTGAGCGTCGAAACGGGGGACGGGGGCGCCCGCGACGCGCTGCCACGTGGGCACCGCGCACTCGAGCGCGGGCGTGACGTCCTCGCGGGGGACCTCGGACACGGCGAAGGCCGGAAGCCGGGCACCCGGAACGGACGCGACCGCGAGCAGGTCGAAGCGCTCCCGCTGGAAGGGGTAGGGCGGCAGCGGAACGCGGCGGCGGGGCTCCTTGCCGTACAGCTTCGCCAGGTCGATGGAGGCGCCGGCCAGCCAGAGCCGGGCGGCGGTCTCCGTCAGGTGCAGCCAGGCGTCCTGGCCGTCGCGCGGGCGGGGCAGCGACGTGAGGGCGGTGGCGGGGTTGCCCGGGGGCGCGCACTGCCGGACGAACGTTCCCAGGGCCTGGCCCGGACCGACTTCCAGATAGAGCCGCTGCGCGCCCGCGAGCAGCGTGGTCGCGGCCTGCGCGAAGCGGACGGGTTCGCGCAGGTGGCGCGCCCAGGTGCGTGGATCCGTGGCCTGCGCGGCGGTGATCCACGTCCCGGTCAGGCTGGAGACGTACGGCCGCTTCGGCGGCGACAGGCGCACGCGCGAAAGCTCCTGGAGGAAGCCCTCCACCATGGGCGCCACGGCCTCCGAGTGGAACGCGTGCAGGGCGCGGATCCGCCGGGTGCTCACGCCCCTGGCGGCCAGCGTCGCCTCCAGCGCCTCCAGCGCCTGGAGGGGCCCCGCCACCACGACCAGCGCGGGCGCGTTCACCGCCGCGACGGACACCCCCGGCGGCAGCAGCGGCGCGAGTGCGTCCTCCGGCAGGGACACCGACAGCATGCCCCCGGGCGGCAGCGCATCCATGAGTCGTCCGCGCGCGGCCACCAGCGCCAGCGCGTCCGGGAGCGAGAAGACGCCCGCGAGGCACGCGGCCACGTACTCGCCCGTGCTGTGGCCGGCCATGGCCTCCGGCTCCACGCCGAACGAACGCCACAGCTGCGCGAGCGCGTACTCCACCGCGAACATCGCGGGCTGCGCGAAGGTCATCCGCTCCAGCAGCGCGCCCGCCTCCTCCGGTGCCCGGTCCGGAAACAGCACGGAGCGCAGGTCGTGGCCCAGGTGCGCGGCCAGCCCGTCCCGGCACGCGTCCAGGTGCTTGCGGAAGACGGGCTCCGCTTCGTACAGCGCGCGGCCCATGTCCACGTGGTGGCTGCCGTGGCCCGGGAAGAGGAACACCACGGGGCGGCGCACGTTCACGCTCGAGCCCCCCAGGTGGCGGCGGGGATCCACCAGCGCGGCCCGCGCATCCTCCAGGTCCCGGCAGAGCAGCGCGCGCCGGTGCTCGTGTGTTCGGCGGCCCCGCTGGAGCGTGGACGCGACATCCGCCAGCTCCAGGCCCGGGGTGCGCTCCAGGTGCGCGGCGAGCCGGGCGGTGGCGTCCTCCAGCGCCTGGGGTGTGCGCGCGGACAGCGGAAGCACGTGCCACGCGCGCCGGGTGCCGGCGGCCTTCGCGCGCGGCGGCTCCTCCAGCACCACGTGGACGTTGGTGCCCCCCAGGCCGAACGAGCTGACCCCGGCCCGGCGCTTCACTGCTCCGTCCCACGGCCTGGGCTCGGCGGTGACGAAGAAGGGGCCACCGTCGAAGTCGATGGCGGGGTTGGGCTGCTGGAAGTGGGGCGTGGGGGGGATGACCGCGTGCTTCAGGGCCAGCACCGTCTTGAGCAGCCCCGCCACGCCCGCGGCGGAGTCCAGGTGGCCGATGTTCGCCTTCACGGTGCCCAGCACGCAGCGCTGCGTGCCCGACCGCGGGCCGCCGAAGGCCTGATTGAGCGCGGCGACCTCCACCGGGTCGCCCAGGGCCGTCGCCGTGCCGTGCCCCTCCACGTACTGGAGGTCCTCCGGCTCCACGCCCGCGACGCCCAGCGCCTCCGCGATGGCGGCCGCCTGGCCCTCCACGCTGGGCGCGGTGAAGCCCGCCTTGGCGGAGCCGTCATTGTTGACGGCCGACCCCAGGATGACCGCGTGGATGGTGTCGCGGTCCCGCACCGCCTCCGACAGGCGCTTGAGCACCACCACGCCCACGCCCGAGCCGAAGATGGTGCCCTGCGAGCGGGCGTCGTACGCGCGGCACAGCCCGTCCGGGGAGATGATCATCCCTGGCTGGTACGCGTACCCGGCCGTCTGCGGAAACGCCACGGAGACGCCGCCCGCGAGCGCCATCTCGCACTCGCCCGACAAGAGGCTCTGACAGGCCAGGTGCACCGCCACCAGCGCGCTGGAACAGCCTGTCTGCACGGTGGCGCTCGGCCCCCGCAGGCCCAGCCGGTGCGAGGTGCGCGTGGCGACGAAGTCCTTGTCGTTGGCGAGCGACAGGTTGTACAGGCCCACCGTCTGCAACAGCTCCGGACGCCGCAGGAGCGCCTGGAACAGGTACGAGCTGGTGCTGGTGCTCGCGAAGGCGGCGATGGCCTCGGGGAAGCGCTCCGGGTCGTAGCCGGCGTCCTCCAGGGCCTCCAGCGCCGTCTCCATGAAGACGCGCTGCTGCGGATCCAGCACCTCTGCCTCGCGCGGGCTGTAGCCGAAGTACCCCGCGTCGAAGTGCGTGGGCCCGTCCAGCGGATACGCGGCGCGCACCCAGTCCGGCCGCTCGCGCTGGGCCCGAGGCACCCCGGCCTGCTCCAGGTCCGCTTCGGTCAGCTCGCGCCGGGAGTGCACGCCGCGCCGGAGGTTGTCCCAGAAGGCGTCGAGCGTGGGCGCGCCCGGAAAGCGTCCGGACATGCCGATGATGGCGATGCGCTCCACCGTGTCCGCCGTCTCCTCAGACATCTCCATCCCCGTCCAGCTCCAGGTCCGGCTCCAGATCCACGCCTTCGTCCGCGTCCCGCGCGGGCGCGGCCACCGTCCTGCGCGCGAAGGCCTGCCGCCGGCGCGACCGGTCGCGTCCGGACTTCGCCCCGCTGTCGGAGCCGCCGCCCTGCGCCATGCGTTCCGCCAGGGCCCGGACCGTGGAGTGCTGGAAGAGCACCGTCAGCGGCAGCTCCACGCCCAGCTCCGCGCGCAGGCGCTGGTGCAGCCGCAGCGCGAGCAGCGAGTTGCCACCCAGCTCGAAGAACGGATCATCCAGGCCCACGCGCTCCACCTGGAGCACCTCGCTCCAGAGCCGGGCCAGTTGCTCCTCCCGCTCCGTGCGCGGCGCCTCGAAGGTCCGCCCCGAGTCCAGCTGACCGCTCGTGGGCGGCGGCAGCGCGCGCACGTCCAGCTTGCCGTTGGCGGTGAGAGGGAACGCGGGCACGGCGACGAAGGCGGAGGGCACCATGTGCGGCGGAAGCCGCTCCAGGAGGAACGCGTGCAGCGCCGTCGCGGTGGGCGGCTGTCCCGCCGCGGCCGGGACGAGCCACGCGACGAGCCGCTGGCCCCCCGCGGGCGTGTCCTGGATGAGCACGGCGGCCTCCTCCACCGCGGCGTGCTGGCGCAGCGCCGCCTCGATCTCCCCCAGCTCGATGCGGAAGCCCCGCAGCTTCACCTGGCCATCCAGCCGGCCCAGGAACTCCAGCTCTCCGTCCGGCCGCCAGCGCACCCGGTCTCCCGTGCGGTAGAGGCGCGCGCCCGGCTCGCACGCGTAGGGGTCCGGCACGAAGCGCTCGGCCGTGGTGCCCGGCAGGTTCAGGTAGCCGCGGGCCAGGCCCACGCCGCCCACGCACAGCTCCCCGGGGACCCCCACCGGCACCGGCGACAGCCGCGCGTCCAGCACGTACACGCGCACATTGGGGATGGGGCGGCCCAGCGGCGGCGCGCGGCCCTCTGGCCGGACCTCCGTCGCGGTGGCCGTCACCGTCACCTCCGTGGGCCCATAGCCGTTGATGAAGCGCCGGCCCTCGCCCCAGCGCGCCACCAGCTCCGCGGTGCACGCCTCGCCACCGGAGAAGACGGTGCGCAGCGCTGGCAGGCCCGTGGCGTCGGTGGCCGCGAGCGCCGTGGGGGTGGCGTTGAGCACGGTGATGGCCTGTTGCTTCAGCAGCTGATGCAGCGGCTCGCCGGGCATCAGCCGCTCCACCGGCGCCAGGCACAGGGTGCCGCCGGCGGTGAGGGTGGCGAAGATCTCCTCCACGGACACGTCGAAGCCGGGGTTGGAGAACTGGAGCACGCGCGAGCCCGGGCCCAGCTCGCTGACGCGCGCCTCGTGCACCACCAGGTTGCAGGCCGCGCGGTGCGTGGCCACGACGCCCTTGGGCTGGCCCGTGGAGCCGGAGGTGTAGATGACGTAGGCGGGGCCGTCCGGCAGGGGCGCTCCGGGGGGCGCCCCTGGGTGGGCCGCGTCCGGGACCCCGTCCTCGAAGCACACCGCGCGAGTGCCTGTTTCGGAGGGCAGTCCCGCGAGCAGGGGCCGGTGGGCCAGCAGCACCTTCACCGCGGAGTCCTGGAGCATGAAGGCCAGCCGCGCCGCGGGATAGGTGGGATCCAACGGGACATAGGCGCCGCCCGCCTTGAGCGTCGCGAGCATGCCCACCACCATGTCGAACGAGCGCGCGGCGCACAGCCCCACGTACGTCTCCGGCCCCACGCCCAGCCCACGCAGGTGCCAGGCCCACTGGTTGGCGCGCGCGTCCAGCTGCCGGTAGCTCAGCGCTTCGCCCTCGAAGGTGAGCGCGGGGGCGTCGGGCGTGCGGCGCGCCTGGGCCTCGAAGAGGGTGTGCAGACCGTCCTCGCGGGGGTAGGGCGCGGAAGTGCCGCTCCACGCCCCCAGCACCTGCTCGCGCTCGTCCGGGGTGAGCAGGGGCAGCCGCGACAGGCGCTCTTGCGGCGCGGCCAGGGCTCCCTCCAGGAGGCGGACCAGGTGCGCCAGCATCCGGCGGACGGTGCCGGGCTCGAACAGGTCCGTGGGGTACTCCGCGGTGAGGCGCAGCCCCTGGGGCAGGTCCTCGGCGATGAGCGTCAGGTCGAACTGGGCGGAGCCCGTGTCCACCGGACGCGCCTCCAGCTGGAGTCCGGGCGCCTCCAGAGGCGGAAGCGGCGCGTTCTGGAGGACGAACATCACCTGGAAGAGGGGCGCGCGGCTCGGGTCGCGGCCCGGCTTGAGGGCGTCCACCAGCCGCTCGAAGGGAAGCTCCTCGCGGGCGAAGGCGTCGAGCGCCACCGGCTGGAGCCGCGCCAGCAGCTCCCGGAAGGACGGGGTGCCCGACAGGTCCGTGCGCAGGACGACCGTGTTGACGAACAGGCCGATGAGCCCCTCCAGCTCCGCGCGGGGGCGGTGGGCCACGGGCGTTCCGACGGCGAGGTCCTCCTGGCCGGTGTAGCGGTGGATCAGGGTCTGGAACGCCGCCAGCAGGGTGACGAACAGCGTGCGGCCTTCCTTCCGGGCGAACCCCTTGAGGTCCGCGGTGAGCGCGGCGGGCAGCTCGAGCGCTTCGCGTGCGCCGCGCGTGCCCAGCACCGCCGGGCGCGGCTTGTCCGTGGGCAGCTCCAGCAACGCGTGGGGGTCGATGCGCTCGCGCCACCAGGCGAGCCGCGCATCCGCCTCCGCGCCCTCCTGGGACCGGCGCTGCCAGCTGGCGTAGTCGCCGTACTGCAGCGGCAGCGGAGGCAGCGCGGAGGCCTTGCCCTCCAGGAAGGCCGCGTAGAGCGCCGTCAACTCGCGGACGACGACGCCCATGGACCAGGCGTCCGACACCCCGTGGTGCATGGCGAAGAGCAGCAGGTGCTCGCGCGCGGACAGCCGGAAGAGGCGCGCCCGGAACAGCGGCCCCCGTTCCAGGTCGAAGGGCTCACGGGCCACCTCCGCGACGCGCTGGAAGGCCCGGGCCTCCCGCTCTGGCTGGGGAAGTGGCTGCAGGTCCTCCACCGGGAGCGCCGCCTCCAGCGCCGGTGCGACGAGCTGCACGGGCCGTCCGTCCGCCAGCGCGAAGGTGGTGCGCAGCGCCTCATGGCGGAGCACCAGCGCCTGGAGCGCGCGTTGGAGCATCGGCGCCTGGAGATCGCCCACGAGCCGCACGGCCACCGGCATGTTCAGCGCCGCCCCCCCGGGGCTCCACTGTTCGAGGAACCACATCCGTTCCTGCGCGAAGGAAAGCGGAGCGCGCCTGGGGGCCGCGACCTTCTCCTGGAGGAGCTTCGCCAGCAGGGCCCGCTTGTCGTCCGAGGGTGACGTCATGGTTTCCATCATCGCCCCGGAGGGCATGAAAACGTTGAGAACCCGGCGAATGTCTCATGAAACATCCCGGGCTCCGACAGGCCGCCGGGCTTCCCGCCTCGCGGCGACTTTTGACTCAGTGGGGTGGGGGCCTTGACGCCGCGGTCCGCTCGCCTGGGCCCTGGAGCACGTGAACATCCTGCAAGTCTTCGACGTGGGCTCGGATGGGGACCGGCACTCCCTGACGGTGGAGCTGCTGGAGGGGAAGGACCTGTGTCAGGTGATGCAGGAAGGGCGCCCCACGCTGGCCAATGCCTTTGCGGTGGCTGTGGCCGCGGGTGCTCCCGCTCGTGGTGCCACGCCGCTAACGGGAGCCGATGAGGGCATGAATCAACGGTGCGGACAGGGCCCCCACGACAATGCTCGCGGCTCCCACTGCGTTCCAGGTGCTGAAGGGGCGCGTCGCGTGGATGGCATTCAGCCAGAACGTGGCGGTCGCGATGTCGTCATGAGCGGGTCTAGCTTTGCAAGGGGAACCCGGTGCGGCACGAAGCCATGCACAAGCGCGTGCGGAGCAGGGGATGGAGGCCGCGGGGTCTACTTCCAGGACCCCAGCGGCCACGACATGGAAGCCATCACCGTGCCCTACGGCGGCGGGTGATGGCTTCCATCGGGGCGGTCAGTCCACGTCCCGGTAGGTTGGACCGCAGTCCAGGGTATCGCACAGCTTGCAGAGGTCCCTCGGGGAGTCGCACAAGATACAGATGTCTGTATCGGTCGGGCACTGCAGGGCGTGGATGGGCTCCTGCTCCCGCGTGCGCAGGGCCTGAAGCTTCTCCGGGTTCAGCTGGAACTTGACGCCCTTGGCGACCTGCAGCGCGCGGAGCACCCGCTCCACGGAGGGAATCTCGTCGGGCTTCAGGTGTCCAAAGAGACGCTTCGCCAGCTCACTGTCGTTGGGCTTTTCATCACTCATGGATGTTGCTCCGGGGCGGGAAGACGCAGGGGGACCAGGTCGCTGCGGTGGTCAAGGTGGAGGGAGGCGTGGATCTGGGAGAAGACGCGGTGGATGGGGTCCGGCTTGCGCGGGTCCCCCGTCATGTGTTCGTTGACGGCCATGCAGGCGCTGCCACAACCCGGCGAGAGCGAGCACGTCGTGCACTGCTTCTCCTCGGGGGTGACCTTGGCTTCGAAGAGGCCGGAGCCACAGCCCGTGTGGGTGCTCCGATGGCAGCTCTCGATGTAGTAGCCGCGGCGGTCCACGTCGAAGCCGGAGGCCACGTGGCCGATGCGCTGGGCCTCCGCGTTGCGGAAGTAGCCCACGAAACGGTGGCACGGATACATGAAGCCTTGCGCGTCGATGGCCACCATCTTGCGGGCCGCGCCACAGCCGAAGCCGCGGCCCATCACGGACGTCATCTCGTCTTCGAGGTTGAACAGGTTGCCCACGCGGTAGGACGCGTCCCGCTTCAGGCCTTCAACCTGGTAGCGGTAGAGGCTCCCGAGCGCGTCGTAGTAGGTGGACAGCGTTTCTTCGTCCCAGGCAGCTTCGAACACCGGCGAGAAAGAGATCTTCGTCAGGCCGCGCTCCACGAGCCAGGCGACGGACTTCTGGAGGCTGGGAGCTGTCTCCGGCGTCACCGTGAGGCGGATGGTGGGCGAGAGGGAGACCAGCCGCTCCAGGTTGCGCTCGATGAGCTGGAACGAGCCCTCGCCGTTCACGAGCTTGCGATGGCGATCATGCTCCTCGGGCAGGCCATCCAGGCTGACGGTGACGCCCACCCGGTGCTTCTGCAGCAGCGCGACACGTGACTCGGTGAGGAGGGTGGCGTTCGTCGTGATGGAGAACACCATCACCTTGTGGGCTTCCTTCGCCCGGCGCTTCGCCTCGGTGGCGACGTAGTCCAGCAGGTCGGGTGCGAGCAGGGGCTCTCCACCGAAGAAGCAGATGGCGAGCTGCTTCTCGTCGCCCGCATGCGCGAACAGGAAGTCGATACTCCGTTCCGCCGTTTCCCGGCTCATGCGCTTGGCGTTCTTGTCGATGTAACAATACGTGCAACGCAGGTTGCATTGCTCCGTCAGCAGCATCGTCAGTGCTGACAGGGAGTGACTCTCCGAACGAAAGTCCGGACGCGGCTCCAGGTGTTGCTGCATTGGATGACCTCCCCCTCTGGTGATTCAGGTGCTGTGTTGAGTCTAGGACGTGTCCGCAAATAGTTCGAGCGGAGCCGGGTGTTAGGAGGGCATGAGCCGAGGAGAGCTGACGGACGCCCAATGGGAGCGGCTGGTAGGACTGCTGCCGCCCCAGAAACCCGCGCGGGGCCGTCCGAACAAGGAGCACCGCGAAGTGCTCGACGGAATCCTCTGGGTGCTGCGCACGGGAGCGCCCTGGCGCGACGTGCCTCGGGAGCAGTTCGGCAGTTGGAAGACGCTCAGCAGCCGATTCTACCGCTGGCAGGAGGCAGGCATCTGGGCGCGGGTGCTGCGGCAGTTGCAGGCCGAAGCGCACGAGGATGAGCACCTGGACTGGACGCTGCACTTCCTGGACGCCAGCGTCATCCGAGCCCACCAGCACGCAGCCGGCGCACGCGGCACGCCGGTAAAAGGGGGGAGGCCGAAGCGCTGGGCCGCAGCCAGGGAGGCTTCTCTACCAAGCTGCACGTCCGGGCGGAGGGCCAGGGGCGGCCGCTCGTCTTCGAGCTGACGGCAGGTCAGCGCCATGAGACGCAGGCCTTCGAGGCGCTGATGGCGGGTGGCAGCGTGCCGAGAGCTCACTCGCCGGGTGCGCCACGCCGCTTGCCCGACGCCCTCGCGGCGGACAAAGGCTACAGCTACCCCAGCCTCCGCGCCTGGTGCCGCGAACATGGGGTGCACGCCATCATCCCCACTCGCTCGAACCAGCCCCGGCAGCGCGCCTTCCGGCGCGCGGCCTACCGCAAGCGCTGCCGGGTGGAGTGTCTCTTCAATCGCTTGAAGCAGAACCGGCGGGTGGCGACGCGCTATGAGAAGCGCGCCGCCAACTACCTGGCGATGGTCCTTATCGCCTCCATCCGCCTCTGGCTCTAATTTGCGGACACGCCCTAGTCGCGGAGCGCCGACAAGTCAGGGGCGGTCCGCGTAGACTCCCGGGTCATGGGCGCTGCGTCGAACCCACCGGACAGCAAGAACGCGCTGCTGCGCGGCCTTCCCTCCATCGAGCAACTCCTGCGGCGGCCGTCGCTGGAGTCCCGGCTCGCGAACCTTCCCCATGCCCGCGCGGTCGCGGCCCTGCGACTCGCGGTCGAACAGGTCCGGTCCCGGCTCCTCGCAGGTGACCTACGGCCCTTCGAGGACGCGGACGTGGAGGCGGCGCTCGCGTCCCTGGCCAGGCCGAACCTGCGGCCGGTGATCAACGCCACCGGCGTCGTGCTCCACACCAACCTGGGCCGCGCGCCCCTCGCGCCCGAAGCCGTGGAGCGTGTCGCCGCCGTGGCCCGGGGGTACTCCAACCTCGAATACGACCTGGACGAAGGCGAACGGGGCAGCCGCTACGCGCCGCTCATCGGCCACCTGCGCACGCTCACCGGCGCGGAGGACGCCATCGTGGTCAACAACTGCGCGGGCGCCGTGCTGCTCGTCCTCGCCGCGCTCGCCTCCGGCCGTGAATGCATCGTCTCTCGCGGCGAGCTCGTGGAAATAGGAGGGGGCTTCCGCATCCCGGACGTCATGCGTCAGTCCGGCGCGAAGCTCGTGGAGGTCGGCACCACCAACCGCACCCGCCGCGCGGACTATGCCAACGCACTGGGTCCGGACACGGGCCTCATCGTGAAGGTCCACCGGTCCAACTTCGCGCTCGTCGGCTTCACGGAAGAGGCATCCCTCGCGGAACTCACCGGAATGGGACGCTCCCGTGACGTGCCCGTGTTCCAGGACCTGGGCTCCGGCGCGCTCGTGCCGCTGTCCGGGCCGGGCCTGACCCCTGAGCCCACGGTGGGCCAGGCCATCCGCGATGGCGCGGACGTCGTCGCGTTCTCCGGCGACAAGCTCCTGGGCGGACCCCAGGCAGGCGTCATCGTCGGCCGGGCGGACCTGCTCCAGCGCATCAAATCCCACCCGCTCACACGGGCGCTGCGTGTCGACAAGATGACGGTCGCGGCCCTGGAGGCGACGCTGGAGCTGTACCGGGACGGCCGTCCGGACGCGGTTCCCACCCAAAGCCTGCTCACCCAGCAACCAGCGGTGTTACGGGCCCGTGCCGAACGCCTGTCGGCCCTGCTCGCAGCGCGCGGCGTCGAGGGCCGGGTCGTGTCCGTGGATGGACAGGTGGGTGGAGGTGCCATGCCCCTGTCCCGGTTGCCTTCCTACGCTTGCAGCCTCACCGTAGGAGCGCCGAAAGTATTCCTGGATCATCTGCGCGAAGGCGAGGTGCCGGTTATTGGCAGGATTGCGGATGACGAGGTCGTTCTCGACGTCCGGTGTCTCTCAGAGGAGGACCTGGGGCAGGTCGCGCAGGCTGTGGCGGCCGCCCGTTCGGGAAGCCAGCCATGATCAACAGCGCCGTGCTCGTTTTAAACCGGTACTACCAACCGGTTCACGTGACGTCAGTCAAACGGGCTTTTTCCCTGCTGTATCAGGGCGTCGCCAAGGCCATCGACGAGCAGTACCGGCTGTATGAGTTCGAGGACTGGGCCGCCCTCAGCGCCACCCAGGACAGCATCACCACCATCGACCGCACCATCCGTGTCCCTCGCGTCCTCGTGCTGGGCGCGTATGACCACCTGCCGCGTGCCAAGGTGCGCTTCTCGCGCCTCAACATCTACGCGCGCGACAACGACACCTGCCAGTACTGCGCGAAGCAGCTGCCCCGCAGCGAGCTCAACCTGGACCACGTCAACCCGCGCACCCAGGGTGGGAAGACGACCTGGGAGAACGTGGTGTGCTCCTGCGTTCCCTGCAACCTGAAGAAGGGCGGGCGCACGCCGGAACAGGCCGGGATGCGGCTGCTCAAGAAGCCCGTCCGGCCGCGCTGGACGCCGCTGTTCCGAGGCGCCATCCGCAAGGTCACCTACCGCGAGTGGCTGCCGTTCCTGCACCTCGCGGACGTGTCGTACTGGAACGTCGAGCTGCTTGACGAATGACAGCGAACGGCTCCCCGGCCGCCTGCTCCCCGAGCCTCCTGGCGACGGGCGCGGGCACCGGGAGCCCCGTGGGCCGGCCGTGAAATGGCGGGGTGTCGACTCGGGCGGTAGGACGGGCTTTGATGCGAGCCTTCGTGAAGCCCGCCCCCCTGCCTCCATCCGCTCCCGCCTCGCTGGCTGGTCCTTCGCCGCGCCCGGTGGGGGACTCGGCCCATGACGTGTCGCCCGCGGGACCCGCGGGCCTCGCGCGGCGCTCCCGTTCGCGGCGGATCATCGCGGTGGGCGGCGGCAAGGGCGGCATCGGCAAGTCCATGGTGTCCGCGAACCTGGGCGTCGCGCTCGCGCAGGCCGGCCACAAGGTGCTGCTCGTGGACGCGGACCTGGGCGGCGCCAACCTGCACACGTGCCTGGGCGTGGGCCCTCCGGAATCCACGCTGTCGGACTTCCTCCGGCGCGGGAAGGCCAACCTCGAAGAGGTGATGGTCTCCACCGGCGTGCCGGGGCTGTCGCTGATCGCCGGGGCGCAGGACTCGCTGGACGCGGCGAACCTCAAGTACGCGCAGAAGCAGAAGCTGCTTCGCACGCTGTTGTCGCAGACGACGGCGGACTACCTCATCCTGGACCTGGGCGCGGGCACCAGCTTCAACACGCTCGACTTCTTCCTCATCGCGGATCACGGCCTGCTCGTCGTGCTGCCGGAGCCCACGTCCGTGGAGAACGCGTACCGCTTCGTCAAGGCGGCCTTCTTCCGCAAGCTCCAGCAGACCGAAGCGCGCTACGGCATCCAGGACCTCGTCGAAGGCGCGCTGTCCACCCGCGAGGGCGGCCTGCGGACGCTGCACGACGTCGTCGCGCAGGTGCGGCGCAAGGCCCCTTCGGACGCGGAGCGGCTGGAGCGCGAGCTGGCGGCGTTCCGCGTGCGGCTCGTCGTGAACCAGGCGCGCACGGACGCGGATGAGAAGGTGGGCGCCGCGATGGTGTCCGCGTGGAAGAAGTTCTTCGGCATCGACATGGATGATCTGGGCGCCCTGCGCTACGACGACGAGGCGTGGCGCGCGGTGCGCAAGCGCAAGCCGGTGCTCATCGAGCAGCCCGGCTCGCCCGTGTCCCAGGGCCTCCAGCGCATCGCCGCGCGTCTTTTGTCGCTCGACGGCCTTTCCCCCGAGTCCGCCATCCCATGAAGCCCTTCGCGCAGCAGACCTACTACGAGCTCCTGGAGGTTCCGCACACGGCGTCCGACGCGGAGATCCGCGCGGCCCACCAGCGCCTGATGGAGCTGTATTCGCCGGATTCCATCGCGGTGTACGCGCTGGGGGATCCGGATCAGGTGGACGCGCTGCGTGAACGGATGAACGAAGCGATGGAGATGCTCACCGACGCGGACCTGCGCGTCGAGTATGACCGCTCCATCGGCCTGTCCACGGAGCGGCTTTCGAAGGCGGCCGGGACGGCGGACGCCGCGGACAAGGTGGATTCCGCCGCGCGCGTCGCGGAGGCCCTGGCCACCGCCGCGGCGGCGCTCGCGAAGGCCGCGGGCGCGGTGGACGCGGAACGGTTGGAGGCGGAGTCGCGACTGAAGGCCGCGACCTCCGTGAACGACACGGAAGGGGAGGCCTCACGCGCGAGCGGGACGCCTGGAAAGAGCGAGGAGCGGATGCGGGGTGAGGAGTCGAAGCGGCAGGAGTCCTCGGGGAAGGACGCCCAGGGCGTGCCCTCCGAGCCGGTGATGGTGGGTGGCGTGGCGGTGGTGGAGGCCTTCCGTGCCTCGTTCACCCGGAGCCTGTCGTTCGTCTACGTCCCCGCGAGTCCGCTGCGCGGGCAGGGCAGGGGAGCCACGGAAGCACCGGCCCCCGCCGTGGACGCGAAGTCGTCCGGCGCCGAGGACGCGACGCCTGTCACGGCCCCCAAGGCCGTGGAGGCCGAGGTGTCCGCCGCCACGGCCGTTCCCGCCGAGGCCGTCGCTTCGCCCCCCGAAGCGCCTCCGTCGGCCGCGCCCGCCATGGCTGCCTCGGCTTCGGAGCCGGCCGGCGCCCCTGCTTCGACGCCCGCGCAGGACGAGGCCGCGCAAGCACCTGCTCACTCCACTCCGGAGCGCACCGAAGCCGCTGCTCCGGTGGAGAGCGAGGCTGGATCCACGGGAGGCGCTGACGCATCCGCCGTCGCGCCGGACCGCGTGGACGCCGCGCCTGTTCCCGCCGTCTCGAGCCCTCCGGTCGCCGAGGACGCCCCCCAGGCTCCCGCCGTGGAGGCCTCCGCCGAGGCCCCGGCCGCGACTCCCGTTCCGGAGGCCAGTGAGGTGACGCCCCCGGCCGAGGCCGGATCCGTGGCCGCCAGCCCCGCGCCCGGCCCGGATGCATCCACGGCTTCGGCAGTCACGACCACCCAGGGCGAGTCGGATCCGAACCCCGCCCAGGGCACTCCAACCCCGGACGCGACCTCCACCGCGCTGGCCCGGACTCCGGCCACCGGGGCCTCGCGCGCGGCTGTCCGGCCCCTGACGTCGCGCCCCATCGACTCGCGTCCGGCGGGCCCCACGGGGCCGGGCACCGTGAAGGGCCCCACGGGGCCGGGCACCATGAAGAGCCCCACGGTCCGCAAGCTCGGGGATGCCCAGGTGCTGGCGCAGGACTCCGCCATCGCGACCGCCGAGTCCGCGCTGGCCCAGGTGGCCGCCAAGGTCCGCGAGGCCCGTCCCCGGGGCGTGGACATCCCCGCGGACGCCGAGTTCAACGGCGAACTGCTCCGCCGCGTCCGCGAGGCCCGGGGCCTGTCCATCCAGCAGCTGGCCGACCGCACCCGCATCTCCGTGCGTCACCTGGAGAACGTGGAGGCGGACCGCTACACCGCGCTCCCCACCACCGTGTACCTGCGCGGCATCCTCATGAACCTGGCCCGGGAGCTGGGCCTGGACCCCCTGCGCGTGTCCAAGAGCTACCTCGCGCTGTTCTCCGAGAAACCCGCCAAGTCGGGCCGTTGACCGGGAGTCGGCTGGGCGCCCTGCCATGCGACGGGAAAAGTTGACTCGCACGGGGTGGGTGCCTAAGTAGTGGCACGATGACGGAAGAGGAAAAGGTCAAGGCGATGCGACTCGCTCGCGCGATCGCCTCCGATATCTCGCTCTACAACGAGCAGAAGATCATCAAGGGCATCGAGCAGGACAACCTTTTCGAGGTCCTCAAGGAGGAACTGGAAGAGGGGCGCGCGCTCTACAAGAGCCGCGTGAGCGCGGAGATCAGCACCCAGGCGAACTTCTTCGAGCGCGCCATCAACGACATCGTGCTGCGCTCCAAGGCGCACGTGAAGTCGAAGATCTGGTAGCGCCCTCCGCCGTGGCCTCACCCGACACGCGCGAACACCGCGCCCTCCCGGAAGCCCGGGGCGAGCGGCTGGATGCGTACCTCGCGCGCGCGTTCCCGGATCTCACCCGCTCCCGCCTCCAGGGCCTCATCGCCGACGGCCACGTGCTGACCGACGGCAAGCCCGCCAAGGCCGCGCAGCGCCTGCGCGGAGGGGAGCTGCTGTCCCTCCACGTCCCCGCGCCCGTCGCCGCGATTCCCCAGGCCGAAGCCCTGCCCGTGTCCGTGCTGCACGAGGACCGCGACCTCGTCGTCGTGGACAAGGCCGCCGGCATGGTGGTGCACCCGGGCGCGGGCCACGCCACCGGCACGCTGGTCAACGCGCTCCTGCACCGCGTGAAGGACCTGGCCGGCGTGGGCGGAGAGCTGCGCCCCGGCATCGTCCACCGGCTGGACAAGGACACCACCGGCTGCCTCGTCGTCGCCAAGCACGAGCAGGCCCTGGTGGCGCTCCAGAAGGCCTTCAAGACGCGCGAGGTCCAGAAGACGTACCTGGCGCTGGTGCACGGCGTGCCGCCCGCGGAAGGGCGCATCGAAACGCTCTACGGCCGCCACCCCATCCACCGCCAGAAGTTCACCGGCAAGGTGAAGGAGGGCAAGCCCGCCATCACCCTGTTCCGGGTGCGCGAGGCCTTCGACGGCGCCGCGCTGGTGGAGGTGGACCTGCTCACCGGCCGCACGCATCAGATCCGCGTCCACCTGGCGGAAGCCGGCCACCCGCTGCTCTGCGACGCGCTCTACGGCGCTGGCCGCAAGGCGAAGGGCGCGGTGGCGGAAGCCCAGGAGGCGCTGGGCCGCCAGGCGCTGCACGCGTGGCGGCTGGCCTTCGAACACCCGCGCACCCACAAGGCGCTGGACCTGGAAGCCCCCCTCCCGGAGGACTTCACGAAGGCGCTCACGCTGCTGCGCCAGGCGAGCATTCCCGCGGGGCCTCCCACGAAGGCGAAGCCCGTCGCGAAGAAGGCTACAAGCCGGAAACGCTGATCTGCTGCTGCCGGCGGGAGAGGACCTTGATGGGCTGGATGGCCATCACCCGCATGAAGACGGCCAGCAGCTCCGGGTCGAACTTCTGGCGCATCTCCGTCCACATCAGCATCAGCGCCACCTCCGGGCCGTACGCGTCGCGGTAGGGCCTGCGGGAGGTGAGCGCGTCATACGCGTCGCAGATGGCGATGATCTTCGCGTACACCCCCAGGTTCGTCTTGGGGATGATCATCTGGATGTTGCCGCGCGCATCCCGCACCGCGGTGCCGTAGTCCGTCTTGTGCTCGAACGTCGTCACCACGCGCAACAGCGTGGAGCGGCTGAAGCCCTTCTCCATCAGGATGTTGCGCACGCTGATGAGCGGCGCGCGGGCCACCGCCGTCTTCTCGTCCGCGGTGAGCGCGCCCCGCTTGGTGGACAGCTCCTCCGGCAGCGTCGTCATGCCCGCGTCGTGGAAGAGCGCGATGTAGCCCAGGTCGCGCAGCTGCGGCTTCGTGAGGCCCAGCTCCGCGCCGAACACGATGCACATCAGCGCCACGTTCACCTGGTGGTAGACGAGGTAGTCCTCCTCGCGCTTCTGCGTCGTCATGCCCAGGAAGTGGGTGCGCTGATCGTAGGAGATGTCCACGAAGTCCTGCACCAGGCGCAGCGCACGCGAGGAGCCGATGGGCTTCCCCGCGCGCACGGACTCCAGGTACTTCTGCAGGAAGAACACGGCACGCGCGTACACGGTCATCGCGTACTTCTTGCGGTCGACCTTCTGGTCGCCCGGCGTGTCCATGTCCTTGTTCATCTTCTCCTTGAGCTTGGAGAACTTCGCCACGCGCATGTTGAGGAGCTTGCGCCCCTGGAGGCCGTCCTCCTCCGCGGTGGAGGACTGCTCCTTGCTGAAGATCCAGACGAAGTTCTTCAGCTCCTGCGTGGTGACGGGCTTCGTCAGCGTGATGCCGCCCACGTCCTTGGCGCGCATCTCCGACAGCAGGTAGCGCTGGTTCTCGATGGAGTTCAGGTCCACCTTCACCAGCATGCCGTTCAGGTAGAACGAGTCCTTGACGCCCGTCAGCTCCAGCCGGCCTTCCTTGCCGATGATCTGGTTGATGATGTCCTGGAGCTGGTGGAGCGGCTTCTCGAAGACGGCGTTCTCCGGGTCGTACATCTTCACGGAGCGCACGAGCATGTAGAGGCCCGCGAGCATGGAGCGCGACAGGTTCTGGAGCTTCTCGTTGTGCTCCCGCCCGTACTCCCCCAGGTTCTCTTCCTGGGTCTGATTGATCTTCAGGTTGTCGGCCATGGTGTCAGCTCGCCTCTTCCGGAAGCGCCGAGTCCCCGAAGAGGGCCTTGCGCGTCTGGTACATCGCCTTGCGGGCCGCGGTGAGGAGGTCCAGGGGCTGCGTCTTGTCCTCCACCAATGCCTGCAACATCTTGTAGGACTGGATGGAGCCCGCGCCGCCCAGGCCGGTGATGGCCAGCAGCTTGTCCTCCATCACCCGCCGCTTGTTGAGCAGGGACGGCTTCACCGTCAGCAATTGCTGCATCATCGACAGCGCGGCGGGCAGGTTGGTGGCCCCGATGGCCGCGTAGACAGCGGCCTTCTCGTCGGACGTCTTCTTGTCCCAGGTGGGTTCGCGCACCAGCCGCACCAGGTCCGTGAAGGCCCGCTCGCGGTCGAACTCCGGCAGCAGCTTCGCGGCCAGCATGCGCACCTGGGAGACGCTGTCGGTGAGCGCGTCGTGGATGATGCGCCGGGCCTCCGCCGTGCGGCCCCGCCCGATGATCTGCATCACCTCCAGCTTCACCACCAGGTTGGGGCTCTTCATCACCTGGCCGAACATCTTCACCCGCTCCGGGTGGTTGCTCTTCTCCAGGATGTAGACCATGTCGCGCACCGTCTGCGGCCGGTCCGACAACAGGCGCGCCACGAACGGCTCCGGCAGGTCTCGCGCGAACGTGGCCAGCACGTCGCCCAAGAGCAGGCGGTTCTCCGGCAACTCGATGGTCTCCAACACGCTGAGCAGGGGCAGCACGGAGTCCACGCCCACCGACTGCAGGTAGCGCGTCACGTCCTGGGGCTGCCGCGTGCGCGTCGTCTTCAGCGACTCGCCCAGCCGCGTCAGGCGCTGCTCCTCGCCCATCTTGTGGAGGAAGTTGTTCAAGAGGCGGCCCAGGTCCTCGCCGCCCTCGCGCTGGGAGAGCGCGCGCAGCTTGAGGACGATCTGGTTCACCGTGGCGAAGTCGTCCTGGAGCAGCAGCATGTCCAGCAGCTGCAGGAAGATCTCCTCCAAGAGCGCCGCGTCATCCACGCCGCCTTCCACCACCTGGAACACCGCGCCCACCAGCTTCGGGAACAGGCGCGCGTTCTCCTCTTCGGTGATTTCGCGCTGGATGCGGGCCTTCAGGTCGTCCGTGGCGTGCCGGCCGCCCACGACGAGGCCGCGGATCTGCTCCACGCCGTCCAGCTTCGCGTCCAGGTCCTCCGCGGACACGCGCGCGAAGCGCAGGAAGTCGTCCGAGTTCGTCTGGAGGCGGGAGTAGAGGTAGCCCACCACCTTGTCCACCTCCACCTGGACCTCGTCCTCGGAGGCGCCCTCCATGGAGAAGCCCTCCACCACCACGTACTCCACCTGCTGCATGCCCGCGCGCCACAGCTGCGCGAGCACGTCGTCCGCGCCGCGCTCCGGCTCCGACAGCGCGATGAGCGTGAGGGTGACGAGCTCCTCCAGGGGCAGCCCCGGCCGGAAGATGAGCTGGCGGATGCCGTCGCGGAAGAACTTGTAGGGGAGCGGCGACTCCTCGGAGAAGAGCGGCTCGCCGTACAGCATGAAGTTCTGCTGCTCCACCTTCAGCGAGAGCGGCCCGAACTTCTCCGTGTACGAGGAGATGGACTCCTGCGCCTTGGAGAGGAACTCCGGGAAGCGCGCTTCGTTGTGGCGGTACATGCCAATCTGCTTGATGCCCTTGAGCAGGTGGAACGCGAACGTCTTCGCCAGTTCGACCTTCTCGCGAACCTCCGGCGACTGCTCCGGCTCGGCCTTCGCGTCCGTGACTTTCTGGGGCTGTGCCATGAAACCTGGAAGAATCCGGATGGGGCGGAAGGCCCCGATGGGGGGATCCGAAGTGTACTCCCGTCCCGGGCTGGCTCCCAATCCGCAAACCGCCCGGATTCCAGTGGGTTGAAGTGACACCTGGGTAACACCGGGCGGACTGGCGGTGAATCCCCGGTGTGTTAGGCAAGGGGCCCCTTTTTGTCCGGAGTTCCCGCCCATGAAGCGACTGGCCGCGTCCGCCCTGGTCCTGGCGTCCCTCACGGGGTGCTTCCGCATGAGCGTGCGCAGTCCGGCGCCGCGCGACGGCGCACCGGAGTCGCGCACGGGGGCGAGCTTCGTGGCGGGGCTGACGACGTCCAACGTGGCCGCGGCGGAGTGCCGGCATGGCCTGTCGCGGGTGGACGTGTACTGGCCGTGGTGGAGCCCGTTCGTCTACGCCTTCACCTTCGGCATCGTGACGCCGCTGCGCGCGGAGTACGTCTGCGCGAAGGGGGGCGCGGACTCCGGCGGCGGCGACACGGAGGTGCCGCCGTCGGTGCCCGGGCTGTGATTCAGGCCTCCCCGCCTGGGAACGAAGCGGGGAGGGCGCTTGCCGGCCGTCAGTGCGACGGCGGCGGGGCTTCCGCGCCGCTCTGGCCCTTGAGGGCGGAGCGGAAGAGGACCGCGGTGAGGATGGCGAAGAACGCCAGGCCCCAGACGTTGGACCACGTCGGGTGCGCCAGCTCGCTCTCGCCCACGGCGTTGAGGAACGCGCCCACCGCGTTCTCGTGCCCGAAGAGGGCGGGCAGGTTGATGGCCCGCGTCCAGGCGCCGTCGCTGGCGATTTCGAGGAACGCGATGAGCACGCCCGCGATGTAGCCGGAGGACATCAGCGTGCCGGGGGAGAACTCGGACTCCGCCGCGCTGCCGCCGCGCAGCTTGTCCACGAAGTGGCGCACCATGCCGCCCACGAAGATGGGGGCGCTGCTGCTGATGGGCAGGTACACGCCGACGGCGAAGGGCAGCGAGGACACGCCGCACAGCTCCAGCATCAGCGCGATGAAGACGCCCAGCAGCACCAGGTCCCACGGCAGCCGCTGCGTGAGGATGCCGTCGATGATGAGCGCGAACAGCTGCGCCTTGGGGGCGGAGTAGCGGGTGAGCGTCTGGCCTTCGTATTCGCTGATGCGGCCGCCGATGCCCGGGTCCACCACGTACTGGATGTTGCCCTGATCATCCACGAGGTAGCGGCCGGCGGGCACGGGCGTGTCCGCGCCGCGCACGAAGCCTTCCTTGTAGACGCGGTCCGGACCGGCGGTGACGAGCCCCGCGTCCGACAGCTTCAGCGACGGGCCGTTGGCCGGCGTCAGCGTGAGGTTGGACAGCTCCGTGGCGGGCACGGGGCGCCAGCTGCGCAGCTCCAGCGCGCCGTCCGCGGGCACCATGTCCAGGCGCTCCGCCCACAGCGAGCGCTTGATCAGCGCGGGCGTCATGCCGCGCTGGGTGAGCGCGTCCTGGGACACCGCCCAGCGGTACGTGTGCTGGGTGCGCGTTTCGGTGGACATCTCCGTCACCTGCACGCCGGGGTGCGCTTCCGGGATGACCGCCGTGGCGCCCTGGTTGAGCAGCACCAGCACCAGGCCGATGAACATCGCGCTGGTGAGCACGCCGACGAAGAGGGCGATCTGCTGCTTCCTGGGCGTACCGCCCACGAGGAACGCCGTCTTCAGGTCCTGCGCGGTGGTGCCGCCGTTGGACGCCGCGATGCCCACGATGGCCGCCGTGGTGAGCGCCATGAAGCGGTCCGGCGAAGACGTCCAGCCGAACAGCAGGTACACGAGGCAGGTGACGAGCAGCGTGGCCACCACCATGCCGGAGATGGGGTTGGAGGAGCTGCCAATCTCACCGGTGATGCGCGCGCTCACCGTCACGAAGAAGAAGCCGAAGATGACGATGAGGATGGCGGAGATGAAGTTCACGTGCAGCGGCGGCGCCAGCCAGATGGCCAGGATGAGCAGCGCGCTGCCCACCAGCACCACCGTGATGGGCAGGTCCTGGTCCGTGCGCAGCACCGTGGGCAGGGCCCCCTGCGTGCGCGACTGGCGCAGCGTCTCCACGCTGCGCTTGAAGGCGCCCACGATGGTGGGCAGCGAGCGGATGAGGCTGATGAGGCCGCCCGTCGCCACCGCGCCCGCGCCGATGTAGAGCACGTACGCGTTGCGGATCTGATCCGGCGACATGTCCCGGATGAGCATCCCGTTGTGCACCAGCAGCGGCGTGTCCATGCCGCTGCCGAAGAAGGACACCATCGGGATGAGGATGAGGTAGCTGAGCACGCCGCCCGCGAAGGTGATGGACGCGACGCGCGGCCCGATGATGTAGCCCACGCCCAAAAGCTCCGGGGACACCTCCGTGGAGAGCGTCGCGGCCTTGAGCCCCTTGATGGGCGTGCCAATGGCCTCCTTGAAGAGCTTCATCCCGGAGTAGGCGAACTTGTAGACGCCGCCGATGATGAAACCCAGGATGACCGTGCGCGCGTTGGTGCCGCCCTGCTCACCGACGATGAGCACGTCCGCGCTGGCGGTGCCCTCTGGATAGGTGAGCTTGCCGTGCTCCTGGACGATGAGGCCCTGGCGCAGCGGAATCATCATCAGCACGCCCAGCACGCCGCCCAGCGCGGCGGTGAGGAACGCGTGCGTGAGGCTGATGTCGTAGCCCAGGATGAGCAGCGCGGGCAGGGCCGCCGCCACGCCGAACGCGAGCGACTCGCCCGCGGAGCCCGTCGTCTGGACGATGGTGTTCTCCAGGATGCTGGAGCGCCCCAGGGCCCGGAAGATGGCGATGGAGAGCACCGCCACCGGGATGGACGCGGACACCGTGAGGCCGACCTTGATGGCCAGGTACACGGACGACGCCGCGAACACGATGCCCAGCACCGACCCGAGCACCAGGCCGCGGATCGTCAGCTCCGCGGGCGACTGGGCCGGCGAGACATAGGGTTTGTGCGGGGCGGCACCATGCGCCTCCGCGAGAGGGACGCGATCATCGACGACCGGCGGGGAACCGTGGGACAAGCAGGCACTCCTGACAGGAAATCAGGGGGCCTGTTGTAGCAGGGTCTCCGCCGGGGCGCGAAAACAGCCCTCAGCCCTGGGCGGCGAGCGTCTCCGGATCCACCTCCGCCATGAGGGCGGCCAGCTCCGACTTGAGCTTGTCCTTGGCGCGGATCTCCAGCTGGCGTGCGCGCTCGCGGGAGAATCCGAAGTGCTCGCCCAGCTCCTTGAGCGTCATGGGGCGCTCGTTCATCACGCGCTGCTCGATGATGAAGCGCTCGCGCGGATCCAGGCGCATGAGGGCGGTGCGCACGCGGTTGTTGATGAGGCCCGCCTCCTCCTTGTCCGCGAACTCGTCGTCCTGGGGCGCCGCGGCGCTCACCACGAAGTCCACGTGGCTGTTGCCGCCGTCCTCGCCCATGGGGGCGTCCAGGGACAAATCCCGGCCGCCCATGCGCTGCTCCATCTCCCGCACTTCGCCCGGCTTCACATGGAGCTTGCGGGCAATCTCATCCACGTTCACCACGGCCTCGCCGCTGCCCAGCTTCTCCAGCTCACGGCGCGTGCGCGCCAGACTGAAGAACAGCTTGCGCTGCGCCTGCGTGGTTCCAAGCTTCACCAGCGACCAGCTCTTCAGGATGTAGTTCTGGATGTACGCGCGGATCCACCACACCGCGTACGAGATGAGACGGATGCCCTTGTCCGGATCGAACTTCTGCACCGCCTTCATCAGGCCGATATTCCCCTCCTGGATGAGGTCCGACATCTTGATGCCGTAAGAGCGGTACTCGTAGGAGACCTTCACCACGAAGCGCAGGTTGCTCGTCACCAGGCGGTGACCCGCGGCCAGGTCTCCCTTGATGAACCGGCGCGCCAGCTCCTGTTCCTCCTCCACCTTCAGGAGCGAGTACTGGTTGATCTCCGAGAGGTACATCGCGAGGGAGCCAGAATTGGACGACTGCTCGGTCGAAGCCTGCATGGGATGGATTCTCCAAATCGGGCCTCCTGCCGCGGCGGAGGCGCTTGAAAGGTGCTCTGGGTTCAAGTCCTACAACTTGACGTGTCTGCCCTGAGCAACCGGGATGCCAACCGGGGTTGGATGTATTCGCGTGTGTCTCCAAGGGGTTGGAAGACGCAGGGCGGCGCCTCCTGGGAACGGTCTGTAACCGTTACCCGTGGCCGAGAGGAAATCCGGGGGTCTACGAGGAGAGAAAGCGCACGTCTCACGGCCCTCGGGCGCGCGTCGCCATGACGCTCGCGAATGGAGGTTCGCTGAAACGCTTAATGGCGACGCAGGGCGGCGGTGGAGACATTTCTCCACCTCGGCTGGGCGTTCCTGGGGAGGGCGGGCGACCGGCGAAGGAAGCCAGCTTCCGTCCGGAGGGCACTTCTCTTCCGCTCAGGATGCGCGGGCGGTAGGGCCCGCCTGTCCGGCCGTCTTCACGGCGCGGCGGGCGGCTTCCGCGTCCAGCGCGCGGCGCAAGGTGGCGAGCAGGTGCTCGGCCTCTCCCTCGCGCAGGACGCGTCCGCCGAAGCGGGCTTCCAGGTAGCGGCGGGTGAGGGGCGTCAGCGCCAGCGCCAGCGGGTGGCCTTCGCGCGCCAGGCGCGTGGTCAGGTCCTCCAGCGACTCGTGTTCGAAGCGCGGCACGTGCGCGCGCTGGAGCAGCGCGTCCACCCGGTCGAGGAAGCGCGTGGCCTCCAGCGCGGGAGCACGGCGCGTCCAGCGGGAGACGAAACGGCCCGCGCGCCAGACGCCGAAGGCCACGACGGCGGCCGTCACCCACGCGCGCGCCGGAGGCAGGCGGCTGGGCGTTTCGTTCTCGGTGGCGCCGCGCGGGCGGCGTGGCGGGCGGACCAGGGCGCTCGCCAGTTCGAACTGGTCGCGGAAGGAGTAGTCGACGACGGAGTTGCGCCAGCGCGCCTCCACCGCCTCATAGAAGGCGAGCAGTTTCTCCAGCAGCACGGAGCCCTGGCTCGTGCGGTTCGACGGAGGCGTCGCGTCCACCGTGACGAAGCCCCGCCCTGGCACGAGCACGTGTGTCCAGGCATGCGCGTCACCGGCACGCACCAGGTAGCCGCCGTCCACGCGGGTGCCGCCATAGAAGCCCGTGGCGAGCCGCGCGGCGATACCCTGCGTGCGCAGCATCAGCGTGAGCGCGGTGGCGAAGTGCTCGCAGTGTCCCCCCTTGTGCACGAAGAGGAAGTCCGACAGCGGATCCTCCGGGGTGCCTTCCTGCTCCAGCGTGTACGCGTAGTCCTTCTGCAGGAAGGCGGCGAGCTTGCGCGCCGCGGCCAGCGGCTCCTTCTCTCCCTGGAGCACCCGCGCCGCGAGCTGGCTCACGCGGGGGTCCAGGTGCTCGGGCACCGCCAGGAGCTGGTCGCGCTCCGCCTGGACCAGGCCGGCGGCCAGCCCCGCCTTCGTATCCGGAGGCAGGCTGTAGGCCTCGTAGGTGTACGAGGGCGCGGTGACGGTGAAGCGCACCTCGCCTCCGCCCTGGAGCTGCACGGGGCTGCTCCGGGTGCCGGTGGGCGTGTGGGCCATGGCGTTGCCCAGCCGCGAGGGGGTCTCCAGGGCAATCAACGTGCGGGCGCCGTACGCGGGCAGCAGCTCGATGCGCTGGTGCAGGAGCGTGTCGCTGGCGGGGCGCAGGGTGATCTGCCGCTCGGTCTGCCGCGCGCCGACGACGTTCGTCCACTCCATGCCGTCGAAGGTGTCGTAGGTGCGGCCCACCCAGTAGGCGTCCAGCGCGTCGCGGTCCGGATCCGGCGTGAGCGTGGCGCGCAGCACCACGCGCGGGTTGCCCTTGATGGTGCCGGCGCCGCCCAGCCGCACGGTGTTGGAGTAGCCCGCGGCGCTCACCGCGCCCAGGCCCGGCGCCGAGCGCGGACCCACCATGGCCCAGTTGAGACGCGGGAAGAGGATGAAGAAGGCCATCGCGCCGGCCACCGCGAAGGCCAGTCCCGCGGACAGCGGACGCATCACCGCGCGCACCGGCACGGGCTCGCCGTCCGGCACCGCCGCCTCCACCACGCCCAGCGCCAGGGACAGGCTGGCCAGCACCCCGAAGGCGATGAGGCACATGGCGTACGTCATGTCGCCCGACAGCGCCGCGCCGCCGGCCACCATCAACAGGCCCGTCAGGTGCGTCTGCCCCTCCGCCGCGGCGTCCGGCGCGGACAGCATCCGCTGCGCGGCGATGAGGCCCGCGAAGGAGCACGCGGCCACCACCGCGTTCATCGCGCCGGACGTCAGCTGGAGGCCCAGGAGCACCGCGGCGATCAGCAGCGCGGACGCGGACAGGCGCGCGTGGCGCGCGACGAGCCGCACGTCGCACAGCGCCAGCACCAGCGCCCCGAAGAAGACGCCCAGCGCCCACAGGGGAAGCTGCCCGGACACGGCCATCGCGCCGAAGGCGGAGCCCGCCGCCAGGTCGCGCAGGGTGAGCCTCAGCCGCAAGGGGCGCTTCACGCGGCCTCCCGCGAGTCCGCGTCCGCGTCCTCGTAGCCCACCCACGCGAGCGCCTGGAGGATGCGCCGCTCCTGCGAAGCCCCCGCCGCCGGACGCAGCGTGCGCTCCGGCAACTGGAGGCCGACCTCGTTCCCCGCGTCCAGGAGCTGGTGCGCCTGGGCGGCGACCTCCTCGCAGCGGCGCTCCAGCGCGTCGCCCGTGAGGCCCGTCTCCAGCGCGAGCTTCCAGATGCGGCGCTCCTCGCGCTCGCGCTCCACCTTCAGCAGGCGTCCCATCGCGGCGCTCTTCAGCCAGTGGATGCGGCGCGCGTCCTCGTTCACGGCAAGCTCGCGCAGGCCCGCCATGTCGCCGGTGCCGTCCAGGTGGCGCGGGCTGCCCGCCTCTCCTTGAGGCCCCCGCTCCGCGGGTCCCGGCTCCTTGCAGGCGTAGCCCCGGCGCGGATACACGAGCAGCGTCCCCTCCAGGGAGAACACGCGCGTCTTGGCGAACAGGCCCAGCGGCCACGTCGTGGTGACGCGCACGCCGGACAGGCGCACGGGGCCCCGGTGTGGCGCGGCCAGGTCCGCCCGGACGATGTGCTCCTTGCCCGCGGGCAGGTGTCCCAGCTTCCCGGTGCCGGTGAGCGGGGAGAGGTCCTCGGAGAGCGTCAGCGCGAAGCCGTGGCCCGCCTTGCGCGACACGGCCCAGCGGTAGGCGAAGGGCTCACGCGCGAAGGCCGCGTCCGCGCCCACCCGGCGCACCGTCAGGTCGCGCAGGCAGCGCTCCGACAGCACGCCGGACACCACCACCATGCTGAGCAGGAGGCCCAGCAGCAGGTAGAGCAGGTTGTTGCCCGTGTTGAGCGCGCCCAGTCCCACGCCGAACGTCACCACCAGGTACGTGCGGCCCGTCTTCGTCACCGACAGCGTGCGCGGCGGACGGAAGAAGGCGCGCAGCCGCGCCTTGAAGGACGGACGGGCAGGGGCCTTCACCGGGGCGCCGCCACCTTGCGGGCAATCTCCTCCACCAGGTGCGCCGCCTCGTCCCGCGCGGACACGCCCTGCACGGCGCTCCTGAGCAGCACGCGGTGCGCCCAGCAGGGCACCAGCATCGCGCGCACGTCGCCAGGGGTGACGAAGTCGCGCCCCTCCCAGAGGGCCTGGGCCCGGGCCGCGGAGCCCAGCGCCAGCACCGCGCGCGTGGACGCGCCGCGCTCCAGGTCACCGTGCTCGCGCGTGGCCCTCGCCAGCCGCACCACGTAGTCCGCCACCGCCGCGTCCAGCTTCACGTCCTGGACGAAGTCGCGCAGCGACGCGAGCTCCTCCGGCCCCGTCACCGCCTCCACCGAAGGCAGCGGGGACGCCGCGCCGCGCGTGGTGAGCAGCCGTGCCTCCACGTCCGGAGCCGGGTGGCCCAGCGACAGCCGCACGAGGAAGCGGTCCAGCTGCGAGTCCGGCAGCGGATAGGTGCCGGAGAAGTCCACCGGGTTCTGGGTGGCCACCACGGTGAACGGGGAGGGCAACGGATGCGTCTGCCCGTCCAGCGACACCTGGCCCTGGGCCATGCCCTCCAGGAGGGCGGACTGGGTGCGCGGGGGCGCGCGGTTGAGCTCGTCCGCCAGCACCAGCTGCCGGAACAGCGGCCCGGGCCGGAAGGAGAAGGTGGCCGTCTGCGCGTGGAACACCTGCGCGCCCAGGATGTCCGCCGGCAGCAGGTCCGCGGTGAACTGGATGCGGGCGAAGGACAGGGCGCACGCGCGGGCCAGGGCTTCCGCCAGCGTCGTCTTGCCCACCCCCGGCATGTCCTCCAGGAGCAGGTGTCCGCCGGCCACCACGCAGGTGACGACGCGCCGGACCTCCTCGGGCTTGCCCTGAACGGCGCGGCCAAGCTGGGCGGCGAGCCGCTCCATCACCGCACGCGCGGTAGCAGGGGAGGGAACTGGACCGAGGACGCGAGCGGGCTGGGTCATCCTGGGCGCGGACTCTAGCCCAGGCGAGCGCCAACCGGCACCCCTCCAGGCCGCCCGTGGTCCACGCCGGATGCCCGCCTGCCTTGGAGGCGCGGACGCTTTCCGGGGATGCACACGGCCCGGAGGGCCTTCCACCCGTGACTCAGGCGGACAGGATGTCCTCGGGCGTGTAGTACGCCCGGTGCGTCGCCGGCGAGGACAGCACGCCGAAGTAGCGGAACATCCGCTCGTGGTGCGTGGCCAGCCCGCGCAGCTGCACGGCGCCCTCCTTCATGCCGTGGGTCAGCACGCCCACCGCGCTGTCCTTGAACTCACGCAGGTGCGCGAAGTCCAGGACGACCTCGCTCTGGCCCAGCGCCTGGAGCGAGTTGCGCAGCTCCTGGGCCGTACGGCCGTCCAGCGTTCCTTCCAGGCGCAGCGTGATCCGACCCGCCGCCTCCTCCTCCCGATGAATCTGAAGCCCCGTCATGATCCGCGCTCCCGCTGAGGTGTGCACGTGTGTGCCGCCCGCGATGGTGATTGGCGGCTGAGGCACGTTCCGGGCCACGGAGGGCCCGGGGGGATCCCACGCGTTTCGTGGGGGTGCACAGCCGGAGCCGAACAGTGCACCTTCACGGGCGATCAGGTCAGTGGCAGGCAGGCAACTTCGGCCGGAGTGTTGGCGACCGGGCGAAGCGCGTGTCACGCAGCGGTCAACCCTTGCGGTCGGTTGTCGTCTGCTCGGCACGCAGGCTGATGGCGCGCTCCTGCTGGGCCTTCAGCTTGCGGAACTCCTTCACGACCTTGGCGGGATAGCCGGCCATGAACTTCACCCGGTTCTCCTTCTTGGCCAGGATGCGCTTGGCCAGCCCGGGGCCCGCGTTGTAGGCGACGAGCGCGCCCTCCACGGATCCGAAGCGGCTGATCAGGTCCGCCAGGTAGGCCGTGCCCAGGTTCACGTTCGTTTCGAAGTCGAAGAGGTTGGTGTGGCGGCCCAGCTTGTAGCCGGACTTCTCCGCCAGGTACTTGCCCGTGTCGGGCATCACCTGCATGAGGCCCATGGCGCCCACCCCGGACACCGCGTAGTTGTTGAAGGACGACTCGCAGCGGATCAACGCCACCACCAGCAGCGGATCCAGGTTGTTGCGCTCCGCCTCGCGGACGATGGAGACCGCCAGCCGGCGCTGCTGCCGCTCCGGGAGCCCGGAGGCGCGCACGGCCTCGGTCACGCCCATCTGCTCCGCGCGGAGGAAGTCCGCCTCGTCCTCGTACACCTGCAGGCGGGCCAGGGCCGCCTTGAGCTGTGCGTCCTTCTCCGCCAGTTGCGCCCGCAGGGCCGCGACGTCCGGCGCTTCACCCTGCGCACCCACCGGCACCTGCACCGGGAAAGCCACCGCGTTCGTCCCCACCAGCGCCACCGCCGCCGCCATCGCCACCATCCAACCCCGCATCTCGCCCTCCCCTGGCG
>NZ_RAWE01000068.1 GCF_003611695.1 Corallococcus carmarthensis | reverse complement strand
ACGCTCTTCGGTGGGCGCGGGGCTGGGCTCTTCCGCCGGAGGGGCGGGGGTCACGGCATCGGCCTTCGGCGCGGCGGCGATCTGCCAGGACTCGGCTTCGGGAGGAGGCGCGGAGGGCTTGGGCGAGTCTCCGGCCAGGCTGAATTCGAGCGCGTCCGCTTCCGCGTCCTGCGTGGCTGGGGCGACAATGACAGACGCCTCTGGAGCATCCGTCGAGTCGAGCCGCGCGGGTTGATCCGCTTCAGGCGGAGGCGCCGTGGTGACGGACGGCTCGGCGGGGAGGGTCTCCGGCTTCGCTGCTTCGACAGCGGCGGGCGCTTCCGGAAGGTCCTCGAACTCCATCGCCTCCAGCAGCCCTTCGTCCTTCGGGGCGTCAGCGACGGCGGGTGCCGGGACGGGCTCCGGCGGAGGGGCTTCCTTCGCTTCAGCCGTGATGGCGGGCGCGGCGTCCCAGACCGGTTCCGCCTCGGGAATCGGTTGGGCCTCGTGCGGCTCGGCGGACATCACGTCCACGTCTTCGAGGACGTCCGTGGCCTCGGATGCCTTGGCCGCTTCGTGCGGCTCGGCGGACATCACGTCCACGTCTTCCAGGACGTCCGTGGCCTCGGATGCCTTGGCCGCTTCGTGCGGCTCGGCGGACATCACGTCCACGTCTTCCAGGACGTCCGTGGCTTCGGCAGCGGCGGCCTTGGGCGGTGCCGCGGACACGGCATCCACGTCTTCGAGGATGTCGTCGTTGGAGAGATCATCTCCGGGCAGGACCGCCGCGGGCTCGGGGGCCGTCTCGGCTGCGGCTGCGACAGGCGCCGCGACGGGCGCGGAGTTGAACGACTCGGGGCTCAGGCTGACTTCTGCGTCTTCGGCGAACTCGGCGTCCAGGACCAGTTCGGACAACGAAGAGCTCTGGGCGGGCCGGGCGGCGGCGTCCTTCGCATTCGAAGGCGCTTCCGCGACGACAGCCGGAGCCGCCTGCTTCGCGGGCGGGGCGTCCGCGAAGGCGTCCGCCCACTCTCCTCCGAGCTCCGCCGCCAGTCCGCTGGCAACCGGGACGGCCACGGCCGAGGCGGCTGCGGGAGGCAGGCCTGGAGAGGCCGCCGTGATGGCTTGGGTGACCCCTGACGGACGTCGGGCCACGGGCGGCGGGGCTCCAGCGGAGGCCAGCTCGACGACAGGCTTTGAGGCCTCCGCCACCGTCGTCGCGGCCTTGGCAATCCCTACCACTGGCTCGGACGAAGCCTGGGCCAACGGCACGCTGTCTGGAGTGAGCCCCACGGCGGCATTCGTTCCAGCAGACAGGCCCTGGGGCACGCTGCCATGAGAGGCATTCGCCGTCCCGGCCGGGCCTTCAGCCATGGCGGGCGGCACGCTCCCGGGAACGGCGGTCGTGGGGGCAGGCTGCCCTTGGACAGACGTGGGCGGCACGCTTCCGGGCGCGGCATTCGTGGGGACAGGCTGCCCTTGGACAGACGCGGGAGGCAGGCTTCCCACCGGGGGATTCGCCGCAACATGGGGCATCGCGGCCGGGCTCGCCGACGGAGGCCCCGCGACGGGACGTGCCTGCGAAACGGGCGCCGGCCCCCCCGGAGGAGGCACGGCACCCGTTGCGCCGACGGCAACCGGCGGCACTGCTCCAGACGGAGGCCCCTGACGCAGCGGTGCGCCCGGAGGAGGCGGCTGGCCTCCCGCGACGACAGGCCTTCCCTGCGCGGCATTCGGCGGTACGGCGCCCGGCGCACCGGGAGGTCCCATGGGACGCGCACCCGGAGGAGCCCCGGCACCCGGAACCCCAGGAGCGGTCGGAGGACGCTGTCCCGGAGGCACAGGCCCCGCACCAGCAGGCGCCATCATCACGGGCGGGGGCATGCCCGGAGCGGGCCGAGGCACCGCGCCCGGAGGCATGCCCGGCGCTCCCGGCGGCGGTCCTGCGCGGACCATCCCCGGAGGCATCGGCGCCCCCGGCGGCCCCACCGGACGTGGCCCTGGCCCCGGCACACCGGGCGCACCAGGAGCACCCGGCATCCCCGGCGCCGCGGGACGCATGCCCGGAGGCGGCGTCTTCGGCACGGTGGGGATCCCCGTCCCTGAAGGCCGGCCCCCCGGCGGCACGGGCCCACCCCGCCCGATCATCCCAGGAGGCTGCGCTCCCGGAGCACCCGGCGGAGGCGCCGCGCGCGCAGGTACTCCCGCTTCAGGAGGAGGCACGCCAGGAGGCTGCGCTCCCGGAGCACCCGGAGGAGGCGCCGCGCGCACAGGCACTCCCGCTCCAGGAGGAGGCACGCCGGGCACAGCGCCCAACGGCGCGGGCATACCCGGAGCCACGGGCACACCCGCGGGCGGAGGCACGGTCCCGGGAGGCACCCCGCCCTGCCGGGCCACCATGCCCGGAGGCTGTGCCGCCATGGGCGACCGGGGCGGCGCGGCGGGAGGACTCCCACCGGGCCGAGCCATCTCAACGACAGGCGGAGCCCGCATCGGCTCGCCCATCACGATGTCCGGAAGCTCCTCGCCGACGATGGCCGCTTCAGCCAGGTCGTCGTCGGCATCCTGCTCCTCCGACTCATCACTGAGGAACTGGCCCGGCGCGAGCCCTCCGAACATCCCCGCCACCTCGGGCTCCGCGCGCACGGGCGCGGGCGGAGGAGGCGCGGCCGGAGGCGGCACCACTACCGGCGCCACCGGCGCCATCGAGGCGGCAGGCGCCACCGCCGCCATGGACACCGAGCGGCGCGCGGGCACGGGAATGGCCGCCTTCAAGGGACGCGTCGGCCGGTCGATGCCGTAGCGCAGGTTCAGGTAGTGGAACAGCCGCAGCTCCGGCACCACGTACGGGACGATGCGCATCCCGGTGATGAACCCGAGCGCATCCGTGGTCTGCAGGTCCAGCGGGTTGGCCATCGCGACCTTCAGCCGCCGGCCCTCCACCGCGAGCGGGAACGCCTGGTGCTTCTCCGCCTGATCGTCCGTCAGCAGCTTGAGCGTCGCCTCGGTGACGGCGTCGAAGTCCGCCTCCATCGCGACAGGCAGCCGGGTCAGCTCGCCCAGCACCATGCCCACCGTCTCGATGTCCAGGAACCCCAGCTCCACGAGCCGGGAGCCCAACCGGCCCCCATGCACGAGCTGCGCGCTCATGCCCTGGTCGAGCTGCGCCTGCGTCAGGAGGCCCTTTCGGACCAGCGTCAATCCCAGCTTGTCGGCCATGTCGGCCCGCAGTCTAGAAGACTTCGCGGTGCCAATGAGAGGGTGCGCATGAATACGACCTGCGCGCCCGTCCTGCCCGCCTGCCTGCCGCCGCCCGGCTCAGTACGCGTTCTTCGACAGGAAGCCGCCCAGCGCGGTGCGCAGGAGGATCTTCAGGTCCATCAGCAGCGACCAGTTCTCGATGTAGTAGAGGTCGTACTCGATGCGCTTCTGGATGGACGTCTGGCCGCGCAGGCCGTTGATCTGCGCCCAGCCGGTGATGCCCGCCTTCACCTTGTGGCGCAGGTGGTAGCGCGGAATCTGGCGCTTGAACTCCTCGATGAAGACGGGCCGCTCCGGACGCGGGCCCACGAGGCTCATGTCGCCCCGGAGCACGTTGAAGAACTGTGGCAGCTCATCCAGCGAGTACTTGCGCAGGAACGTCCCCACCGGCGTGCGGCGCGCATCCACCGCGCTGGCCATGGTGGCGCCCTGGACCTCCGCGTCCACGCGCATGGTGCGGAACTTGAGGATGGCGAAGGTCCGCCCATCCATGCCCATCCGCTCCTGGCGGTAGAGGATGGGGCCCTTGCTGGTGAGGCGCACGAGCAGGGCCGTGAACACCATCATCGGCGCGCTCACGGCGATGGCCACCAGCGAGAACAGCACGTCGAACACGCGCTTGGCCACGCGGCTCCAGCCGTCCATGGGGTCGCCCTGGAGGCTGATGATGGGCAGGCCGCCGAACTCCTCCAGGCCGCCGTACAGGGTGATGTACTGGTACAGGTCCGGCACCACCTTGACGTCCACGGTGCGCAGCGCCAGCTGTTCCATCAGCGGCTTCACGCGCGCTTGGTCCTCCAGCGGCACGGCGATGATGACCTGATCCACGGGGTGGGCATCCAGGTAGGACTCCACCTCGCCCACGTGGCCCACGACGCGCACGCCGCCCACCCACTGGCCGACCTTCTCCTCCTTCAGCGACAGGACGCCCATCACGCGGAAGCCCAGCTCGCGGTGGCTCTCCACGGTCTCGATGGTGCGCAGCCCCAGCTCCGCCTCGCCGATGACGAGGATGGACTTGAGGTTGTAGCCGCGCCGGCGCACCTCGCTGAGCAGGTGGCGCATGAACATGCGCGAGAACGCGATGAGCGTGAAGGCGTAGACGACGAAGATGGCCAGCGTGAGGCGCGAATAGCGCTCGCGGATGAAGTACGTCACCGCCACCAGGACCAGCGTCGCGGTGATGGTGGCCTTGAAGAGCTCGAACAGCTCCCCCATGTGCGAGCGCGCGCGGTTGGTCGCGTACAGCCGCGCCCGCTGGAACGTCACCGGGAAGATGACCAGCACCATCACCAGGGAGACGAAGGTCTCGGCCGGGGGCGGGATGCCCTCGGTGATGGGGAACACGCCGCTGAAGCGGGTGAAGTACGCGAGCACGAACGCCACCGCGAGCATCCCCGCGTCGGCGGCGACCTTGATGGACGTGTAGAAGCGCTGCAGGCGACCGAACACCGCGATGACTCCTGTCGGGGGACGAAGACGGTCCGTCGGATGCAAGACACGCACCCTTCGCCCCGGGCCCCGTCAGGCGCCCGGACCCCTCCCCCGGCGCGGGGTCCTAGCACGGGTTTTCCCGTGAATCCAACCGGTTGGACCGCAGGGCAGCCGACACAATCCGACACACCGAGCGGGCAGGCCTCGGGAAAGTGGGGAGGGGGCGGACAGCGCTGTCACACCGCTGGGGAGGCCGGGGACAGGCCCAAAAGGGCGTCCACTTCCGCCTGGATGGCCTGCTGGAAGCGGGCGCGGCCGAAGCGCTCGGCCTGGGCGCGGGCGTCCTCGGGGCGGAAGGAGGCCTCCCACGCGTCGAACTGGCGCACGGCGGCGGCGAGGGACGCGGGGGTCTGCTCCGGGAAGAAGAGGCCCGTCTTGGAAGTGACGGTCTCCAGGGCGCCGCCCTTGCCGAAGGCGATGACGGGGCGGCCGGTGGCCTGGGCCTCCAGGGGGGTGATGCCGAAGTCCTCCTCGGGGGTGAAGAGGAGCGCGCGCGCGTCGCGGTAGAGGGCGGGGAGCGCGCTGTCGGGCACGTTGCCGAGGAAGCGGATGTGGGGCGGGAGCGGGCCCGACGTGAGGCGCGCGGCCTCCTGTCCCGTGCCCACGACCCACAGCGGGGTGTCCAGGGTGCGGAAGGCCTCCAGGGCGACATCGAGGCGCTTGTAGGGGGCGAAGGCGCCGAGCCACAGGAAGTAGCCGCCCTGCCCTCCTCCTTCGAGCGGCACCTGGGTGAAGCGTTCCAGCTCCACGGGGGGCGGGACGACGGAGGCGTCACGGCCCCAGAAGCGGCGGATCTTCCCGGCGATGTGCTGGGAGTTGGCGACGATGCGGTCCACGCCGTCGGTGGAGGCGCGGTCCCAGTGCTGGAGGTAGGGGCGCACGGCGAGGGCGGCGGCGCGGACGGGGAGGCGCGTGCGGCCGGGGCCGAAGTACTCGTCGAACAGGTCCCACATGTACCGCATGGGAGCGTGGACGTAGCTCAGGTGGGGCACGCCGGGAGGGGCGTGGATGCCCTTGGCGACGCAGTGGCTGGAGGACAGGACCAGGTCGTAGTCGCCGGTGATGCGCAGGGCTTCGATGGCGCGGGGGAACAGCGGCAGGAAGTGCCGGTAGCGCGAGTGGATGCCGGGGATGTGCTGGAGGAACGACGTGGTGATGCGCCGGTCCTCGATGCGCGGGGGCTGGCTGCCCGGCTGGTGGATGAGGGTGTAGAGGTCCGCGCTGGGGAACAGTTCGCAGAGGGCGTCGAGGACGCGCTCTCCGCCGCGGTGGGTGACGAGCCAGTCGTGGACGAGGGCGACCTTCACGGGGAGGGCCTTGTAGCACCGAGGCGCGGCGGTGCGGGGGGAAGGCCGCGTGTGGTAGGCCAGGGAGCGTGCCTTCTGTCCTCCTCGACCTGAGAATGGTGCGCGGTCAGCTCCACGGCATCGCGAGGTACGCGCTGGAGCTGGCGCGCCGGCTGCCCGCCCTGGCCCCGGACCTGGAGTTCTCCGCGCTGGTCCCCGCGAAGGGGCTGCCGGACGACCTGGGTGAACTGACGCCGACGATTCCGATGCACCGTTCCCGGGCGGGGTACCTGTCCCCGACGGAGCAGCCGCTGCTGGCGTACGAGCTGACGAAGTTGAAGCCGGACCTGTTCCACGCGACGTCGTTCTCGTTGCCGCTGTTCTGGCCGGGGAAGCTGGTGGCGACGTTGCATGACGCGAACCACCTGGCGCTGGCGGACCAGTACACGCCGGTGCAGGCGATTTATTACAAGGCCGTGGTGGGTCCTCGGGCGCGGCTGGCGACTGCGCTGATCACGGTGTCTGACTTTTCCCGGGAGGAGCTGGGGAAGTATCTGAAGATGTCGCCGTACCGGTTCCAGGTGATCCACAACGGTGTGGATTCGCGGTTCCAGCCGCCCACGGCCAGTGAGGCGAAGGCATTCCGGGAGCGGCATGAGTTGCCAGAGCGGTATGTGGCGGTTGTCGGCAATGCCAAGCCGTTCAAGAACCTGGCGATGCTGGGGAAGTTCGCGCCGGACCTGCCGGTACCGCTGGTGCTGCTGGCGGGCAAGGGCGCGGTGGCGCATGAGACGGGCCTGCATGAGAACGTCATCGACCTGGAGCAACTGCCTGAGTCGGAAATGGCGTTGTTCTATGGGGCAGCTACGGCATTGCTCTTGCCGTCGAAGTACGAGGGGTTTGGATTGCCGGCGCTGGAAGCCATGGCGGCCGGGTGTCCCGTCATCGTCTCGGATGCGACAGCACTTCCGGAGGTCGTGGGCGATGCGGCGATGCGAGTCCCGCCCGACGATGCGAAGTCCTGGCATGAAACAACGCTGCGAGTTCTCAGGGACGAGAATCTGCGCCGGAGCCTGATTGAGTTGGGTCGAGAGCGAGCGGCCCGGTTCACCTGGGACCGATGCGCCCAACAGACCCTCGGCGTTTTCAGGCGAGCCCTCCAGGGAAGACAGCAGGTACGGCCGTGACACTGCGGCGCAAGGGGACGCGGCGCATCGTCGTCAGGGAGATGTCCTTCCGATGGACGGTCGCGCCCAACGATGAGCCAGGCCTCGCCATCGTCGTTGAGCATGAAGGGGCGCGCGGACGGCCCATGGTGACCTGGGTTGAGCACGGAACGATCATCGCGCCGGGCCTCGTCAAAGAAGTCATTCACCACGCGCTCGACGCAGGTTGGCAGCCAGATCAACCTGGGGTCGAGTGGGTCTTCCGGCGCAAATGACCCTGGCCTCCCATAGCCATCAGCAGAGTGAGAAGCGTTCCATGATCAGCACCGCGAAATCACGCGTCCGTGGACTGCTGACCCGCGCCTTCGCCTGCGTGCTGTTCCTGGTTGCTTCGACCGCGAGTGCCCAGGCGCTCGACTCGCTCCAGACCGCATCCCCGAAGGCCGTGTCGCTGACCGTGAGTGGAGGCGTGTCCCTGGGCACGTACGAGGCAGGGTTCCTGTACTACTCGGGGACGTCCTCCCAGGGAGAACGGGCCGTGGACCTCCGGCTCGTAACAGGCGCCTCCGCGGGAAGCCTCAACGCCCTGCTGGCGGTCATGGCCACCTGCGGCGTGGATGCCTCCACGCCGGCCCAATCGCTGTTCTGGGATATCTGGGTTCCCATTGGTTTCAACGACCTCTTCATCCCGTCCTCGACGACGCCGCTCGGTGTCTTCTCGCGGGAGTCACTGGAACGCCGCGCCGTCCACATTGAACAGGCTTGGAATCGAGGTCTGGATTCATCCTGCGACGTGGTGCTTGGAGTCTCGACAACGCGTGTCGCCCCCCGCGCGCTCCAGGCCGCGAATGGACGGCTCGACCTACCCCGGCTCGAAGAGAAGTTCGCCATCCGCATCCAGGGACGTGGGAAGGGACGGCCTCCCCGTGCGACCAACTACACCACTCGCGAGGGCCGGCGTCTGGAGCTGATGCTCGAGACGGACGAACACGGGGAGATCCCCTTCGCGAACCTGCGCGAGCTTCTCCTCGCGTCCATGTCCTTCCCCATCGCGTTCCCGCCACAGCCGCTGCGCACCTGCGCGGCGAATGCGTCCGCCAAGCCTGGGGTGTGCCTGCCAGCGGAGGCACGGCGCGAGCTCTTCATCGACGGCGGCGTCTTCGACAACACCCCACTCCGCCTGGCCGTAGGACTCGCTCGCGATGGTCTGCGCGAAACAGCGGATGGCAAGCTGGAGTGGCGCCCGGTTCCACAGCCCGACGCACGCACGACTCCCCCAGGCATCGCATTCGCGTTCATTGATCCAGACGCCACTGAGTACCCGGTAGCGCCACCGGCTCAAGCCAGCACTGGACCGGCCTCACTGCCGGGGACACTCGCGGAGATCCTGGCTGCCTTCGTGGACACGGCGCGCTCGAAAGAACTGGCCATGCTCCTGGAGGAAGAGCCGGAGATCGCCAAGCGGCTCACCCTTCCTCGACGGCACTTCCCCGCAGCCGGGGCCCCCCTCTTCGCGTTCCTGGGCTTCTTCGAGACCAGCTTCCGTGTCTTTGATTTCTATCTCGGCATGTATGACGCCCGCCGGATGATGGATGACGCATTCCGGGAAGGGCGGACGAAGTCGGAGGGGCCTCGCGCGGCAGCGATGGATGGACCCGGAGGATGGCAGCCCTTCGCCTGCATGAGCGCCGTCTACGACTCCTCGCCGGACGCGGACCAGAGCTGTCAGGGCGAAGCGCTGGCGGACTTCCGGGCGCTGTTGCAGATGTCTTTGGATCAGCTCTACGACGCATGCAACAAGTCCGCTGGGACGGCCCCCGCTGGTACCTGGCGCAACGCGCACTGTGACCGCGCCATCGCGGGGCAGTCTCCGCCGAGGGTCCCCGGCCTTCATCCCAGCGAGTGGCCGGACTGGAAGCGGAGCGACAAGGAATCAGAGCTGGCGTATTCGATGCGGCTGCTCGGTGCCTATGGCTTCGCGTTTCGAGACCTCGGCGTGCCGAAGGGCCGTGGCGATCTCGCCGTCCTGCGCATCCGCCATTCGCTCGGAGATGCAGCCCACCGGCTCGCGGCGGTGCAGCCCGCTTCCGACAAGCCCACGGTCCGCTTCGCCAGCAAGCTCGCGGTGGACAACATCAGCTACGAGCCCCAGCGCCTGTCGCTGCACATCACCATGGGGCCCACCGAGAGCGAGCTGGGCTTGAGCGTCGGGGCCTCCGAGATGCCGCTGACCTCCGGACTCCGGTTCGCCGGTGCGCTCGGGTTCCGCGGACTCGAGGACGTCCTTTCCTCCGGCAGCAGCAGCGATCCCTTTGGCGTGGCACTCACGGGAGGGCTGGAGTTCCAGCCTCGCGCAGAGCAGACCTTCCTCTCCCAGAGTCGCCTCGCGCTTCGCGCCGGCTGGTTGTTCAGCGCGAACGACGACTACGGGACGAACGTCTGCAGGGACGGAGGCGCCAGCCACGTGACCGCGTGCTCACGGCCCGTCGTCCAGGCGCTCGTAGGCATCACCTTCCTGGAGTTCCTCCGGGCCCAGGTCGTCGGTGAGTGGTTCCCGGGGAGCAGTTCCCGGAAGTCGCTTTGGTCCGTGGCCCCGGGCATTGGCTTGGAGCTGGGGCTCTAACGACTCCAATAGAAGAAGGAGGAGACGGGGTGAAGGCACATGCCGCAGTTGCCTAAGACTAGAGTTCCGGAGTGTGCGCTCCATCTTTGCCCTAGCTGCAGGGTCAAAGCAGCTGCGGCCGGTTCTTTCTGACAAGCACACCCCAACAACACCCTATGTTCATTGAACCGCAAACCAATCCACCGAACCTCTATTCGGAGGCGTAAGCTCTCATCGCATTTGTCATAGTCGGCCGAGGCGGAGGCAACAGGGGTGCCACGCGCTGCCAGAAGGCGTCGGGAACGAGTTCACGGACCATGCACTTCAACCTGAGGATGCACCTTGCCGACGACCAGTCCAGTCCTGACTTTCGTTAGGTGCCATTAGAGGCACAAAACTAACAAAACCAGGGCCGACGTATTGCACCTCACAACAACACATGGCCGGCAATCATATTCAAGCCGCTCCACATCTACTGTCGCACCTCAGAAATCGGAAACCGCACAAAGCCGGCCCGCCTAAAAGTCGAATTCTCATCTACAAATTAACTTCTCGCCTCCCTGCGCCTGACTGCCATCTGAAGGAACGGATCGCCGTACACATGCATTGCCACTTGGACGCTCGGATGCCAGCTCAAACGTGCACCCACTTCACGATTGGCAATAAAATTTGCCTGAATAATAGGCATCCCATCTTCCAGAGCCGTAAGGAACGCCGGCAGCCAACTCCGCATTACTCGCACATCCAGAGGCCAAGGCGGAGCAATCACCGCACGGCAACCATGATCAAGCAGAGCCCTAGCGAGCCCATAGGCCGCCCCACTATAGGGATCCACGTCATGCCTGCCAGAATTGCACACAGCAAGCACGACCACTCCGGCGCCTGAGCACTGCCGCGCAAGCGTCCTCGCAGACAGGCGAGTTTGCGCCTCATCAGAAACAACTCGGAAGTAGCGCCCTTCTTGACCAATGCCTCCATGTGCTCCCACAAAGGCGATATCTGCGTCCATCAACGACTCTGGAGGCTTGGCACCACCTTCGATTTGGAACCCGAAATCTTCCAGTTCCTGCCGAGTAAACTCACGCAACTGCGTTAGGGCTGAAACCACCCCTATTTCGACTACTGACTCCTCAGAAATCCACGCAACAAATCGCCCTGTTGATTGGCGCGGAATTGAATGAGCTGCGTGCACCCAAGTCAGCGATGGCGCCATAGCCACCGGCCTCAAGGTACCGACGAGACGCCCCTCAGTTAGCAATAGATTTCCCGGAAGGGTCTGAAGAGCCGCTTCCGGCAGAAGCAGCAGAGGCCTTTCGCAGGCTTCTGCCGACATCCCGATCCGTCGCATCACATGCTCCACGGCTTGCGCCCCAAATGGATCGCGTGAATCCATTAGCGAAAAGCCACTCGGGTACATCTTCGACCAAGCTTCCATTGCGCCGACATCAAAGACTTCAACAGACTCATCAACCGTCGCAACTTTCCCGTTCGAGAAGCACGCATGAACAAGCCGTCCTTGTTCACTCAATCCCAAGAGATGAACATCAATTCCTTGCACCCCCACCAATGCGAGTCGTCTGGCCGTCACAGCTGGATCGCCGGGAAGCTCAACCTGGCCGCCCTGCATTGTGCTTCCGAGGACATGACCCGTCCTGTCCAGTCGCTTCACCAAATCAACTAGCTGCTCCGGCCTCAATGCAATTCCCTGCCTTGATGCCCAAGCAATCAGCGCTGCATCGTCCTGCGAACCAAGTTCTTTCTTCCCCCCGGCATCATCACGAGGGATACGAACAGAATGATCACCAAGCCAATCCAGGAAGAAACAGACCTTCTCGGGCGACGGCAGTGGATTTTGGCTGATGGCTCTATGCGCAACAACCCTTCCCTCTGCAATATCGGTCCCTATATCCTGCGCAAACCGAGTTGAAGCAAGCGTTCGCGCCATACCACTTAGCGCCAACTGCCCCACGTCCGCGCCCATCAGCGCACGCACGCGCGTTTCGATACTTGGCCCCAGCGTCCGAGTCCCCTCTTCAAATACTTGCTGAACCGATGGGGCAAATGCCACGTGCAAATCGTGCCCCACAGCAAGAACTTGCGCCAAAACAATCAACAACGGCGACAATGGCGCATTGATCTCACGCGCACGCACCAGAAGGCGCTCCAAGTCCATTGCAAGCTTTTCGATCCGACTTGCGGCCTCATCATCTACTCCACGCCCCAGATCCGAAAAAACGGCTCGCATTTCAATTGTCGCGCGAAGCACTTCAATCTCAAGACCATTGATTCCAGTCCGCTGCTCTTCAGTCAAGAGCGCCTCGGCGCTAACCATACCCCGCTGAGCAAGAGAAATGAGACCAGCGTCGCGCGCCAATCGCACCACAAGATATGCATCAAAAAATACATCTCGGCGCCCACTAGGCAACGACTCCAACTTACTAACACAAGCCAAACCAAGCGCAGCATCATGAATACTTCGCACACGAAGATACACATCGGAAAAGAGATGCCACGCCGCCCGCAGAGTCTCAGAATCTTGGCATGAAGCGGCGACAACCAAGCCATGCTCGGCCAAATTTCGTGCTGGCTGCGACTCTCCCGACAACGCAAGCGCCATGGCACCTGTCCGAAGTAATCGATATTCCGCCAAAGAATCATTAATCCTGCGAGCAAGAGCAATACCCACTGGCAGCAACATGCTCACCATGGCCAATGTTTTCTTTGATTCGCTTTCTCTCTCGGATTCTTTCACTGCTCGATCAAGAAGAGCATCAACCGCCTCCAACAAATCCTCCGGCGTCGATGACACTTCTCGAAAATCAAGAGAGACAGCACCAAGAATCACGCCAGTTCGAGGCAACTGCCTTATTAAGACAGGCAAATCATTGAACGCCTTTTCCAAATCAACGGATCTCGACTCAACCACAGGCCGCATCTGCGCGCCGTCCCCTTGGGGCTCCATTGCGATTGCGTCCAACGCAAGCGAGAGCAATAGAGCAATTCCATACGTACCCGCCAACTCTGGCGAAACAAGTCGACTGAGTGCGCTTCTTGTATCCCCATCACCAGGATGCGTCGCAACATAACGCACCAGCCAATTCACTACCGCCGCTGTTTCAAGGTCACGATTGTGGACCTCTTGCTCCCTAAGCACGGAAGGAGCAAGCAGAATACGTTCGAGAATCTGCAACCCTAGTGACGCCGCATCCTCCATAAATTCCGGCAACACTGGTTGCCCAACAAGTAAATTAACCGATTCCGCATCAAGATGGCGTCGCAGCGTATCTCTTAGACTGTCCAACACAGCTTGCGAAGCCTGCGAGTCTCCCATCGCATTCCGAACATGCTGAATAAAGCGTCCGTAATCTGGAATTGGCTCTGGCGCGAAGGCCTCGGCGAGGAGAAGCAGGTACTGAGAGAGCGATGACGGATGACTTCGCAGCACGATGGGCCGAAGTCCATCGGCGACCTCAGCGTAACGCCCACCATTAAGCAGCGGCACGAATGTCGCGCGCACTGACTCATCAGACTGTGGATAGCGCGCAATAATAAGTTCGCGCGTCTTGGAGAAAAGGTCATCATGTCCCAAAAGGCGCGCAAGGTTGAGGGACGAACGGAGGCACTCAAGATCAGAATCCTCCGCATGAACGGCCCGATTGAGAAGAGCAACCGCATCCTCCCTCCGGCCTGCCTGCCGAGCCAAGCGTGCCGCAAGATGCGCGATATGCGCAGGGGCTTCCGACACGAGTTCCTCCCTAAATGGCAAAAGGAATTCAAATGCCAGTGGCCCTTGATCAGCCGCAAGCAAGCATTGAGCTTTGGCGAGGGCTGTATTTAACAAATTAAAACCAACACCGTCGATCTCGCAAAATGCTAGCGCCTCATCCCCGCCCTTAATCATTTCCACCCAACGACCGAACCCCGCCATGGAACTTTGCTCCCCCTTGGAGCTTTCGCCTATGACCAATCCCCCATTGCAATTGCGAATTGCATCAAGGTTCTCCGGACGCACGGGCGACTCCTGTGCGACCTGAATGACAACATAGAGGTTTTTTTCGGCCGCGACCTCACTTAATCGCCCATGGAGATGAATGACCTGCGGCACCCAAAAATCCTCCAACGTATTAATTCTCAGAACTTCATCTTCATACACCTGTGTCGCCATAAGCTCGACAGGCGGCAACACAGATGGCGAACTAAACTGATCGCTCTTCAAAACAAGAACACATGCATTTGTCGAAAGCGAATCCACAGCTGCCACAAGCGCATCAGTCTCACACTCCAGCACAGCAACAACACGAATTCGCGTTTTGACAAATCCTAAATACTCCTCAACGCGCCCACTCGCAACCACCCCCTCAAGCACTTCATGCAGTCGACTAACGAAATTAACCTCGAACAATGCGCCTTCCTCCGAACCAACAACCGGAACTAGTATTACAATCTCCGAGAAAAACAGAGACTGCGCTCCATCTTGGGCAAGACAAGTGACCACCCCAAATGCAGCAGAGTATCCACTCAAGTCTTTCACGGGAAAGATGTGGATATCCACACCGCCTCGAACAGGAGCACTCTGCGCAAACAGTCCCTGCCAACCATCCGCTGTCATTAAATCAACCACACACGCCTCCTCAAGCAGCATCAGAGTACGGAGCTTTACTTAACACAGCATCACATGGCGGCACTAGAGAGCTCGGGCAAGCAGACCTTCCAAGTCAGCCAAGTTGAAGGAAGGTCAGGATGGGGCAAGATCAATCAGCGAGTATTCCTAGAAAGGGTCGCAGCGCGGGGCAGCAGCAAAGAGCAACTGGCTAGGCGTCAAGTATGAGCCTTTCGTGAGAGCTGTAGATTCCGCACGAGCAGGCCGACCTCCGTGTCCTCGCTTCCCTCTGGTTGCGCCCAGGGTGGAAGGCGCAGTGGATGTCCCGCATGGTTCGGTTAGACAATCCGTGGATTCAGGCGCTCAGGTCGAAGGGCTACTTGGCGAAAACTTCGTCGAGGTAGTGTGTCTCTCCTTCGATTTCCGCGACCATCTAGGCCTCCGGGCCCAGGTCGTCGGTAAGTGGTTCCCGGGGAGTAGTTCCCGGAAGACGCTCTGGTCCGTGGCTCCGGGCATCGGCCTGGAGCTTGGACTCTGACGAGTCCTCGCGAAAAACCAGGGCGGCCCCCCTTTGAGATCCATGATGCAGGCGGAAAGTCACCTACCATCATGACATCCATTCGCTCCATCGCTCTGTCCTGCCTCGTGGTGCTCGGCCTCTTTGCTGCCTGCCGCGACGATCACCCTGACGACACCCCCGACGCGTCCGTGCCCGACGCATCCGTGGAGATGTGCCCCACCGAAGGCACCACACAGTGCGGCGACTCCTGCGTGAACACCGAAACCGACCTGGCCCACTGTGGCGGGTGCGGCCAGGCCTGCACGGCCTCCGAGGACTGTCAGAGCGGCGCCTGCGTCGCGGTCTGTCGGATCGGCAGTGAGCAGTTCGCGGCCGGGGCGGTGAACCCGGCGAATGCCTGCGAGCAGTGCGTACCCGCGACGTCCGCGAACACGTGGACGCCGCTCGCGGACGGGGCGACGTGTGGATCGGGACAGATTTGCTCGGCCAACGCGTGCAGCCCGAAGTGCCTGATCGACGGCACGTTCTACGACGAGGGGACACCGAACCCGGCGAATGCATGCGAGGTCTGCACGCCCGCGACGTCGACCACGACGTGGTCCCCCCGCGCGAGCATTCCGCTACTGGTCGGCGGCACCGATATCGTGGCGCAGGGCTGGACGACGTACACGCAGGCGCCGAACACGCTCACGTACGGCGAGGACTACGTCCGCCTCGCGACGTCGACGAACAGCGGTGGCCGAGCGAGCGGTCAGTTGCTGATCGCGCGGGCGAACACCGTTGACGGAACGCAGCCGTTCAAGCTCCGCGTGACGATGCAGGTCGAATCGGTGAACACGCACAATCAGCTCGACAGCGGCGCGGCCATCCTGGGGAGCTTCACCCCTTCGGTCGGCAACCAGACCGATCGCTCGCAGATGATCTACCTGGACAGCGCGAAGCTCGGCTGGGCGGATGACTCACAGTCCTCGGCGTTCGCCGTGACCGATGGCGCGTATCACGTCTACGAGCTCGCGGTGGATGCCGCGAAGGTGGCGACGGTGAGCGTCGACGGCGTCACGAAGCTCACGCGGAACAACTTCACGACGAACGGCATCATCGCCATCGGCGACCAGACCAACGACGCGAACGTCGACGGCGCGGTGCGGATCAAATCGGTCGAGAAGCTCTGCCAGTAGGGGCCCTCTTCTGTCCCCATGGATTGGCATGGGGACAGAATCAGGTGTGGGCCATGACCGGGAACCGATGGGCCTCTGGTGAGGGACGGAAGTTGCGCACGAACAGGTCCGCTTCCAGGTCCTCACCGGCCGTCACGGCCTCCGGCCAGTAGCGCTCCGGAGTGAACCCGAAGCGGATGGACCGGATGGGCTGGTCAATCAACCGGGGGATCCAGGCGCGCAGGTCGAAGGGCTCACGCGCGAAGACGTCGTCGAGGTACAGCGTGCCGCCCTCGACTCCTGCGAACACCCAGGCCTCCGAGCCCAGCTGACGCAAGGGCCTCGCAAAGCCATTGGCCACGGGCCAGCTCGCCACCGTCGCGTAGCTCCGCGCTCCGAAGCGCTCCGTGGAGGACAGCCCCTCGCTGGACAGCGTGGCGAGTCCCGCGCGCACTGCCGCGTCCTCCAGATTGAGCGTAGGCGCGGGTGGGCCTTCCGGCACGGCATCGTGCGTGGCGGCGAACAGTGTCTGCAGTTGTGGCTGGAACCCGAACCGCGGGTAGAACTGGCGCACCTTGGGGTTGGCGAAGAGCAGCACGGGCGCATCCCCACATGCCTCCAGCGCGGCGTTCATGACCACGCGCGCCAGCCCCCGGCCACGATGCGACGGCAGGCACCCCACGGCCCCCAGCTGATGGGCCGTCACCTCGCGCCCCTCCAACAGCAAGCGCATCCGCATCACGGAGGCATTGGCCACCACGCGCCCGGACTCCATCAGGCCGAACGCGCGGTAGTCGTCGTTCCATTCTCCCCAGGCGCGCCAACGGCGGAAGTCCGCACGTCGGAACACCTGTGGCACGTAGTCACAGAACAGCTCCTGCGACTGGATGTCGCCTGCCCCGATTTCGGTGACCGCGTGGGGATCCATCACACGACTCCAGTCCGTTGGGGCCACGTGCCCTGAGAGCAGGCTCAGTAGCCGTTGTAGTGCCGCATCCATTCACCATACACGCTGACGTTCGACGTGCACGGACCTGACCCGGTCGTGTTGTAGGGCGGCGGCGCGGTGAGCGTCCCGGCGTTCCCCTTCGGCGGCGCGAAGTAGACCGTGGACGACGTGAGCTGGGTCCAGTTCTCCGTGCCGGGCCGTACCACTCCACGAAGATGGTGGAAAATCCAGCTACGCCTGGAGTTATAGACTCATCCCCCACCAAGAACCCGGACTGTTCACTCTCCGCCAAATCCATCCACGACAATTCGACTCTCAAAAGGCGGAGGCAACTCGACATCCTTAAGAGGATCAATATCTGCTCTATGGAAAACCCTAAGATAGGCATTCGAAGCCACAGAGCGATTCAGCTCTTTGGCATGCAGATCCGTTCCCTGCAATACAACCTCGCCACTAGGGGCTTCTTGGGCCAGCACAAGAGCCGTGCGCATGTCCAATGGAATTCGGATCTCATCACACATCCCGAACCCTCCCATTGAAAATAGTCCACCCCTATTGCGGGAATGAACCCACGTCACGACCGGAGAATCCGACGTAAGGAGACAATCCTTGTCGAACTTAATAAGCTGCCAGACGCGAGCACAAGCAATACGTTGTAATCCAGGAGCCATCTTCAACAAACTCAGAACCAACTCATTGTGAGTTGGCTTCAATTGCTCAACACTGGCGCGCACAATCCGATCAACGGCCTCCTGGGTCTCTGTAACTGTCAAAGGACGCCCAAGCATTTTTTCTAGCGGCCTGACTGCTTCTTGCTCGGGAACAACCTTCGCAGCTCGCCTCGCGAGTTTATCGAACACATCGCTAAATGAGTCTCGCTGATCTCGACCTCGGAGCCATTGAAGCGCAACGAAAAAACCAACGGTCTCGCGGACCTGTACCGCAGGCGGGAATGAACTCGCAAGCAAGTCCGAAATTGCCTCTCGGCATTCACCCTCAATCTCACTTAACGTCTTCTCAAGCTGAAGAGAATCGCCCTCGGCAGTCTCCAGACGATAAAAGAGCCGTTCCGCCGCGACATCCTTTACATTTGAGACATACTTCCGACAGGGAGGCCTTCGCTCAACAACTTTAAGTTGACCTTTTGCATCTGCAAATCTCTTCAAGTAAAACTGCGGAACATAGTGATGTTTAATCGGCTCACCCATTAAATCCCCCGTCACACGTCTAGGTCTCGGACGTTCCACTCTGTTTAAGACGGCGTCCCTGAGCAGAGTAAACGCCATCTTCACACAACCCCAGCCCCCAGATGAGCATGAACGACAGGTGCACGCTGGGGTGGAACGGCAGGTAGTGCACCAGGGCCAGGACGTGGAAGCCCACGAAGGACAACAGCGCTCCCGTTGCGGGGATGGAACCCGCCCGGTGCCTTCGCACCAGCGCCCTCGCCAGCAGGAAGTGCATCGCCGCCAGCAACACCAAGCCCACCAGCCCCGTCTCCGCCCAGGCCGTCAGCCAGAGGTTGTGGGAGTCCGTGGCCAGCAGGTCCGTGATGCCCGTCTCCGCCTGCGTCGCCAGGGCCGCGGGTTTGTGATTGCCGAAACCCACGCCCACCCAGGTGTGCTCCCGCACCAGGCGCCAGCCCACGGACATCGCCAGCGAGCGCTCTCCGCTGCCGAAGAGGTTGTCCACCGCCTTGCCGAACCGCTCGCGCCACGCGGGCGTCAGCAGGACCGCGACCACCAGCGCCACCGCCACCCCGAGCCCCACCTTGCGCGGCGTCCCCCGCAGCAACAGCAACAGCGCCAGCACGCACACGCCCAGCGCCGCTCCCAGCGCCGCCCGCGCGAACGCGGCGTAGATGGACACCAGCAGCCCCAGCACCATCGCTCCCGCCAGCACCCGCCGCCGCGTCACCTTCGAGCGCCCGATGACAGCCAGCGCGGGTCCCAGCACGGCAATCGCTCCGTGCGCGAACCTCAACCGGTGGAAGAAGAAGCCTCCCGCCGCGTACCTGGGGTTCTCCTCCGTGCCGAAGTTCTCGTGCAGACGCGACAGGTTCAGCTTGGAGAACTTCGGCGGCTCCCAGGGCCACGGCACCCGGTGCTGGAAGAAGCCCAGCGCCGCCGCCGCCAGCCAGCCTCCCGCGACGATGCCTCCCAGCATCAGCCAGGGTACGCCCACCGTCCCGATGCACGCGACCGCCGCTCCCGCCACCGTGTCCAGCGCCTGGCCGTACCTCGCGCCCCGGGGCCACTTCGTCGCGGCTCCCGTCAGCAGCGCCACCGCCGGGGAGACCAGCTGCCAGACGCACAGGGCGACGCTCGCCAGCACGAACGCCCTCACGTCCTTCTCCAGCCGCAGCCGCTTCGTCACCGCCAGCGCCAGGGCCAGCGCCGTGGCCAGGATGGCTCCGGCCTGGAGCACCGCCTCCGCCAGCACCAGCCCCACCGCGTAGAGCCCCAATACCGCGGCGACCGCCGTCCGCCAGCGCCCTGAATCCACCGTCGTCGTCTCCGTGCCCATGCCGTGCGCCTCGAACCCGCGAGGCCGCTGGACCCTATCCCACCTCGCTCGCCCCTGCGCTTGCGGACTGGACCGGGAATCCCCGGCGAGGACGCCCATCTCCACATTTCACGCGCTTGACGTTGGCGGTCCGGACGGGCACGCGTTACCCAGGGTCCTTTCCCGGGCCCCCCTTCCGCCATGCGCACCACCCATCGACCGTTCACCACCCTGGCTCTGGCGCTGTGCCTCTTCGTGGCCGCGCTGGAGATGACCGTCGTCTCCACCGCCATGCCCACGGTGGTCAGCGACCTGGGCGGCATCCAGCACTACGCGTGGGTCTTCACCGCGTACATGCTGTCGTCCACCATCACCGTTCCCATCTACGGGAAGCTCGCCGACCTCTACGGCCGCAAGCCCATCATCCTCTTCGGCAGCACCCTGTTCCTCGCGGCCTCCATCGCGTGCGGCCTCTCCACGTCGATGAACATGCTCATCGCCTTCCGCGTCCTTCAGGGTCTGGGCGCCGGGGCCATGCAGCCCATCGCGCTCACCATCATCGGGGACATCTACACGCTGGAGCAGCGCGGGAAGGTCCAGGGCGCGTTCAGCGCCGTGTGGGGCATCGCCGGGCTCGCGGGCCCGCTCACCGGCGGCCTCATCGTGAAGTACCTCACCTGGCACTGGATCTTCTTCATCAACATCCCCATCGGCATCGCGTCCATGGTGCTGCTCGGCGCGTTCTTCCACGAGCAGCTCAAGCCCAAGGTGCGTGCCCGGCTGGACTACGCGGGCGCGGCGCTGCTGTCGTCGGGTGTCGTGGCGCTGCTGTTCGGCGTGCAGGGCTCCGGGCGGACCCTGCTGGCCCTGCCGCTGGCCGCCGTGCTGCTCACCGGCTTCGTGTTCGTGGAGCTTCGCGCCGCCGAGCCCATCATCCCGATGAGCATCTTCAAGATTCCCACCATCGCCATCTCCAACGTGGCGGGTGCGCTCTTCTCCGCCGCCCAGTTCGGCGCGACCACCTACGTGCCCCTGTACGTGCAGGGCGTGCTCGGCGGGTCGGCCACGATGGCGGGCGGGATGATCACCCCGATGATTGTCGGCTGGCCGCTGGCGAGCCTCATCGGCGGCAAGATCATGGTCCGCACCGGCTTCCGGCCCCTCATCGTCGGGGGGCTCGGACTGGCGACGATTGGCACCGCGCTGATGGCGCTGCTGCTCAAGCCCGGGGCTTCGATGCTCGTGCCGGAGATCGCCATGGGGTTGTTTGGCATTGGCCTGGGCTTCGCCGCCATGTCGACCATGGTGGCCGTGCAGACCACCGTGGGCTGGGAGCTTCGCGGCGTGGCCACGGCCAGCAGCATGTTCTTCCGCACCATCGGCGGGTCGCTGGGCGTGGGCGTCATGGGCGGCGTGCTGGTGTCGCAGCTCATGAAGGACCCGAACGTCCCCGTGAGCGCGGCCACGGAGCTGCTCGGCCCCGAGCACGGACGCGGGCTGGCTCCCGCCGTCCTCGAAACGCTCGGCAGCGCGCTGAACACCGGGCTGTCCATCAACTTCTGGATCATGTGCTCGGCGATGATCGCCGCGTTCACCGCGGGCCTGTTCTTCCCCAAGGTGAAGCGCGTCTCCACGCCCGTGAACATGTCCGACGTCCCCGCCTCCCACTGACACGCGGCGCCGGAAGCACGGCGCCACGTCATGCGGCTGTCACTTCGCGGAGGGTGCTACCGCGCGCTGGCGCTCAGCGGCGTGCAGGTCACGTTGGCGGGCACGGACCACAGCGCGTCCCCGTGGACGCCGGAGTACCCCCGGAAGAAGATCGTGTTGCCCACGCGCGTGAACTCCTCGGGCGCGTCAGCACCCGGGGTCGCGGTGGTGACGCGGCCCGTGCCCGCCACCGTGCCGTTCGTGACCTGCGGCTGAAGCCCCTGGTCGCCGTCCCCCGAGCTGAAGAGCAGCGTGCCGGCGCCCGTGTCGAAGAGGGGCGAGCTGCGGATATCGGACGTGGTGAGCTTCTGGCTGAGCTGCCGCGTCTCCGCCTCCGTGCCGTTCGTCACCCACAGGCTGACCTGGCGCGCCGCGGGGCCTGGAGAGCTGATCCCCATGGAGAAGTAGAGCTTCCCGCCCGCCTCCTGCGAATCCTGGATGTAGGGTTCGTTGAAGGGCTGGCCCGGGAAGGGGTTGGGCAGCGTCGTCACCGTCGTCTTCCCATCCCCCGTCAGCAGCAGGCGGGACAGCTTCATCCGCTCATTGTCCGCGGTGCGCCCGGCCACGACGACGTACGGCCCCGTCGATCCCAGCAGCGACACCGGGTTGCCGAAGGTGTCCAGGCGCACGGTGCCCACCGCCGTGCCGTCCGTCCGCCACACCTCCGTCCCGGAGGTGTCCTGCAAGGTGAACAGCCCCAGGCCGGTGTAGCTCGGCCGCGCCGCTGTCACGGGCGGCTGGCCCGCGTCCAGCCGCTTGACGACCCGGGTTCCCACCGCGGTGCCGTCCGTCCGCCACAGGCGCGTGCCGTGGACCGCGTCCTGGAGGAAGAACAGCAGCGCGCCGTGCGTCAGCAACGTGGGGTAGGCCATGGACTCCTCCGGTCCGAACGCCACCACGCGGTACGTCCCCGCCGCCGTGCCGTTCGAGCGCCACAGCTCCAACCCGCTCGCCGTCGTGAGGAAGAAGCTCAGCGCGCCCCCCAGGGAGGTGAGGTTCGACAGGGAGGAGCTCGCGCTCCCCGGCGTGATGTCCTTCACCAGCCGCGTCCCCACCGCCGTCCCGTCCGTCACCCACAGCTCATTGCCGACCACCGGGTCGTTCATCGTGAAGTAGAGGCGCGGGCCCACGGCGGTGAAGGAGGCGAAGTCGCGGAAGTTCAGCCCGTCGAAGGGGAACTCCTTGAAGGGCACGGTGCCCGCCGGGGTGCCGTCACTGCGCCACAAGGCCGCCGGCCCCTGGAACGGGTCCGCGGAGAAGTACAGCGTGCCCTGCACATTCGTCAGCCCCGTCGGAATCGGCCGGAACGGCGAAGGCAGGGGCGCGTCCGGGGGGAGCACGTCCTTCACCTTGGTGGCCGCCAGCGCGGGCGTGCACGCCTGGGCCTGGACCTGGCGCTCCTCCGCAGCGGCCGCCTCCGGGTCCTGCACTCCGCCACAGCCCCAAAGCCCCAGTGCCGCAAGGACATACCCGAATCGCAGACGCATCGCCCCACTCCTTGTCATTCCAAAGCCAGGGACGGTGGGACGCGAGCCGCCGGGCGCCAACGGGGCCGGGAGCCCAGGTCCCTGAGGGAAACCCAACGTTCGCGCCCGGGCCACACCGCTGTCGGAAAACCGACGCGCTTGTCTTTTTGCGCCAGAGCCATTGCGTGGCGTGCGAGGGCTGGAGTCTGGTCCCCCGGGATGCACGGCTTCACCTCGGGAGATGAATGATGGCGGGTCCGCTGAGTGACGAAGAGTTGGGGAAGATCGACGCCTACTGGCGCGCGGCGAACTACCTGTCCGTCGGGCAGATCTACCTCAAGGACAACCCGCTCCTGGAGCGGCCCCTCACGCGCGAGGACATCAAGCCGCGCCTGCTGGGACACTTCGGCACCACGCCCGGCCTCAACTTCATCTACGTGCACCTGAACCGCATCATCCGGAACCACCGGGCCAACATGATGTATCTCATTGGCCCCGGCCACGGCGCGCCCGGCATCATCGCCAACACGTTCCTCGAAGGCTCCTACACGGAGCTGTATCCGAACATCGAGCGCAACCGCGACGGCATGAAGCGCCTGTTCCGCCAGTTCTCCTGGCCCTACGGCGTCCCCAGCCACGACGCACCCGAAGTCCCCGGCTCCATCAGCGAGGGCGGCGAGCTGGGCTACTCGCTGCTGCACGCGTACGGCGCCGTGCTGGACAACCCGGACCTCATCGTCCCCTGCGTCGTCGGTGACGGCGAGGCGGAGACGGGTGCGCTCGCCGCGAGCTGGCACTCCAACAAGTTCATCAATCCCATCACCGACGGCGCCGTGCTGCCCATCCTGCACCTCAACGGGTACAAGATCGCCAACCCCACGGTGCTCGCCCGCATCGACCCCGACGAGCTGGACTCCCTCTTCAAGGGCTACGGCTACAAGCCCTACGTCCTGGAGGGCGACGACCCGAAGGACATGCACCAGCGGATGGCGGAGGTGCTCGATACCCTCTACGCCGAAATCCAGCGCATCCAGCGCCACGCCCGCGAGAAGAACGACCCCACCCGCCCCCGCTGGCCCATGCTCGTGCTGCGCACGCCCAAGGGGTGGACCGGCCCGAAGGTGGTGGATGGCAAGCCGGTGGAAGGCACCTGGCGCGCCCATCAGGTGCCGCTGGAGGCGGTGCGCGACAACCCCGAGCACCTGAAGATCCTCGAAGCGTGGCTCCACAGCTACCGGCCCCGCGAGCTGTTCGACGCGAATGGCACCTTCCGCGAGGAGCTGGCGGACATCGCGCCCAAGGGCCGGCTGCGCATGGGCGTCAACGTGCATGCGAATGGCGGCCAGCTGCTGGTGCCGCTCGTGCTGCCGGGCTTCCGCGACTACGCCATCGACCCAGGCGTCCCCGGCTCACGGCAGGTCAGCGCCACCAAGGTGCTGGGCGGCTACCTGCGGGACGTGATGCGCCACAACCTGGGCACGCGCAACTTCCGCATGTTCGCCCCGGACGAGAACGCGTCCAACCGGCTCCAGGACGTGTACGCCGTCAGCGGCAAAAGCTGGGACGCGAAGCAGGAGCCCACGGACGAGAACCTCTCCGTGGATGGCCGCGTGATGGAGGTGCTGAGCGAACACCTCTGCCAGGGCTGGCTGGAGGGCTACCTGCTCACCGGACGCCACGGCTTCTTCTCCTGCTACGAGGCGTTCATCCACATCATCGATTCGATGTTCAACCAGCACGCCAAGTGGATCAAATCCGCCCGGGAGCTGCCGTGGCGCAAGCCCATCGCGTCGCTGAACTACCTGCTCAGCTCGCACGTGTGGCGGCAGGACCACAACGGGTTCTCCCACCAGGACCCGGGCTTCATCGACCACGTGGCCAACAAGAAGGCGGACACGGTGCGCATCTACCTGCCGCCGGACGCGAACACGCTGCTGTCGGTGGCGGACCACTGCCTGCGCTCGAAGAACTACGTGAACCTCATCATCGCGGGGAAGCAGCTCGCGCCGGTGTGGCTGGACATGCCGAGCGCCGTGCGCCACTGCGCGGCGGGCATCGGCGCGTGGGACTGGGCCGGCAATGACGACGGCGACCCGGACGTGGTGATGGCCTGCGCGGGCGACGTGCCCACCCTGGAGACGCTGGCCGCGGTGACGCTGCTGCGCGAATGGGCTCCGGAGCTCAAGGTGCGCGTGGTCAACGTGGTGGATGTCTTCACGCTCGCGCCCGTGAGCGTCCATCCGCACGGGCTCAACGAGGAGGACTTCAACCGCCTGTTCACCACGGACAAGCCCGTGGTGTTCGCGTTCCATGGCTACCCGACGCTCGTGCACAAGCTCACGTACAACCGGGCCAACCACGCCAACATCCACGTGCACGGGTTCAAGGAGGAGGGCACCACGACGACGCCGTTCGACATGACGGTGCTCAACGACATGGACCGCTTCACGCTGGCGCTGGATGCCATCCGGCACTCGAAGGCCGTGCGCCACCGGCTGGAAGACGCGGAGCAGCGCTTCTCCGAGGTCCGCCAGCGGCACAAGCTCTACGTGTCGGAGCACGGCGAGGACATGCCCGAGGTGGCCGACTGGAAATGGAGCGCGCGATGAGCGACCCGGGCGCGGTGCTGGTCATCAACAGCGGCTCGTCGTCGCTGAAGTTCGGCCTCTACGTGGAGCAGGACGGGCAGGAGGTGGTGCGGTTCAAGGGCAGCGCCAGCCACATTGGCGCGGAGCAGGGCCGGCTCGTCGTGAAGGACGGCGCGGGCAAGCAGGTGCGCGCGGTGGACGTGCGGCATCCGTCGCAGGAGGACGCCCTCCGCGATGCGGTACAGCACCTGAGGGAGCTGGGCGGAGAGCGGCCCCAGGCCATCGGGCACCGGGTGGTGCATGGCGGTCCCCACCTGCGCCAGCACCAGGCCCTGACGCCGGAGGTGATGAAGGCGCTGGAGGAGGCGACGCACTTCGCGCCGCTGCACATTCCCGCCGCGCTCCGGCTCATCCGGGCCGCGGAGCGGGAGAGCCCGGGCGTGCCGCAGTTCGTCTGCTTCGACACGGCCTTCCACGCGACGATGCCGGAGGTCGCGTCGACGTTCCCCCTGCCCCGCTCCGTGAGGGAGCAGGGCGTGCAGCGGTATGGCTTCCATGGCCTGTCGTATGAGTCCATCGTCGCGAGGCTCGCGCCCCAGGTGCCCGCGCGCACCGTGGTGGCCCACCTGGGCAATGGCGCGAGCCTCGTGGCGCTCGAACATGGGCGCTCCGTCGACACGTCCATGGGCTTCACGCCCACGGCGGGCATTCCCAGTGGCACCCGCACGGGCGACGTGGATCCAGGCGTGCTGCTGTTCCTGATGCGCACGGGTGGAATGGGCGCGGATGCGCTGGAGACGCTGGTGAATCGCGACTCCGGCCTCCGGGGCCTGTCGGAGGGAACCAGCGACATGCAGGCCCTCACGCGCGACGCGGCGGCGGGCAACGCGGCGGCGGCGCTGGCGGTGGACGTCTTCACGCGGAGCATCGCGAAGACGGTGGGCGCCTACGCGGCGGTGCTCGGCGGGCTGGACCTGCTCGTGTTCACGGGCGGCATCGGGGAGAACAGCGCGAGGGTGCGGCAGGGCGTGTGCGCGATGCTGGGCCACCTGGGCATCCAGTTGGATGCGCAGCGGAACGAGGCGAGCGCGGAGCTCATCACGACCGAGGCGTCACCGCGTCCGGTTCGCGTGCTGCCCAGCGATGAAGAAGTGCAGATCGCCCGTCACACGCGCCGGCTTCTTCGCGGGTGAAGGCCCTACGCCTGCCGCGTGATGCTCCGGCGCGGCAGGTGCAGCAGTCCTTCGCGGCGCAGCCACAGGGCCGCCGCGACAATCGTCAGCAGCGTCGTGGGCATCCAGGCCGCCACCGCGGGCGCCAGGCGTTCGGTGAGCACCAGCGTGCGGGACACCACCATCAGGCCCCACATCGCCACGGCGATGAGCAGCCCCTCCACCACCGCCGCCGTCAGGTGTCCCCGCCGGTTCGTGCGCAGCGCCAGCCCCACCGCGAGCAGCGCCGCCGGCAGCCCCGCCAGCGGATACGCGAAGCGGTTGTGCCACGCGAGCTGGAAGGCCTTCGTCGCGAGCCCCACCTCCGCTCGCGCGGCAATCTGCTCGCCCAGCTCTCCCAGGCGCATCTGCTCCGGACGGCCCGGACGGATGCGGAACGTCGTCGCGCCCACGCCCAGCTCGTACTCCGCGGTGGGCCGCTGCGTCACCGACGTGCGCCCGTCCTCCGTGAACGTGCGCTCCACCACGTCCGTCAGCTCCCAGCGCGTGCCCTCCACCGAGCGCATCCGCCCCGCGTCCACGCGGCGGCGCAGCTTGAACTCCGGCGTCAGCGTGAAGATGGAGACGTTCTCGAAGCCCTCCTGCGCGTTGCCGCCCCGGAGGAAGAAGATGGCGTCGCCCCGCCGGAACCACTGCTTCGGCGTGTAATACATCCGCCAGTCGCCCCACCGGTTGAAGCGCTGCGTGGTGATTTCATCCACGCGGCGGCCCGCCCTCGCGGCCACCGTCTCATCGAACGCCACCAGCCCCACGCACGCCACCAGCGCGCACAGGCCCACCGGCAGGTACAGCGCCGCGGGCCCGAAGGTGAGCGCCCGCAGCGCCGTCACCTCGCCCTTCTTGCGCAGCGCCGACACCGTCGTGCCCGCCGCCAGCAGCAGCGCCGCCGGCCCCAGCTGCTGCACCGTCACCAGCGCCTTGTAGCCGTAGAGCTTGAGCACGTCCCACACCCAGCCGTCGCCCCCGTAGGCCTTCGCGCGGTCCACGAAGTCCACCACCAGGAACACCGCCACCACGCCCGCCAGGATGCCCAGCGTGTAGCGCACGTACGCGCGCACCACGTACTTGAAGAGGGTGCCCTTCACCGCACCGTCCCCGAACGCGTCACGCGGTACAGCGCGAACGCCCCCACCGCCATGAAGAGCACGTTGGCCAGCTGCCCCGCGACGAACACCGGCATCTGCCCCTTCTGGCCCATCTGCTCGAAGGCGCGGCTCAGCAGGTAGTAGAGGACGTAGCCGCCCAGCGTCAGCAGGTAGCCCCACGCGCGGCCCGCCTGCCTCCGGCCAATGGCCAGCGGCGTGCCCAGCAGCGCGAACGCCACCGGCGCCACCGCGTTGCCCATGCGGCTGTGCAGCGCCATCAAGAAGGGCCGCGCATCCTCACGCCGCTCCTCCGCGTCCTTCGCCGCCGCAATGAGCTCCACCGGCGTCAGCTCCTCCTTCGGCGAGCGGAACCGGTTGCGCCGCGACAGCGACCCGCCCAGCCCCACGTTGATCTCCGCCTTCTCGAAGGCGACGACGCTCGCGTCCACCGAGGAGCGGTTGGCGCGGTGCACCTCGCCCTCCCGCAATTCAATCCGCAGCGCCTCGCCCCGCTCGGACGTGCCCACGCTGCCCTTGTGCGCCAGCACCAGCAGCGGCGAGCTGGGGTCGCGGTCGTCGTGCAAGAGCACGTTCGTCCACCCGCCGCCCTTGGGCGCCACCTTCTGCGCGTACAGCGTCAGGTCGCTCAGGTCCTCGTAGAAGACGCCGGACTTCACGTCGCCCGCGACGTTCTTCTGGATGACCTCGCCCACCAGGTCCTTCACGCCCGTGAGGCCCCACGGCTCCACCGTGGATGTGAGCAGCACCATGAACGCGCTCAGCGCGATGCCCACGCCCAGCGGCGCGGCCAGCAGCTGGAGCGGGCTGATGCCCAGCGCCTGCAACGACGTGAGCTCCCGGTCCTCGCCCAGCCGCCCCAGGCCCAGCAGGATGGCCAGGAGGAACGCGATGGGCAGCGCCATCACCAGGAAGTGCGGCGCCAGGTACGCGATGAGCCGGCCCAGGTCGCCCAGCGTCACCGCCGAGCCCAGCAGCACGTCCGTGCCGCGAAGGAACTGCATCACGAACAGCAGCAGGAACATGAACGCCACCCAGACGCCCAGGGGGACGAGCAGTTCCTTGAGCAGGTAGCGCGCCAGCAGCTTCACGGCCGCGCCCGCAGCCCCCGCGCGCCAATGTCCCGGCGGAAGTGCTTGCCCTCGAAGCGCACGGCGTCCGCCGCCGCCAGGGCCCGCTCGCGCGCCGTCGCCAGGCTGTCGCCCCGCGCGCACACCGTCAGCACCCGGCCGCCCGCCGTCACCAGCGCGCCGTCCTGCTTCGCCACGCCCGCCAGGAACACCGGCGCGTGCGACGGCACCGCGTCCAGCCCTTCAATGCGCTGGCCCTTCTTCGGCGCGTCCGGATAGCCCTCCGCCGCCAGCACCACGCCCACCGACGCGCCCGGGAACTGCTTCAGCGGCCGGGGCGCCAGCGTCCCCTTCGCGCACGCGTCCAAGAGCGGCAGCAGGTCCTCGTCCACCTGCATCATCAGGACCTGCGTCTCCGGGTCCCCGAAGCGCGCGTTGAACTCCAGCACCTTCGGGCCCGACGCCGTGAGCATCAGCCCCGCGTACAGCACCCCGCGCAGGGGCGTGCCGCGCTTCTTCAGCACCGCCAGCGTCGGCGCGATGACCTGCTCGCCCACCTTCGCCAGCTGGTCCGGCGTGAGGAACGGCGCCGGGCAGTACGCGCCCATGCCGCCGGTGTTGGGGCCCGTGTCGCCCTCGCCCACGCGCTTGTGGTCCTGCGACAGCGGCAGGAGCACGTAGCGCTCGCCGTCGCAGAGGGCCATCAGCGACACCTCTTCGCCCTCCAGCAGCTCCTCCAGCACCATCCGCTGGCCCGCCTGCCCCATCTGGGCCACGGCGCGCACCGCTTCGCGCGCGGCGTTCGCGTCCGGCGCGACGATGACGCCCTTGCCCGCAGCCAGGCCGTCCGCCTTCACCACGATGCGGCCCTGCGCGACGGCGTACGCCTCCGCCTCCGCCGCGTCCGTGAAGACGCGGAAGGCCGCGGTGGGCACGCCCGCCTCGTCCATCACTTCCTTGGCGAACGCCTTGGAGCCTTCGATGCGAGCGGCCGCCGCGACGGGGCCGAAGCACGGGATGTCCACCTGCGCCAGCGCGTCCGCGACGCCCGCGACGAGCGGCGCCTCCGGGCCCACCACCACCAGGTCCACGCCCTCGCGGCGCGCCAGCGACACCACCGCCTCCGGCGAGTCCGCCTGCAGGGGCACGTTGGTGCCCCACCGCGCCGTGCCCGGATTGCCCGGGCCCACCAGGAGCCGCGAGAGACGAGGACTCTGGGCCAGCTTCCACGCGAGCGCGTGCTCACGGCCGCCCGACCCCAGCAACAGGACCTTCACGTCAACCTCGCTCGTCGAGTTTGAAGAGCAGCTTCTTCGCCGGGAAGTAGGACGGATCCAACCCCACCACCTTCTCCAGCACCGCGCGCGCGTCCTTCGGCTTCGTCGCCACCAGCAGCTCCGCCAGCTTCGTCTGGGCGGACAGCATCTTCGGCGCCACGTCCAACGCGGACTGCAGCGTGCGCATCGCCACCGCCACGTCCCCGGCCGCCGCCTGCGCCAACCCCAACGACAGGCGCGATACCGGCAGGCCCCGCTCGGCGCCCACCGCGCGCTCCGCGAACCCGCGCGCCTGCGGCGCCTTCGTGTCCAGCGCGATGAGCGCCCGGTACGCCTGCGCCGCGCCGCTGTTCGCGTTCACCTCCACCACGGATTGCAGCAGCCGCTCCGCGGTCTGCCGGTCGCCCTGATGGAAGCGCACCAGCGCCTCGTAGAGCAGGGGCTGCACGTCTTCCGGACGGTCGCTCAGCGCCTTCACCACGTTGTCCACGCCCACCAGCGTGTCGCCCGGCCGCAGCCAGAAGCGCGACAGCGCGGGACGGGGCGCCAGCCGCAGCGGATCCCAGTCGCGCGCCTCCAGCACCGGGTAGAACAGGCGGTAGGCCTCGTCGCGCTTCTTCGCGCTCGCCGCCGCCACGCCCTCCAGCAGCTTCGCGTCCATGCGGCGGTCGTCCAAGCGCACCGCCTGCTGGAAGCGCTCCTGGGCCCCGGCCACGTCGCCCTCCAGGAGGTGCACGCGCCCTTCCAGCACCTTCTCCAGCGCCGCGTCCTCCAGCCGGCCCTGGAAGCCCTTCAGGTGCTCGCGGGCCACGGCCGCGTCCTTCTGCGCCAGCGCCACCAGGAACCACTGCAGGTGGGCCTCCGGCATCGCCGGCGCCACCTTCAGGGCCTCCGTCGCCGCCTTCACCGCGCCGGCGTCGTTGCCCGCGGTGCGCTCGGCCGCGGCCAGGTGGCTCCAGATTTCGGAGGCGTCGCGAGGGCCGTAGCGGGACGCGTTCTTCGTCAGGTCCTTCAGCGCGCGCACCGCGTCGCGAGCGTTGCCCTCCGCCTGGTAGCGCAGCTCCGCCAGCGCCAGCAAGGCGCTCACGTCGCCCGCCTTCGCCTTCAGCCGGTCCTCGTACAGCTTGCGCGCGCGGCCGGTCTCCCCGACCTCCACGTAGATGCGGGCGGCGGCCTCCAGGCTGTTCCAGTCCTGGGGATCCAGCTCCATCCGGCGGGAGAGCTGCTTCAGCGCCAGGCCGTACTGGCCGGCCTGTTCGTGGGCGAGCGCGCTGTAGTAGTCCACGCGCTTGAGGTTCGGTGCCAGCGTCCGAGCGGCGTCGAACTCCTGGTTCGCCAGTTCGCGCGACGTGGCCACCTGCGCGCGTCCCAGCACCAGGTGCGCCTCCGCCTTGTGGGCGTCGCTGGCCACCGGCTGCGCCAGCACCGACGTCGCGAGCTGCGCCGCCTCTTCCAGATTGCCGGCCTGACGCGAGCGCGCCAGCAGCAGGTTCGCGTGCGCGACGAGCAGCGCGGGCGTCTTCCCGGCCATGTCCTGCGCGGCCTGGATGAGCTCGCGCGCCTCCTGGAAGGAGGTGTCGTCCATGCCCGGACCCCGCCCCAACGCCAGCGCCTGCACGTACCCGGCGATGGCGTCCGCGCTGTGGGGGTCGAGCAACAGGGCCTGCTGGAAGGACTCCTCGGCCTCCGTGTACGCGACGCGTTGGTCCATCCCGAGCTGCTTCTGGCCCGCGGCCAGGTGCTCCGCGCTGGTGCCGTCCAGCTCCAGGAACTGGAGCCTCCAGCTGTCCACCGCGGCCAGCACCGCCGGAGGGATCGCGGCCGGAGCCGCGGGCTGCGCGGCCAGGACCGCCTTCTCCTGCTGGGGCTTGAAGACGAGGAAGTAGTAGCCCGCGCCGCCGGCCCCGAGGACCGCCAACGCGAGCAGGCCCACGACCCCGGCACGGCTGCCGCCCCCGCCGCCGCCGCGTTGGGCGCTGCGGGCCGGCGCGGCCGTGATGTGCGAGGTGCGCGCGGGCTTCACCGAGCTCACGCGCGAGTCCGGCGACAGCGCCGTGGCTCCCGCGGACCGGAGCTCGCCCCCGGACACGTCCTCACCGGAGGACGCGGAGGCGGGGTCCAGGCTGCTCATCATCGGCAGCTCCAGGTCGCCACCCGCGGGCGCGGGCGCCGCCACATCCGGCGCGACCACCACCGACGCGGACTCCCGGGCGCCAGCGGGATCCCGCTGCTTGCAGTCGTCGCAGACGCCCATGGCCTGGTCGAAGGGGTCCGTCAGGTCCTTGCCGCACGAGCGGCAGTTCGTGTGCGTCTCCTGCTTCACGGCGGGCGCGGGAGCGCGGGCGGACATGCGGCCCAGCGACACCGCCCCGGCGGGAGGCGAGGAGGCGCCCCGCGCGGGGGCCCGCGGCGCTTCCGGCTGCAGGTCCCCGGGCGGCGGCCCCAGGAAGTCGAGCAGCGGATCTTCCGGGACGGCCGGAGCCGATGCAGCCGCGGGAGCCGCGATCCCGGGCGCGTCAGGCACCGGCGGGCCGGGCCTCGCGGCGGGGCTCCCCTTGTTGGGAGCGGACGGCGGAACCGGCGGGCCCAGGTTCGCGAACGGGTCCGCGGGCAGGCCCCCGGGGGCTTTCGACTCGGGCGGGCCCAGGTTCGCGAACGGATCCACGCTCCCTGGTGGCCCCAGCTCCGGCATCTCACCGAAGTCCCCGAAGAGGTCCGACGCCGCCTTCGGCGCGGCCTGGGCTTCCAGGGGCTTCGCCGCGACGGGGGCGTTCCGGGGCGCCGCCTGCGCTGGAGCCGCGGCCGGATTGCTCCGGGGCTCGCGCGCGACGGGTGGCGCTGGCGCGGCCGCGGGAGGCTTCGGCTCGGCGGCGGGAGGTGCGGCTCCTTCAGGGGGAGCCGTCACGGACGCAGCAGAGGCCTCCCGCTTCACGAGCTGGAGGTGACGGCAGCGGGGACACTGCGCGCGGACGCCCTTGGTCGTGATCAACCGGTCGTCGATCGCGTAGGCCGCCGCGCATTTCTGGCAGACGATGCGCATGAAGTTAGTGGCGGAAGTGTCGCACTCCCGTCACCACCATGGCCATCCCATGTTCATCCGCGGCGGCGATCACCTCCGCATCCCGGACAGAACCGCCTGGCTGGATGACCGCCGTCGCCCCCGCCCGGGCCGCCTCGTCCAGCCCGTCCCGGAAGGGGAAGAAGGCATCCGAGGCCACCGCGCTGCCCTTGAGGGCCTCGCCACCCCGCGTCATCGCGATGCGCACGGAGTCCACCCGGTTCGTCTGCCCGCCGCCCTGGGCCAGGAGCTGGGCCGGCGCCGCGAAGACGATGGCGTTGCTCTTCACGTGCTTGCACACCTTCCAGGCGAAGCGCAGGGCCCGCTCCTCCTCCGGGGTGGGGGCGCGCTTGGACACCACCTTCCACTCCAGGGGCGGCTCCACCGCGTCGCGGTCCATGAGCAGCATGCCCCCGGACACGCTGCGCGCGTCCACCTGGGGCCGGGGCTTCACCGTGGGGGACGCCAGCGCGGGGCCCGCCTCCAGCAGGCGCAGGTTCTTCTTGCCCGCCAGCACCTGGAGCGCCGCGGCCGAGTACGACGGCGCGATGACCGCCTCCAGGAACGTCTCCGCCATGGCCTTGGCCACGGCCTCGTCCACCTCGCGGTTGAAGGCGACGATGCCGCCGAAGGCGCTCACCTCGTCCACCGCCCGGGCGGTGCGGTAGGCCTTCTCCAGCACGTCATCCACCGCCACGCCGCACGGGGTGTTGTGCTTGATGACCACCGCGCAGGGCTTCTCCGGGAACTCCAGGACGAGCCCCAGGGCCGCGTCCAGGTCCAGGATGTTGTTGTACGAAAGCTCCTTGCCCTGGAGCACCTTGGCGAAGGCGACGGACGGCTCCTTCGGCGCGGCGTACTCCCGGTAGAAGGCGCCGCGCTGGTGCGGGTTCTCCCCGTAGCGCAGCCCCTGCACCTTCTGGAACGCGAGCGACAGCTCCTGCGGGAAGGGCTCCTGGGCCTCGCCGGCCAGCCACCCGGAGATGGACGCGTCGTAGGCCGCCGTGTGCGCGAACGCCTTGCGCATCAGCCGGCGCCGCGTCTCCAGGCCCACCGCCTTGTGGCCTTCGATTTCGGCCAGCACCGGCGCGTAGTCGTCCGGGTCCACCACGATGGCCACGTGCTTGAAGTTCTTCGCGGACGCGCGGACCATCGCCGGCCCGCCGATGTCGATGTTCTCGATGACGTCATCCTCGCCCGCGCCGGACGCCACCGTCTGGCGGAACGGGTAGAGGTTCACCACCACCAGCGAGATGGGCTCGATGCGGTTCGCCGCCATCTCCGCCTGGTCGCTCGCCAGGTCGGGGCGGCCGAGGATGCCGCCGTGGATGCGGGGGTGGAGCGTCTTCACGCGGCCGCCCAGGATTTCGGGGCTCTGCGTGTGCTCGGACACCTGGGTGGCGGGGATGCTGGCGGCCTTGAGGGCCTCCAGGGTGCCGCCCGTGGAGAGCAGCCGGTAGCCCAGCCGGACAAGGCCCTGGGCAAAGGGAACCAGACCGCGCTTGTCGGAAACGCTCAGGAGAGCCAGCACGTGTGCGCCTCGCAATGGGTGGGGGTGGCGCGGGTCCTAGCAACCACCCCCTGGGGTGTCAACGCAACACGTCACCCCAGGCCCGGCGCGAAACAGTGCCCTGCCCTCAAGGCTTGCGGGCGGACACGGGAGGCTCGGCCTCCGTGGCCTCACGCAGCTTCATCAGGCCGCGCGTCTCCACCTGACGGATGCGCTCGCGGGTGAGGTTCATGATCTCCCCCACCTCCTCCAGCGTGATGCCGCCCTTCTCCGCCACGTCCAGGGCGCAGGTGTGCTCCAGCTCCGTGATTTCCTTGTCCGGGAAGTTGAGCTTGATGGAGCCCGTCTCCGGGTTCACGTCCAGGTAGAGGTTGTGCTTGCAGGACACGAAGAGGCACGGGCGCGGGCCGTTGATGCAGTCCGCGCGGGTGCGCGGCCGCTGCTCGTCCACGAGCTTGAGGGTCTCCGCCTCTTCCGGGTCCAGCTGGCCGGCGAGCCTGCGCCGGCGCAGGTCGCGCGCCATCTCCTTGCGCGACATCGTCTTGGAGCGCCGGCGTTCCGCGGGCTGCTCCTCCTCAGTCCCCCCCTCGCCCTCCTGCAGCTGCTTCACTTCCGACATGTTTCGTCCTCCAGATGTGTGGAGTCTATCCGGTTCAACAGGACCCGGGGGGGCATCCTATTGCGGCCGGAGCGTTTCGTCTTCGCGCGCCGTGACGGCGCTGCCCAACCGGGCGACATCCCGGACCAGATCCTGCGCCCGTTGCCTGAGCGTTGCCAACTGGGCTTCGAGTGACCTCCTGCGTTCTCCTCCCAGGGGCCGCCCTCCCAGCTCCTCCTGGAACCCGTCGAGCACCTCCGACAGGTCCCGCTGGAGCTGGTCGATGTGGTTCCGGTGGAACACGAAGGAGCGGCGGATGTCCTCCAGGGTGTGTCCTTCGGCCATCATCTTCTTGATGACGTTGATGCGCCGCACCGCTTCCACCGGGTAGAGGCCCAGGCTGCCCTGGTGCTTCCCCTTGCGGCCCACACGGCGGCTGCGGGGAAGCAGACCAGCCTGGACGTACTTCCGGAACGTCGCCTCCGAGAGCCTCACGCCCCGGGGCCGGAAGATTTCCAGGATCGCGTTCGCGGGCAACCCCCCCGCGTTCTCGCGCTCGATGCGCTCGAGTTCATCGGGCGCGAGCAGGTCCATCGATTCCATTGAATAGAGACTACTGAATGGATGCCATAGGTGCCAGATTCGCGCGTCACTCGTCAAGGATGACGAGCAGGCGCGCGAGCGCACGTCGTCCGGCCGACGCTCCGCGCCGGCATCCGGTGGCTTCAGGGGATGGGAGGAGGACGGCGGGGCTTCAGCGGCCGCGGGGCGCGCGGAACTCCTGCGTCGCGGTGCCGTTGGCGGGGACGATGACGGTGAACGTCTTCGAGCCGAACGGGTGCTGGAAGGTCAGGGAGTAGGTGCCCGCCGGGACCTTGTAGGTCGCGCGGCCCTGCACGTCTCCCAGCCGCTTCGCGCCCAGGTACACCGTGGCGTACGGGTTGGCCTTCACCTGGAGCGAGCCCATGGCCTTCGCCGTGTCCGCGGCGGGCGGCGCCGAGGCGGTGTCCGCCGTGGGGTTCGTGGCGGGCGCGGCCGGTCCGGTGGACGGAGGCGGGGTCAGGGCGGCTTCGCGCCGCTGCCCTTCGAGCTCCGTGTCGATGGCCTCCGCGGCCGGCGTGCGGGCGGGTTCGGCCGGGGGCACGGCGGTGGTCGCCACGGGCGGGTTCGTCGCCGGGGCGGTGACCTGGGGAGCAGGCGGGCTCCCCTGCCCCGCGTCCTGGGCTCCCGTGTGCGAGCGGGCCACGGCGAGGACACCCACGAGGCCCGCGAGCCCCACCGCCGCGACTCCGGCCCACAGGGCGCGCTTGCGGCCGGGCGCCTCGGGCGGCCCGGGTTCGGTGGCGGAGATCGTGTCGTCGGCTTCGCGGTCGCCGGCGCCGGCCAGGGGCGCGACACGGCGCGCGGAGGCGGTCTCGCTGGCGGCGGGGACCTCACGGGATCCGGTGCGCCTGCTGGACGGCGTGAGCGGCGCGTCCCGCCCCATCGACTGCAACGGCATCTGCGGCGTGGGCTGCGGGGGACGTCCGTTCGCGGCGTCGGCGGCGCGGTCGTCTTGCGACAACACCAGCGTCGTCCCGTGGCGGTCGTCGTCCGGAGAGGCGGCCCGCTTCGCGCCCGAGGCGTGTTCGCGCGAGGGCATCACCGCCGTGGGCTCGCGGGGCGGCGGTGGCGCGCCAGCCAGGGCCCCGTCCTCCAGGGCCGTGCGCTCCGGGAGCGCGGGCAGCGCCTGGTTGCTGGCGGCGATGGGGAACAGCTTCCGGACGAACTCGCCCACGTCGGTGTCGTCGACGGAGCGGACGTGGTTCAGCACGCACTGAGCCAGCGCGCGCTCCAGCTCCCCCGCCGTCTGGAAGCGCTTCGACAGGTCGCGCTCCAGCGCGCGGCAGATGGCGGCGTCCAGGTCCGGAGGGATCTCCGGGTTCAGGCGCGCGGGCGGCACGATGGTGCTCTCCTGCACCGCGCGAAGGACGGCGATCTCCGAATCCCCCTGGAACAGGCGCCCGCCGGTGAGCAGCTCCCACAGCACCACGCCCAGCGCGAAGACGTCGGTGCGCACATCCACGCTTTCGCCCCGGGCCTGCTCGGGCGACATGTACGCGAACTTGCCCTTGAGCACGCCGGGGTTCGTCAGCTTGTTGCCCGCCTTCGCGATGCCGAAGTCGGTGAGCTTCACCGCGCCGTCGTAGGACACGAGCACGTTGTGCGGCGTGACGTCCCGGTGCACCAGGTTCAGCAGCTCGCCGTTCACCCGCAGGCGGTGGGCGTAGTGCAGCCCGCGCGCGACCTCCGCGCCGATGTGCGCCACCAGCATGGGCGGCATCGGAGACATGGCCTCCTTGCTCCGCTTGCGCAGCTCCCACAGCGAGCAGCCGCGCACGTACTCCATCGCCAGGTAGTAGGTGTCCTCGTGCTTGTCGAAGTCGAAGATCTGCACCACGTTGGCGTGGTTGAGCCGCGAGGCCAGCCGCGCCTCCGCGATGAACATCTGCACGAAGTCCGGGTCGCTCGCGAGGAACGCCCGCACGCGCTTGATGACGACCTCCTTCTCGAAGCCCTCCGGCCCGCGCGCGGTGCACAGGAAGATCTCCGCCATGCCCCCTTCGGCGAGCTTGCGGCGCACGACGTACTTGCCGACGTGGGTGCCTGCCTCGAGCGTTGCGGAAGGGTCCAAGGCCGCGCCTACTCGAACTTGACCGTCACCACATTGAGGTCGATGGGACGCACCTCGATGCGACGGCTGAGGGTGCGCTTCAGTTCGGGGTTCGTGAACTTGCAGTCATACGAACCCACCCCCAGCTCCACCGGCTGGAACGGCGTCTCACCCAGCTTGCGGCCGTTGCACGTCACCTCGGCCCACGGCGTCACCACGAAGCTCACGGACGCGGACCGCGCCGGGGCCCGGGGAGGCTCGCGCACGTCCGCCGCGGGCACCACCGCGGCCGCCGCGGCGGCGGGCGCCTTCACCACCGGCGCGGGAGCCTGGGCGGGCGGAGCCTCCTGGGCCTGCTTCGCTTCCGGGGCCGTGGTGTCGTCCGGCGTGCGTGGGGCTGCCACGCCGGAAGGTCCGACGCCGGGCTCGGGCGGGGTCGCGGCCGGAGGCGCCGGGGCAGGCGGCTCCGTGGCGGGCTTGCCGGACGACGGCATCGGCACGAGCTTCAACGGCCCCACTTCGAGCTGGCCGGAGGGCGGGATGACGATCTGCGTGCGCAGTTCGCGGTAGCCCTCCTTCACCAGCACGACCCAGTAGCGGCCGGGCTTCACCGTCGGCAGCGTCAGCGGCGTGCGCTCCGGGAGCACGCGGTCCTCGAACACGACGCGCGCACCGGCGGGGTCGGACTCCACGTGCACACCGCTCGCGCCCGGACCCAGGCTCCACACGATGCCGACGCCCACCAGGATCGCGACGAGCACGATGGCTCCATACAGGAGCCCGCGGCGCTTCGGCGGCTCCACCGCGGACTGCTCGGTGACCGTGCCGGTGCGGGCTGGCGGCACCCAGGCGTTCGGCATGGGCGCGCGGGACGAGGAGCGCGGCGCGGTGGACGCGGTCATCTCCTCGATGGTCGCGTGGGGCGCGGGCACGGGGAGCCGCGGCCCGCGGTGTTCGCCGGACGGGGCCGGGCTGCCCGTACGGGGGACCGGAATCTCCGAGCGCGGCACGGCGCGCATGTCCTGCGTGGGGCCTTCGTCCACGTCCGCGCGGGAGATGGAGAGCATGTCCAGGGTCGAGTCGTCCTCGTCCTCCTGGGCCCGCGTCGCCAGGAAGCGCTGATCCAACGTGGGCGCGTCCTCCTCCACCTGGAACGCGCCGGACAGCTTCCCCTGCGTGTCCACCATCGCGAGCGTGGGCGCGTCCTCCTCCACCTGGAACCCGCCGGACAGCTTCCCCTGCGTGTCCACCATCGCGAGCGTGGGACCGTCTTCCTCCGTCACGGTCGGGAGGGAGGGCTCCTCCAGGCGCACCGGCCGGATGCTCCGTGAGGGCGGTGACTCCAGGGCCCGCCGCGTCCCCGTCGTCCCCCGGGGTTCCGGCCGGGATTCAGTGGCGCGAGCCTCGGCCCGGGGGTCGGCGTGGCGCATCTCCGAGCGCGGCTCGGGGCGGCTGTCGACGTGGCGGATCTCCGAGCGCGGCTCGGGGCGGCTGTCGGCGTTGCGCACCTCCGAACGGGGCTCGGGGCGGCTGTCGGCGTTGCGCACCTCCGAACGGGGCTCGGGGCGGCCGTCGGCGTTGCGGACCTCCGAACGGGGCTCGGGACGGCTGTCGGCGTTGCGGATCTCCGAGCGCGGCTCGGGGCGGCTGTCGGCGTGGCGCCCTTCCGCGTGCCGGCCCTCGGCGCGCACGTCCACCCGCGCCTCCGCGTTGCGGCCTTCCGCACGGGTGTCCGGGCCACGCACCTCGGAGCGCCCGCTGTCCGCCTCCGCGTCGTCGCGGCGCGCCTCCATCTTCCCACTGGGACGGTTCGACCGGTTCGGGCGCAGCGTGGTGGTGGGCTCGTTCTCCGCGCGCCCCGGCGCCGTCGCGGGCCGCATCACCGACCGGCGCGGCGCGGGCGCCGGCGGAGACACCCCGGCCTCCTCGTCCGTCACCACCACCTCGCCAGAGCGCGCCTCCTCCGTCAGCCGGTCCGCGTACAGCTCCCGCATGAACGCGGCCAGGTCCGCCGTCGTGCCACACGGCTGCGGCTGCGAGGCCAGCCACCCCTCCAGCGCGCGCTGCAGCTCCTGCGCATGCTGGAAGCGCGCGTCCGGCTCCTTCGCGAGCGCCTTGAGCACGATGGCGTCCAGCTCCGCCGGCACCCGGGGCGCCACCTGCGACGGCACCGGCACGTGGCACTCCGCCACCGCCGACAGCGTCAGCATGTCGCTGGGGCGCTTGAAGAGCCGTCCCCCCGTCAGCAGCTCATGCAGCACCACGCCCAGCGCGAACACGTCCGAGCGCCGGTCCACGCGCTGCCCGGCGGCCTGCTCCGGCGACATGTACGAATACTTGCCCTTGAGCACCCCGGAGCGCGTCACGGTGGCCTGGTCCGCCGCCTTCGCGATGCCGAAGTCCACCACCTTCACGCCACCGTCGAACGTCACCAGGATGTTCTGCGGCGACACGTCCCGGTGCACGATGTCCAGCGGGCGCCCCGTCGCGTCCGTCTTCTTGTGCGCGTAGTCCAGCCCCGCGCACGCCTCCAGCAGGATGCGGCACACCAGCGGCACCGGCAGCGGACGCCCCGCCGTCTCCGAGCGCTTCCAGAGCCGGCGCGCGTCCACGCCATGGATGTACTCCATGGCGATGAAGAAGGTGTCCCCCTCCGCCCCCAGGTCGTAGATCTGCACCACGTTGGGGTGCGCGAGCCGGGCCGCGATCCGCGCCTCGTCCAGGAACATCCGGACGAACTCGTCGTTCTCCGACAGGTGCGGGAGGATGCGCTTGAGCACCAGCAGCTTGTCCGGAGCATCCGAACCCGGCCGGCGCGCGAGGTAGATCTGCGCCATGCCGCCCGTGGCGAGGCGCTTCAGGAGCTGGTAGCTGCCGTAGGTTTCGATGGACACGGCCGGACGCGTAGAGGCGGACCCCAAGCGTAAGCGGCCGGGCCAGGGGAATCAAACATCGAATCCCCTTGAGGTTTTTCCCGGTTCCACCGCCGGTGCGCCCTAGCGGCGGGCGGCCCGGACCTCGCGGGTCTCGCGCATCAGGGCTTCCAGTTCGTCCAGGTGCCGCTTGAGCACCGGCATCAGCACCGGCGCCGCGTCCACCCGGTCGAACAGGTCCAGCACCCGGTCCACCTTGCGCTCGATCTCCTGCGCCCTCGCGGGGCTGATGCGCCGCAGGAGCATGTCCGCCCCCGCCTCCATCAGCACCCGGGCCACCGCGTCCCGGGACGCCAGCGGTTCCTGCTTGCGCTGACCCTCTCCACGGATGACCCGCAGTCCCGGCGCACCGGCGCGCGGAGAGGACTTCAGGGGCTCATCGGGCATCCAGGTGCTCACAGCGCCTCCAGGGCAACAGCGTGCAGACGCTCCGCAGGGTACACACCGAGGGAGCGCCTCCAATTTTCTGGTCATCCGCACAGGCAGATGCAGTGCTGTAGCACCGGGGTCTGACACCCCCGTTCGGGGCCGGATGGCCGGCCCGTCACGGGGTCCACACCCACAGCTTTCCCACCGTTCAGTCGTTGGCGCAGGCGCGGCGGTAGGTGATGGCCACCTTCGAGCCCGGCGGCGGCACCGTGGTGAACACCACGCTGTTGGACGCCGCGTCGTAGGTCCACCCGCTGGTCGTCGCGGTGCCGTTGACGCTCACCACCACCGTGCCCGCGTCGGGCTCCTCGCTCAGCGGGAAGCGGTCCTGCGCGCTGAACGCCTTGTTGGCCACCTGCTTGAGGAGCGGCGCGTAGTCACCCGCGCAGACGTTGAGGACCTCGCCGCCCGTCTGCGCCGCCGCGTCCGCGTACCGGGTGCCGGTGCCGCCCGCCGTGGCGCAGGACGTCTTCGTGGGCGCGATGGCGAAGAACGTGGCCCGCTGCGGCTGGTTCTCCCCCTTGCGCTGCTGCGCCCACTGCACGTACGTGGAGACCGCGTCCGGCGAGTGGTCGTCCTCGTCGCCCACGAACACCACCACCAGCGCCGCGGAGTCCCGCAGGAAGCCCGCGTTGCCGTCGTTGGCCAGCGCCGTGCGCGGATCATCCACGTTGTTCACCAGCGGCGAGGTGAGCGCGCGGCGCATCGCCTCGAAGCCCTGCTCCACCTGGGCGCACTGGCCCACCTGCACGTTCTGCTGGAGCACCTGCGTCACGTTGGGCGTGCCCAGCGTGAGGATGCGCGCGCGGCTGTTGTCCGCCGGGAAGAAGCGGCCGGCCTCACCGCCCAGCGCGCCGCCCGGGCACGCGCCGGACACCGCGGAGATGCCCGTCGTCGTCACCGCCATGTTCACGTCCACCGCCTTGCTGCGCGCGGCGTTCACGAACTCGGGGATGGCGGACACGAGCTTCGGGTGCTCCTCCACCATGGACGCCGTGTTGTCCACGACGAAGAGCACGTCGACCTTGCTCACGTCCTGCTGCACGAAGGTGTCCGTCTTGTCCGTCTTCTTCGACGACTCACCGATGAGCGGCACCATCAGCGGGATGGGCAGGTCGCTGGAGTCCACGTACAGCGGCGACAGGTTCATGCCCGTCACCTGCGCCAGGTAGTCCACGCCCACCGTGAAGGACTCGCCCGGTTGGAGCTGGAACGCGGGCGGCGCCGGGTGATCCAACAGCGCGAACTCCGTGTCCGTCGTGCCCGGCCCGATGAAGACGTTGGACACCGTGATGGGCGTGGTGCACGCGTTGAGGTAGTTCACCTCGCGCGGCGCCGGACGGCAGTCCTTGCGGCCCAGGCCGAAGTCCAGGTACCAGGGCGACGCCACCAGGCACGTCTCCTGCGAGTTCGCCAGCAGCGGCACCTGCAACACCGGCGTCGCCGGGTTGTACTGCTCCACCTGCAGCTCACCCGTGAAGCCGCCGCCGGTGAAGGGCGCCTGGAAGGCCACCTGGAAGCTGAACCAGTCCCCCGGGTAGATGATGCCGCCGAAGAGCTCGCCGCCGGGCATCTTGAACACGCCGCCGCCGTCATTGGCGATGCGGATGTTCTTCACGGGGCACAGGTCCGTGCCCTTGTTCTCCAGCTTCACGCCCAGCACCGCGCCGCGGCCCGGCGGGATGGTGCCGAAGTCCACCAGCTGCGGGGTGACGGTCAAATCACACGGCGCGTGCGCCTTCGCGCTGCCGAAGAAGTCCAGCTGCACGGTGGCCGCGGAGAACGCGCTCGTGGTCATCACCAGCGCGCCGGACGCGCTGCCCTCGCGCATGGGCTCGTAGAAGATCTCCAGGTTCAGCTCGCCGTTGGCCGGCAGGGTGAACGGCAGGGCCACCGGCTTGTGGTTGAACTGGAGCTGGGCGCCCGTCGCGTCCGGCGTCCAGTCCAGCGTGTTGATGGTGAGCGGCCCCGCGTTGTCCGTGCCGCAGTTCTTCACGTTCACCACGACGCGGACCTTGGAGCCCAGCGGCTGCTCGCCGAAGTCGTACATCATGGGCGACACGCAGAGCTCGGACGCGCCACCGAAGCCGCGCAGCGGCACGGGCAGCGTGGGGTGGCGCCTGCTCACCACGGAGTAGACGGCGCGGTCCGTCGCCGCGCCCATGTGGCCGGGGCTGTAGCGGATCTCGAAGGCGCGCACCTCGCCCGGCTGGAGCACCAGCGGCAGGCCCGTGTTGGACTGGCTGAAGGACGCGTCCGTGCCATCCAGCATGAGCGACGTCACCGTCACCGGCTCCGTGCTGATGTTGCGCAGGCTGGAGGCCTTGATGGCGTCGCGGTCCACCGGCACCGCGCCGAAGTCCACCACCTCCGGCTCCGCCACCACCGCGCGCTCCAGCGCCTCCGCGGCCACCGTCACCGTCACGTCCGCGCACCCGACGCAGGGCGAGATGGCCAGGGCAACCTGCTTCTTGCCCACCCGCACCGGGTTGAACGTGAGGGGCAGCTCCACGCGCTCGCCCGGGTTCACCGTGAGGGGCGCCGCGACGAACTCGTCCTTGTCCGCGCCCACCAGCTTGGGCGTCACCATCACCGGCAGCTCGGTGGGGTTGTCCAGCGTCACACCCAGCGTCTTGGTGGAGTCCGCCTCGATGCGGCCGAAGTCCAGCGCGCGCGGCGTCACCCGGGCCCACGCGTCCACGCCGGCGCCGTTGAGCGGGATGCGCATCAACGGTTCGATGCGCGTGTCCGAGCGCACCACCAGCACCGCGGGCAGCCCGCCCTGCGCCAGCGGCGCGAAGCGCACCTTCAGCGTGCACTCGCTGCCCGGCACCAGGCTGTGCGGCCCTTCATGGGTGAACTCCGCCTTGTAGGCGCCTTCCGGCCCCTCCACCCAGGCCTCGTCCACCGTGATGCGCGCGCGGCCCACGTTGCGCAGCGTCACCGTGGATTCACGGGCGTCGAAGACCGCCACCCGCGCGAAGTCGACGCCGCCTGGCGTCGCCGTCAGCCGGCCATCCGCGAGCGATGAACGCTCCCGGTCCGCGCAGCCCGACAGAAGTCCCACCACCACCAACCCCAGCAGGCCCCAGCGCCCCGTCATGGCAC
>NZ_RAWE01000067.1 GCF_003611695.1 Corallococcus carmarthensis | reverse complement strand
CCGCCCCCGTTCCCTCCGCCGCGCCGGCCGTGGAGACGCTTCACCCGGGAGGCCGCTTCGGCCACGTCACGGTGGTGACGCCTCCGGGCGCGCCTACGACGGTGGTGCTGCTGCTGGCGGAGGGGCCGGCGGATCAGGGCCGGGCCTCGGAGCTGTCGTTGGCGCTGGCCTCGCACGGCGCGCTGGTGCTCGCGGTGGACGCGAAGGCCTACCTGCGCGCGCTGGAGAAGGGCACGCGGTGCGCGTACCCGGCGGGCGACCTGGAGGTGCTGAGCCAGGGCTACCAGCAGCACGCGATGCTGCCCGAGTACCTGCACCCCGTCCTCGTGGGGGAGGGCACGGGCGCGGCGGTGGCCTACGCGGCGCTGGCCCAGGCCCCTCCGGGGACGTTCCGGGGCGCGGTGAGCGTGGACTTCACGCCGGAGCTGGCGACGACCGCGGCCTTCTGTCCGGGCGCGGGGCTCGTGCGCTCGCGCGTGGCCCCGGGCGCGCGCGAGCGGCTGGCCCCGGCGCGTGCGCTGACGGAGCCGTGGGTGCTGCTCGTCGCGGACCACGACGCTGACCACCCGGTGAAGGCCGCGCACGACTTCACCCGCACGCTGAAGACAAGCCGCGTGCTGCGGGTGCCGGGCCCGGGCCTGGCCCGCATGCCCGTGTCCGCGTGGCAGGGGCCGCTCCTGGCCGCCCATGAGGCCGCCGGGGTGCCGCTCGCCGCGGAGCACCTGCCCCCCGTGTCCACGTCCGCGCCACCACCGGACGCGGGCGGTGAAGGGCTCACGGGCGACGCGTCCGTGAACGGGCTGCCGTTGGTGGAGGTCCCCGCGACGTCCGACACCCAGGGCGACACACTGGCGCTCTTCGTCACCGGCGACGGCGGCTGGGCCAGCCTGGACCAGTCCGTCTCCGAGTCGCTGGCCGAGCAGGGCATCCCCGTCGTGGGCTTCAACTCGCTGCGCTACTTCTGGAAGCGCCGCACGCCGGAGGAGACGTCCGCGGACGTGGCCCGCGCGCTGCGCCACTTCCTGGCCAGATGGGGCAAGCAGCGCGTGGTGCTGGTGGGGTACTCGCGCGGCGCGGATGTCGTGCCGGCCATCGCGGCGCGCCTGCCGGAGGAGCTGCGCGCCCGTGTGCGGCTGGTCGCGCTGTTCGCGCCCGGCAAGGAGGCGGAGTTCGAGGTGCACGTCACCGACCTCTTTGGCGGCAAGGGCCGGCCCACGAACGCGGTGCTCCCGGACGTGCGCGCCTTGAACGGGACGCCGGTGCTCTGCCTCTACGGCGACCAGGAGCTGTCCGACAGCCTCTGCCCCACGCTGGCCGGCGTGCCCGGCACCCACGCCCTGCTGCTCAAGGGAGGACACCACTTCGACGGTGACTACGAGGCCGTCGCCCGCCTGCTGCTGCGGGAACTCGGTATGGCATTGCCCTGATGCTCCGCGGTCTGGGGGTCCGTCGCCTTGCGGACGGGTGATTGTCTTTGAGGTCCATCGCATTGACTTGCATGGGCCAACCCTCTACTTCGCTTCCGCCCGGCTCCTGGCGTGCCGGGTCTCGTGGGGGGTTCCAAACATGGTCCAGCAGTCCGCTCCGGTCGTCAGCACCGTCGAAGGTCAACTGCAAGGCATTGTCGAGGATGGGGTGTATGCCTTCAAGGGCATTCCCTACGCCCAGCCCCCCGTGGGCGCGCTGCGGTGGCGTCCGCCCGCCCCGGTCATTCCCTGGAAGCACATCCGTCAGGTGTCGAAGTTCGGCCACTCCTCGCTCCAGTCGCGTGAGGCCTGCATCGCGGGCGGTGGCGGCGACCCGGTTCCCATGGCCGAGGACTGCCTCTACCTCAACGTCTGGACGCCCCGCGTGGACGCCCAGGCGAAGCTGCCCGTCATCGTGTGGATCCACGGCGGCGCGTATGTGATTGGCGCCAGCGGCCTGCCTCCGTACACCGGCGTGCCCGTGGCGTCGCGGGACGCCATCCTCGTCACGCTCAACTACCGCCTGGGCCACCTGGGCTTCCTGGCCCACCCGGCGCTGCAGCGGGAGCCCGGCGGCGGCGCGGCCAACTTCGGCCTGTTGGATCAGGTCGCGGCCCTCCAGTGGGTGAACCGCAACATCGCGAAGTTCGGCGGGGACGTGGACAACGTCACCCTCATTGGCCAGTCGGCGGGCGCCAAGAGCGTGCTGTCCCTCTTCTGCATGGAGGCCGCGCGGCCCTACTTCCACCGGGGCGTGGCGATGAGCGTGTACGGCCTGGACGAGGTGCCCCTGGAGAAGGCGCTGCCCAAGGGCGAGGCGCTCATCCGGGGCATGGGCGTGCCGGACGCGGAGGCGACGCCGGAGCGCCTGCGCAAGCTGCCCGCGGACGCCTTCTGGTCGCAGCCGCCGGAGCACTCCCTGGCGCCCGTGGCCGTGTGCGGCGACACGGTGATGCCCCAGTCCATCCTGTCCACCTTCAAGGCCCAGCAGCAGGCGCGCGTGCCGCTCATCCTGGGCAGCACCAGCGACGACGTGAGCGTGATGGAGGCCATGGGCCGCGACCCCATGGACATCCTCCAGGCGCTCCGCGATCAGAACGTGCCCATCGGCATCCTCTACCCGGGGGTGACGCCCGACGAGGAGCTGGCCCGGCAGGTGTGCCGCGACATCGTCTTCACGCTCATCCCCCGGCAGGTCGCGGACCTGCACCAGAAGGTCTCCCACGCGTGGCGCTACTACTTCGAATACACCGCCAAGGAGCTGCGCCCGGAGTTCCCCGACGGCGTCCCCCACGGTTCGGACGTCCCGTACTTCCTGGACACCGTGGCCCGCTGCCCGCCCACGCAGGACGTGCTCTCCGAGGAGGACCGCTCGTACTCGCGCCAGGTGAGCGGCTGGCTGCTCCAGTTCGCCCGCACCGGCGCGCCCGCGTCCGCGACCGAGTGGCCCAAGCACCAGCAGGGCGAGGACCGCACCCTGCGCATGCAGCAGCCGCCGAAGGTGGAGAACAACTTCATGCAGCTGCGCCTCAACGCCTTCCTGCTGGTGAGCGCCATCATCAGCGGCGCGGACAGCGGCGCGGGGGACACGTCCGGCGCGCAGCGCACCGCGCGGCACGGCACGACGCCCACGAAGAAGTCCCGGCCTGAAGGCACGCCGTAGCGCGCGAAAAACAAAGGCCCGGTCGCGAGCGTTCGCGGCCGGGCCCCTGGTGCTTCGTTCTATCCGTGCGGGCTCAGCTGCTGAAGAGCACCAGCACGAAGGTGTTGGACTGGGGCAGCTGGAACACGGTGCCCTGGCGCAGCGAGCCCTTGAAGAAGGGCGCCGCGTCGTATGCGGTGGCCCCCTTCAGGGCGTCGCGGGTGGCCTGCGGCAGCCACCCGCCGTCATCCACCTTCACCGTCAGCCGCGTGGGCTTCAGCGCGGCCTGGAGCGCCTGGCCTTCCGCCGCCGGGTACTCCAGCACCGCCAGGAACTGCGTGTCCGTGGGGCCCAGTCCGCCCGGGATGCCTCGAGGAGAGTGACGCCACTGCACCGCCTGGGGGCGGCGCGGCAGCGTCACGGTCTTCTCCAGCGTCTCCAGGTCCGTCCCCGTCTTCGCCGCCGGTGCGGCCGTCTCTGTCGTCATGGATGCACTCCCCCCTGAGGGCTTGTCGCAGGCCAGCGAAACACACCCCAGCAGCAGGGTGGTAGCGAGCGTGTGCCTACCGGCCACCGATGGGACGCGACGTCGCATTCTCCGGGCTCCCCTGGTCCCACGTCACATGGCGCTGGAGCGTGCCGTAGTTGGTGTACTGGTGCCCCAGGCCCGTGCGCTCCAGCCGGCCGTTGGCCGCGTCCGGCGTGCCGGTGTTGATGTCCTGCTGGCCCGGGTTGAAGTTGTAGCGGTCCTCCGCGTGGAGCGTCATGTCCATCTCGAAGCGGGGCTTCCCGCCCGGCGTCTCCGGCGGGTACACCGTCACGGTCGCGCTGTTCCAGATGGAGTGGCCGCCAATGGCCTTCTGCCAGTTCTCCGTCTCCGGGTAGGGGAACTGCTCACTGGAGCCCACGCCAATCTGCGAACCGGTGATCTGGAACGTCACCGGCTTGCCGGCCAGCGACGGGTCCTGCGCGATCATCTGGTTGTAGGTGGCCTCCGCCGCCTGCTGCGTGTCACGCGTGGAGTTGGTGAGCACCGCCTGGCCGGCGGGGTCCGTGCTGACGAAGCGCTCGTAGTCGAAGTGCCGGTCCGCCCCGTTGCCGTGCAGGAAGTGGTCGTACGTGTCCAGGCCATCCGGGATGTTGTTGTGCGGCACGCCCGGAACGCCCTGGAGGGCGCGCGCGCCCCGGAGCTTCACTTCCCACTCGGCCAGCGCCGCGTAGTCACCCAGGCCCGGGCTCTCCGTGGGGATGGGGTTCGGGTCGTTGGGGTCGTTGGGGTTCTGCAGGAAGCCGTTGTCGTGGTGGATGTCCGGGCGGCGGGGAGGACCCACCTGGTAGTCCGCCACCGTGGTGCCGTTCGTCTGCACCGCCGTGCCGGACGTGCCCACCGGGGTGGGCGTGGCCGCGGGAGTGGAACCCCCCAGCGCGGGGCCGCCACGACGGGCGGCGGGCGCGGACTCGAAGGTGTCGGAAGGGCGCCGCGCGACGGGCGCGGCGGGCGGCGGAGGCGTCGGGCGGACCTCCGGGGTCAGGGCCTGCTGCACTCGCGCCGCGATGGCGCCGCCAATGGATTCACCGATTCTGGACATGATGGGTCTCCCCCTCGAACCACCGAGCCGGTGGACGTTGATGGATTATCGACCCTTGCCGCCCACGGTTGCGGCCTTTCCATGCCTACATCCGCCCCTGTGGACGGGCCCTCAGTGCCGGGTCCGGTAGCGGTCCACGGCGGCCAGGAGCACCTCCGTGCGCACCGGCTTGCCCAGCAGGCCCACGGTCCCCGGCGGGGCCGCCTGGAGGTCGGGGTCCGCGGTGAGCGCCAGCACCGGCAGCCGCGACGTCAGGTCCAGGTTCCGCAGCCGGGCGAGGAAGCGCTGATCCTCCGGGTTGCGCAGCATCAGGCTGAGCAGCACCAGGGAGGGGATTTGGGGGATTTGGGACAGCACGTCCAGCGCCTGCGTGGCCGTGGCCACGGACATCACCGTGTAGCCCTCCAGCACCAGGAGGGCCGCCAGGGCCTCGCGCAGGTCGTCGTAGCTCTCGACCACCAGCAGGGTCGAGGGTTTGTCCAGGGCGTCCACCGTCAAACCTTATACCGCCAGGACCCCGGGGTGCACGCGCACCCTGGGGCCTGGAGCCGGTGAGGCCTTAAGCGCGGGCCTTGGGGCTGAGCTGGGGCTTGAGGATGACCTTGGTGTAGCCGTCCTTGCGGGCGTCGAACTTCTTGTACGCGTCCGGCGCGTCCTGCAGCGGCAGGCGGTGGCTGACGATCATGCCAGGCTTGGCGCGGCCCGCGATGATCAGGTCGCGCAGGAAGTAGTTGTAGCGCTTCACCGGCGTCTGGCCGGTGCCCACGGTGATGCCCTTGTCGAACACCTTGGCCCACGGCAGCGGGTAGATGCCCTGCTTGGCGTTCTCGTCCTTCGCGCCCGGATCCGGCGCGATGTAGACGCCCACGACGCCAATGGAGCCCGTGGGGTTCACCAGCTCCACCAGCTGCTCCAGCACCTGGGTGGGCTTCTCCCGGCCGCCGTGCGCGTCCGCGCCCTTGTTGTCGCGCGACTGGTAGCCCACGGCGTCGATGCCGCACATCACGCCCAGGGCCTTCTCCTCACCGGAGCGCAGCGCGCCCATGATGAGCGGGTTGCCGCGGCGCAGGTCCATGATCTGCTTCACCGGGTCGCCCTTGGTGAAGTCGATGGGGATGGCGCCCATCTCCTTCACCTTGGCCAGGCGCTCCGGGACGCTGTCCACCACGTAGACCTCCGAGGCGCCGCGCAGCAGCGCGCAGTAGCCGGCGAGCAGGCCCACGGGCCCCGCGCCGAAGACGGCGACCGTGGCGCCCGGCCGCACGTTCGCCAGCTCCGTGCCGTGGTAGGCGGTGGGGAACACGTCCGACAGGAGGAGGAAGTCGTCCTCCAGGTCGTCGCCCGGCTGTCCGGGCAGCTTCAGGCAGTTGAAGTCCGCCCAGGGCACCCGCAGCAGCTCCGCCTGTCCGCCCCGGTACGGGCCCATGCCCGCGTAGCCGTAGCCCGCGTGCGGCGCCTCCGGGTTGGCGATGAGGCACGCCTCGGTGCGGCCGCGCACGCAGTCGAAGCAGGTGCCGCAGGCGATGTTGAAGGGCAGCACCACGCGGTCGCCCTTCTTGATGCTCGTCACGCCGGGGCCCACCTGCTCCACGACGCCCATGTTCTCATGGCCGAACACCTGTCCGGCCTTGGACGCGGTGCGGCCCTCGTACATGTGCAGATCGCTGCCACAGATACCGGCGGAGGTGACGCGGATGATGGCGTCGGTGGGCGCCTCCACCTTGGGGTCCTCGACCTCCTCCACCTTCACCTGGCTGTTCTGCTTGTAGACGACTGCGAGCATGGACCTCTCCCGGGTTGGGCCGAAACGCGGCCCACCAAAAGTGGGATGCCACGCGTCCGGGGGAAGGGGCCCCCTGGGACACGCCCGCCCGGCCGCCCCGTGCAGGCGTGCTGGGCAGGCGTGCACCTGGAGGCGGGAATGCGAGCCCGCTCAGGCGGAGATGAGGTAGTCGTCGCAGGGGACCTCGTCGTCCTCCTGGTCCTTGCACCGGGGGCACACGTACCAGTCCATGTCGCAGCCGCAGGTGGCCAGGTACTTCACCGTCTTCCCCGCGGCCCTGTCGCACCACACGCACTTCGCCATGCGCTGGGTGTCATTCGGGTGGACGTAGACGCGCTTGGGTTTGGGCGCGGTGCTGCCGCTGTTCTTGCGCTTCTTGGAGCTGGTGTCCTTCAGGAAGTTGTCCGGGTCCTTCACGAAGTCCCGGATGGGGCTGCCGGGCATGTTGAAGTACGGGGACTGGGAGTCGCTCACCAGGTTGGCGAAGCTGTAGGTGGGCGTGGTGTTCCGCAGCGCCTGGATGGTGGTGGACAGCGTCACCAGGTCGAACACCGGCAGCTCCGTGTCGCTCAAGGGCGACGTGACTGGCGGCGGCGCGGTCTCCGGGACGTGGTTCTCCTTCGTGCAGACGTGCGCGTACCACTTCCAGGCGAAGCCCGTTCCCGGATCCGAGGGGTGCGCCACCCGGAAGGTGACGCCCGTGCCGTCGTGCTGCTGGGCGAGCGTGTCGTCGGTGTAGAGGACCAGGTGGCCCAGCACCCCGCTCGGCCGGACGCTGGCGGCGAAGCCCTTGGGCTTCGCGCCGCTGCGGCCCACGAAGCCCGTCCGGTCGGGCTCGCAGTTGGTGACATAGAAGCGCTGCAGCGGCTTCGAGCCGCAGAGGATGTCCAACACCGACTGGCGGGGATGGTCGTGGTTGTGGTGCCCCGCGGAGATGAACGCGGCGGTGGGCTTCAGGGCCTTCACGAACTTCGCGGAGGTGCTCGTCTCCGCGCCGTGGTGGCCGCACTTGAACGCGCACATGTGGCCCAGCCCCAGGCGCTCCTCGTCTTCGTAGGGCAGGTCCCCGGCGGTGAAGTAGGTGAAGTCGTGGAACTTCAGCGTGCAGCCGATGCTCGCCGGGTTGTCGTCACTCACGGTGCCTCGCCCCACGTGGACGATCTTCAGCAGGCAGTCGTTGGCGTCGATGAGCTTGTTGCCGACGGCCGCGTCCCTCCAGGTGGTGCCGTGCAGCCCGCAGGCGAGCTTGAGCTTGTCGTACTTGTGGCTGTCGGAGACGTGCGCGGGGGCGTAGAGCGCCGTGACGGTGAGGCCCTCCACCACCGGGGTGAGCCCCTCGTGGTGGTCTCCGTCCGGGTGCGTGCACACGGCGGCGTCCAGCTTCGTGACGCCCAGCTTCTTCAGGATGCGCAGCACGTACCGGCCGCGGCCCAGCTTGCCGCCGTCGATGAGGATGTGCCGTTCCGTGCCGCCCGCGGGCAGCAGGCTGATGAGGGAGGACTCTCCCTGGGACACGTCGAAGTGGATGATGCGCAGGCGCGTGGGCATGACGGGGCCATCGTAGACCCCGTGTCCGAAACCTGTCGACGCGTGGAAGCCGCTAGTGCGCCATCACCACCGGCGCCTCCGCCGGGGACACCAGCGACTGGCGCTCCCACGCGCGGCTTCGCCAGCGCAGCCACATGGCCAGGCCGCGCGTCCACTCATCCGCGGCCACCGCCAGCCACACCCCCGCGAGCCCCAACTGCAGGTGGAACACCAGGTAGTAGCCCAGGGGCAGGCTCATGCAGACCATGGACAGCATCGCCATCATCACCGGGAAGGTGGCGTCACCCGCGGCACGCAGCGCGTTCACCAGCACCAGGTTGAACGAGCGGCCCGTCTCCAGCAGCAGGCTCAGCACCAGCACCTGCGACGTCATCCGCAGGATGTCGCCGTCGTGGGTGAAGAGGCGGATGAGCGGCTCGCGGAAGAGGATGGCCGTCACGTCCACCGCCACCGTGATGCCGATGCTCCACTTGAGGCTCTTGAGCACGCGCGCGTACGCGTCCTGTGAACGCTTCGCGCCCACCAGCCGTCCCACGATGATGGACGTGCCCATGCCGATGGCCAGGCTGCACAGGAACACGTACTGGGACATGGCGTTGGCGTACTGCCGCGACGCCAGCGCCACCGGGCCCAGGTACGTCACGTAGTACAGGAACACCGTCTGGCACGCGTGGTACGTCATCTGCTCCACCGCGGACGGCACGCCCACTCGCAGAATCTTCCGCACGTAGTCGCGCGTCAGCGCCACGAAGTTGCGCGGCTGCATGCGCACGTCCATCACCCGCCAGAGCATCCACGCGAAGACGCCCACCGCCATCGCGCGGCTGAAGACGGTGGACATCGCCGCGCCCGCCACGCCGTGCGCCGGCATGCCGAAGTGCCCGAAGATGAGCACCCAGTTGCCCGCCACGTGCACCACGTTCATGCCCATGGCCACGTACATGGACTGCCGCGTGAAGCCGTACGTGCGGATGAGGCTGGAGAAGACGTTGATGAGCGCCTGCAGGAACAGGAAGCCGCCCGCGATGTGCCAGTAGGTGCTCGCGTACGCCAGCGTCCGCGGCTCCAGGTTCATCCGCCCCAGGATGGTGTCCGCGGACAACAGCAGCCCGCCGCTCACCGCGAGCCCCAAGAGGAAGTTCATCGTGATGGCCTGCGCCGCGATGCGCGCCGCCTCCGCGCCGCGCTTCGCGCCCAGGTACTGCGACACGACGATGGACGCGCCGTGGCTCACCACCTCCATCACCAGGATGCAGATGAAGACGTACTGGTTGACGACGCCCACCGCGGACACGGCGGCGTCCGACACGCCGCTGAGCATCAGCGTGTCCGCCGTGCCCATCAGCATGAAGAGGAAGATTTCGAAGAAGATGGGCCAGGTGAGCCGGAACAGGCCGGGCTCACGGGGGGGATTCGTCTCGACTTCAGTGTGCATGGATGCGCCGCGTCAGGTGGCCTCACTGTGCGCGCGCGATATTTCGATTTCAACCGGAAGCACCCGCGCCGGCTGCCTGCCCGGTGCGGGTGCTTTGCGTTGAAAAAGTGAGAGCTGGACCTACGACGACGTCAGCCGCTCCACGGTGTCCACCAGGTCGCGCAGGGAGAAGGGCTTCTTGAGGAAGCCGGCCCACTGCTGTTCCTCGGCCTTGGCCTTGGGCGGCTGGATGGCGCTCATGACGAGGATGGGGAAGTGGAGGGTGCCGTCCTTGCGGATGGCGTCGATGGTTTCGTAGCCGTTCATCACGGGCATCATCACGTCGATGATGGCCAGGTCGGGCTTCTCGTCCTTGAGTCTGGCCAGGGCCTCGCGGCCGTTGCCGCAGATGACGACGCGCAGCTGTTCCTCTTCCAGGATGGCCTGGATGGCTTCCGCGATGTCCTGCTCATCGTCCACGACGAGCACGGTCTTCATGAACGCCTCCGCCGGGACGTGCCCGCCGGGGCCTTCCTCGCGGCCGGCTTCTTCTTCGCGGGCGCCTTGCGGCCCTGCTTCTTGCTCGCGCCCAGGGGGGCCTTCACGCGGCCGGGCCGGGAGGCTTCGCCACCGGACAGGCGCGCGTGTCCGGTGAGGATGCTCTCCGCGCTCTCGAAGGTGCCCGCCACCTGGATGCCCTTCTCGCTGATGGAGAACTCGCGGATGCCGCTGTCGTAGGCGCTCTCACGCATCTTCATGATGGAGAGCAGCCGGTAGAGCTGCGAGCGCAGCTCCACGTAGCGCACCAGGATGACGTTCTCCACGGTGGACGCGGCCTCCGGCTGGGGCATGTCCACGCCGGGGCTGAACAGGGGCGTCTCATCGGAATACAGCGTGGTGACGTCCATCATCCGCAGTTGGTGGGTGAGCGCGGAGAAGAAGCGGCCCAGGCGGTCCGGGTACACGGCGGCGGAGCGGAAGCCGGACACGCCGTCGATGAACAGGCGCAGGCGGTCCACCTTGCGCTCCTCGATGCGCTCCAGCAGCCGCTCCGCCAGCGAGTCCATGTTGTGCTCCAGCGGTGGCTGCCACTGGATTTCGATGAGGCCCTCGTCCACGTACTTCTTGAGGTCCCCCATGCCGGTGCCTTCCGCCTTCTCGATGAGGCGGGGGGGCGTTTCGAAGAAGCCGAAGTAGACGCCCGGCTGGCCCTCGCGCGCGCCCTGGAGGAGGAAGTTCAGCCCCAGGAGCGTCTTGCCCGTGCCGGGCGCGCCCAGCAGCAGCGTGGTGGATCCGGACAGCACCCCGCCCCGGAGGGCTTCGTCCAGTCGGGGAATGCCGAAGGGCATGCGGATGCGGTCCTCGCGCCCCTCCGCGGCGGGGTGCGCGAACTGCACCTCCGTGCGCGGGTGGATGAGGATGCCCTGGTTGGAGATCTCCACCTCGTGGCGGCCCAGCAGTGACGGCCCGCCGCGGAACTTGATGGCGATGAGCTCGCGCACCGCGCGGGGCCCGTGCAGCCACAGCGACAGTTCGAAGATGCCATCCACCGCGGTGTTCTCCGGGTGGATCTCCCCCTCGTGATGCGGGGCGAGCAGCAGCGTGGTGCACCCCAGGATGCTGCAGAAGGTCTGCAGGTCCTGGAGGAAGCGCTTGAAGCTCAGGTCCGAGCGGGCGAACTCCTTCGCCGCGTCCATGCCGTCGATGATGAGCAGCGTGGTGCCGTGCACCTGGGCGTTCTTGCGCAAGAGCTCCAGCAGGCCCTTGAGCCCGTCCCGCTCCAGGTCGCGGTAGCCGCTCAGGTACTGGAGCCGGTCCGGGATGACGCTGGCGTCGTAGAACGTCATCTGCGACAGGTTCTCCAGCATGCGCCCGTGCGACTCCGACAGCAGCGTCACGTAGAGGGCCTTGCCGCCGTTCTGCACGTGCTGGAAGGCAATCTGGTTGGCCAGCACCGTCTTGCCGGAGCCCGGGGGCCCGATGATGGCGTAGGAGGAGCCCTGGATGAGACCGCCCTTGGTGATGAAGTCCAGGCGGGGCACTCCGGTGACGAGCCGCTTCGTCGGGCTCTTTCCTTCGTCGGACTTTTTGCCACCGTCCGAAGCTTCGCTGTTCGCCACGAATCTTTCTCCTCTGGGATGTCAGTACCGCTGGGTGCGATGCAGGGGCAGCCTCAGTTCGAAACACGCGCCCTGGCCCAGGGCGCTCTTCACGCTCAGCGTGCCGTCGTGCGCGGCGGCGATCTCCCGGGCCAGGTAGAGCCCCAGGCCCAGCCCTTCGAACCTTCCGGCGGACGGCACCCGCTCGAAGCGGCGGAAGATGCGCTCCTGGTCCTCCGGCGCGATGCCCACGCCCTGGTCCTCCACCGCCAGCACCGCCTGGCCCTCGTGCGTGGACAGGCGCGCCTTCGCGGGCCGGTCCTGGCCGAACTTGACGGCATTGGACAGCAGGTGGCCCACGGCCTGCTCCAGCATGCGCCGGTCGCCAAAGAGGAGGACGGGCGCGCCGGGCAGGACGGTCTCCAGCTCCACGTTCGCGCTGCGGGCGGGGGCCTGGAAGCGCTCCACCTGCTCGCGCACCAGTTGGGAGAAGTCCACCGTGTCCACCTGGAGCGCCATCTCTTGCGTGGACAGGCGCGACACGTCCAGCAGGTTGTCCACCAGGTTCTGCAGCCGCGTGAGCTGGCGCACCGCGGGCGTCAGGCGCTTCTCCACGGGGCCGTGCGCCTCCGCGTCGTTCACCACCATCTCCACCGCGCGCTCCAGGTTGAGGCGCAGCACGGTGAGGGGCGTCCTCAGCTCATGCGCCGCGATGCGGAGGAAGCTGTCGCGCGCGCGCACGGCGTCCCGGGCGCGGGCCTGAAGGCGCAGGAGCGCCTCGATGTTGGCGAGCAGTTCGTCCTCGCCCAGCGGCCGCGTCCAGTACGCATCCGCGCCTTGCGCGAGCCCCCGCACGCGGTCCTCGCGCCGCACGGACACGGACGACAGGTGGGCGATGAGCAGGTCGTGCGTGGACTCGTCCGCGCGCAGGCGGCGGCACACCTCGTAGCCGTCGATGTCCGGCATGTGCACGTCCAGCAGCACCAGGTCGGGCCGCCCCTGGGCAAGCCGGAGCGCCTCGCGCCCACCCGTGGCCTCGAGCACCTGGTAGCCGCCCTGCTTCAGCGTGAGGCTCAGCAGGTACAGCGTCGCCGGGTCGTCGTTGACGTTGAGGACCGTGATGGTGGGACGGGCACCCTGGAGGTCTTGTGGAGCGGAGGAGTTCACGGGCCTGTGCCCCCTCAAGGTGGAGGCACGGGCGGGGAATGGAACCACTCGCATCCAAAAAGAGCCGACGGAGTGTGGCGGACGTCCTGCCGGGTGTTGTCCGCCGGACGGAACTTGCGCTGGAGACGTCCGCCTTTCCCCAGGCAGGCCGCCGGACGCAGGCTTCCAGGACACGGCGTGGGCCTGTTCCCGGGGCTGCCGTTCAAGCAGGTGACGGGCACGGGGCACTGGGTGCGGCTGGACGCGCCCGAGCAGGTGAACGCCCTGCTCGATGCGTTCCTCGCGACGGTGCCCTGATCAGGGCATGGCTTCCAGGCGGAACTGCTGGCAGTCGTTGTTGGACCAGACCCACTGCTGGAGGGCGGCCCCGTCGCCGCTCGTCCAGCAGTTGCTCACGTCCAGGACCTTGCCGCTGTGGCGGGCCTCGAAGCGGGTGTAGCCGCCGGTGGTGGCCACGGGCTTGAACTGCTGGTTCGCGCCGCCCGCCCAGGACCACTCCTGCACGCGCGCGCCGTCCGCGCTGCTCACATCCGCCACGTCCACCACCTTGCCGCTGTAGCGCGACACCAGCCGCGAATAGCCGCTGTCGGTGGCCACCAGGGCCCACTGCTGGCTCGAACCCGTGTGGCACGCCCACTGGTGCAGCCCGGTGCCGTCCGCCGCGGACGGACCCACGATGTCCACGCACTTGCCCGTGGCCTTGTTGATCAGCCGGTACCACGGCCCCTGCGTGCCGGACGTCCCGCCCCACTGGAAGGACGCCACCGAGCGCGGCGGCAGCGTGTACTCGAAGGCCTGCCCGCCCCAGCGGACCTTGAAGGACAGCGTGGCGCCGTCGTTGGAGTTCAGCGCGACGAGCGCGTGCGAGCCGTCCGGGTTCTTGAAGGCGAGCGTCTCGATGTTGTTGTTGCCCAGCGACGTGGCGCCCACGCGCACCGCGCCCGGCCGCACCACCTTCGCCAGGTGCGCCCACGCGTAGTACTCCTCGTTGCGCGTGTACGTGCCCGTGGCGTTGTCCACCGTGAACATGCCCCGGCAGTCCGCGCAGCCGCCCACGCGCGGCCCGTGGTTCGGGTCCAACGCCAGGTTCCAGTAGAAGGACGTGCGCGACCAGTTGCGCAGCGGCCCGAAGAGGTTGTTCTGCAGCGCCCACTCCAGGTTCGCGGCGGCGTTGGTGGCCCAGAAGCCGCCGGTGCACTCCGTGAAGTGCACCTCCTTGGCGGGGTACGCGGTGTGGAAGGCGGACTGGACGCTGTAGCTGCCCTCGGGGCTCTCGTAGCAGTGGTAGGCCACGCCCGCGACGGCGTTCTGCGCCTGCCCGCCGTTGTAGGCCATCACCTCATGCGGGTAGCCCGCGGGGCCCGTGCCGTCGTACCAGTTGTGGTCCCACGCCAGCAGCTTCACGCCGTTGAAGCCCGCGGCGTTGAGCGCCGGGCGCAGGTGCTGGGCCGTGAAGATGGACTGGTCGTTGGACTCCATCTGCATCGTCGGGTAGCCGCCGTTGGCGTTGTGCGGCTCGTTCTGGGGGCTCAGCGCGTGGATGGGCACGCCGTTCGCCTGGTACGCCTGCACGAAGCGCACGAAGTAGTTCGCGTAGAGGCCGTACAGGTCATTGCGCAGGTAGCCGCCGCCGGTGAGCGAGTTGTTGAACTTCATCCACGCGGGCGCGCTCCACGGCAGCGCGAACACCTTCAGCTCCGGGTTGATGGCGCGCGCCTGCTGGAGCAGCGGCAGGATGTACGCCGCGTCGTGGCCCACGGAGAAGTCGTTCAGGTCGCAGCAGGTGTCGTCGTAGGTGTAGTTGTTGCGCGAGAAGTCCGACGCGCCCATGGGCAGCCGGATGGCGCTCTGGCCCGAGCCCGCGCCCACGCTGAACAGGTCGTTCATGATGGCCGTGCGCTGCGGCGAGTTGAAGATGAGCCACGCGGACGCATCCGTGAGCGCGCCGCCGAACCCGTCAACCGTCTGGTACGTCACGCCGTCATTCACGTCGATGGCCGTCGCGCTGCCGGCTTCCGTGGCGAACACCTTGTTCGCCTCGGCGTTGAGCTTCTTCGACAGCGTGCTGCCCGACGTCGTCGTCAGCCACACCCGCACCGTCTCGTTCGCCGCGCTCGCGGCGGGCGGCAGGAGGGTGGAGGCGGCCAGCAGCAGGCCCTGCAGGGGGACACGGGACAACCAGGGGGACATGCGGGACTCCGGACACCAAGGGGGAGTCGAGCAGTCTATTCAAGTTGTTCTGCTATGGCCCGTTAATCGTGGATGGCCGTGCGTCGGCCGTGGCGAGGGGCAGGGACTCCAGCCGGCGGGTGGCGGCGGTGTGGAGCACGGCGAGCTGGCGCGCGAGCCGTTCGAGCTGGGACTGGAGCAGGGGGGCTTCGGCGCCCAGCGCGGCCCCGGCTTCGTCTGGCGTGGGGACGTTCCAGCCGATGAGCGCGTCGAAGGCGGGCAGGGGCTTGGGGCGGCGGTTGTGGAGCACCGAGTCCGCCAGGTCCTCCATGCTCGCGTCCATGGCGCGTGCGAAGCGCGACAGGGACTCCTGCACCGCGGGGGTGGAGGGCACGGAGCGCCGTGACGCGAGGAGGGTGCAGACGGCGGCGTACCGCCGGGTGAAGGCGAGCAGCGTCATCAGCGGCTCCACCGCCTCCGTGCGCCAGCGCGGCTCGTTGAGCAGGCGCTGGAAGGATGTCTCCGCGTTGATGGTGGCCAGCCCCAGCTTGCGGCGCACCTCCGTGAGCGCCGACGCGTCCGGGGGCCCCTCGCGCTGCCACGCGCGGGCCAGCACGTCGAAGAACTCGCGGTCCGCGCGCAGCGCATCCGCCAGCTGCGCCGGGAAGCGTTCCTCCTCCGAGCGCTGCCAGAGGAAGAACGTGCCCGCGAGCGCCAGCCCTCCGCCGATGAGCGTGTTGACGATGCGCACCGGCGCCAGCGTCCAGTCCCCGCTGCCCATCTCCGCCAGCAGCACGAAGGTGAGCGTGGCGAAGACGGTGAACAGCCCGTAGTTGAGCGGGATGAGGCTCACGCACAGGGCCGCGGTGCAGAACAGCAGGCCCATCATCGCGTGCGGGTTCTGGAGCCACGACGCGACCGCGATGGCCAGCAGGCCGCCCACCACCGTGCCCAGCACCCGTTGGAGCGCCTTGAGGAAGGTGGGCCCGGTGTACGGCTGCATGATGGTGAGGACGGTGATGGTCACCCAATAGCCGTGGTTCGGCCGGAACACGCTGGCGATCCACACCGCCGCCGTGGTGGTGAGGCCCACGCGCAGCGCGTGCCGCAGCACCTCCGAGTCCAGCGTGAGGTGCGCGCGCACCGGATCCATCAGGGATGCATGGGACTCCTCCGCCAGCTCGCGCGCCGGAGGCGGGGCCCCCGTGAGCGGGCCGGGCAGCCGGCACGCGGTGTCCAGCGCCACGTCCGCGCGCTCGCGCATCTCCGTGAGCAGCCGCGCGATGTCCGACAGCCGCGCCCGCTCCAGCCGCGTGACGAGTCCGCGCGCGTCCAGGTCCGTGAGCGTGTCGCGCAGCGCGCGGCCGTCCCAGTCCGGCTGGGGCCTGCGGCTGCGGCCCTCCTGCTCCACCAGCACCACCAGGTCCCGCGCCGTGTTCGCGCACTCCAGCAGCGCCACGGCCACCGCCGCGCGAGGGTCCGCCGACGGACCGCTCACCGGCGGGCCCAGGCTCTCCAGCTGTTCACCCAGGGCGATGAGCCCCATGAACATCGCGTCCGCGGCCTCCAGCAGCACCAGCAGCCGCTCACCCCGGCCGCGCTCGCCCCGGCCCTGGCGCGTGGCCGCGAGCGTGGTGCGCGCCACCTCCAGCACCTCGCGGATGCGCCCGTGCTGCTCCTGGATGAGGGTCTGCCAGGCGTCCTCGCGAGCGCCCTGGACGGTGCGCGACAGCCCTTCCGCGTAGTCCGCCACCGCGTCGAAGCACGCCGCCACCGCCTTGCGCGCGGGCCGGTAGGGGCGGATGGGCCAGAGCACCAGCGACAGCACCATGGCCCACGCGGAGCCCCCCAGCACCGCCAGGCCGGACTCCAGCGCGCCCAGGGCCGAGGCCGCGGGCAGGCCCAGCGAGATGACGAAGGTGGTGGCGGCGATGTTGCCGGTGAGGTTCGCCGCCGCGCCGTACACGCCCGCGAAGCTCCACGCCGTCACCCACAACACGGTGGCGGGAATGGCCAGCGCGGGGTGCATTCCCGCCAGGCCGCCCAGCACCGCGGACACCGCCGCCGCCAGCGCCGTGCTGGCCATGGCGCGGAAGCGGGCGTGGTAGGAGCCGCCCTTGTCCACGAAGGACGTGTTGAAGCCGCCCACCGCGAGCCACAGCGCGCCGGGCAGGTGCAGCGCGGTGCCCACCACGGTGGGCACGAAGAACGCGAGCGCGGCCCGGAGGCCGGCCTTCACCGCGGGCCGCACGGGCGCGAAGCGGGCCACGGCCTTGGCATGGTCCAGGAACTGACGGCGAATCACCCATCCCCCATAGAGCAACGCCCCCGGCCGGGCCACCGGAATCCGGGCCCGGGGCGGGAGGGCGTCACTGGCGCGACAGGACGGCCGGCCCTCGCGTCAGTGCGGGGCGGGGGCGGCGTCCCGGGCGGGCGCGCCGGCGGTGGCCTTGGTGGCCACTCCCAGGCCGTGGCGCCGGGCCGCGGTGTCCACGATGCGCTGCACCAGCGCCTCGTAGCTCAGGCCGCGCTCTTTCGCCCCCATGGCCACCTCGCACTGGGTCTCCAGGTAGGGGTTGGGGTTCACCTCCAGGAGGTAGGGCTCGTTCGTGCGGCTGGACACGCGGAAGTCGATGCGCGCGTAGTCCCGCAGCTTGAGCGCGCGGAACGCCGTGACGGCCGCGCGGCCGATGCGGCCCGCCAGTTCGTCCGACAGGTCCGTGGGCAGCACCAGGTGCGGACTGCCCGGCGTCTCCGGGCCGAACTTCACCTCGCGGTTGGCGATCTTCATCCGCTTGCGGTTCCACCGCGAACCGAAGTCCAGCTCCACCACCGGCAGCACCTCCGGCTTCGCCGCGTCCCCCACCACGCCGACGTACAGCTCGCGCCCCTCGATGAACTCCTCCGCCAGCGCCTCGTCGTCGTACTCCTCGCGGATCTTCTTCACCCGCCGCGCCAGCCCCTCCATGTCCTTCTCGACTCCCAGTCCCATGGACGCATCCGACCGTGCGGGCTTCACCACCAGCGGGAAGGACAGGTCGCCATTCGCCTGGAAGGAGATGCCGTCGAAGGTGGCGAACCGGGGCGTGAGCACGCCGTGGAACTGGAGCAGCTGCTTGGTGAGCACCTTGTCCTGCGCGAGCAGCAGGCCCGCGGTGCCGGAGCCCGTGAAGGGCATGCGCGCCAGCTCCAGCACCGCCGCGACGTTGACCTCCAGCCGGTAGTCCTCCGCGAACGTCTCGCAGAGGTTGAACACCAGGTCCGCGCGGGCGCGGGTGACGAGCCGCACCAGGTCGGAGACGCTTTCATCCACGCGCACGTCCACCGGTTCATGGCCGGCCGCGCGCAGGGCCGCGCTCACCTGCGTCACCACGGGGTCGGGGGTGTCGTTCTTGGGCTGGTAGTGGAGGACGGCGATGCGAAGAGCCTTCACGGGCATGTCAGTCCTCGAAGAAACGGTCGGTGTGCAGGTAGTTCATCGCCAGGACGGTGACGAGCGACGCGAGCTGCATCGCCGCCTCACGGCTGTCGTCCGGGTGCAGGGTGAGGTTCAGCGCGGCGGTGCGTTCCGCCAGATGGTCCACGAGCGCGCGCACCACGCCCCGGCTCACCCCCGCGTAGTGGCCCACGGTGGACAGCAGGCGCTGGCGTTCCGCCTGCACCAGCGTCGCCGCGCTCACCGGCGCCTCTCCCGGGCCCCAGAAGATGTCCTCCAGCGCGTGGTCGAAGGCGTTGCGCAGCTCCACGTCCACCTTCTCGTCCAGCTCGCGCTGGCGGTAGTGGTCCTGGACGGTGCCCTCCATCTCCTCGGTGGTGAAGTCCGGCTCGGCCAGCTGCACGGGTGGTGTCGTGCGGCCCAGCCGCTTCGCGATGTCCTCCACGTAGTGGAGCTTCTTGAGCGCGCCCCAGCCCTGGTAGCGCTTCGCCCAGTCGCTGCCCGGCGTGAGCCACACGGCGAAGGTCTCCGCGAAGTCCTCGTCCGGGTGCTTCTGCGCGTACCAGCCGGAGATGTGGAAGACGTACCGGCGCGAGAAGGGCCGCGGCTTGTAATCATCCTGATACGGCCGGCCGTAGTCGCCGAACACGCGGCGCCACTCGTCCGTGTCATAGAGGCGGTAGGCGTAGTTGAACGCGTGGCCCGCCTCGTGTCGCAGATACATGAGGATTTCGGCCTCCGTCTCCGCGCTGCCTCCCAGCTCCGCCTCGATGGACAGGAGCTCCGGATCCGCCAGGTAGAATGGAAGGCCGATGACGGGCACCCCCGACGGACAGCCCCATTCGTCGGACAGGTAGCACTGGGGCTTGAAGGACAGCCCCTTCGCCTCCAGCTCCGCGTGTAATTGCGCGATGTATCGCTCCAGGGGCGTGCCCCCCAGCCGCAGGGACAGGTCCTTGATGCGCGCCTGGAGCAGGGCCTCGCGGCGGGGTGACAGCCGGCCGCGCTCCGCGCCCTCGGTGGGATGTTTCTCGCGCAGCACCCGGGATTCGGCCTGGGGGGATGGCATCATCTCTTCCAAGGTGAGACCGGTGCCCGGCGAAGGACAGCCCGCCCGCCCTGTCCAAGCAGGCGGCCAGCCAGGCCCCCGGAAGGTGCTCCACTCCGGACGGATGGGCATTTTTCCAGTGGGCAGCGATTGGAACCCGGCATAGGGAAATGGCTCGCTGACGTGACGTGAGGAGCAGCGCCCGCGATGAATCAGGACGTTCCGCCGCAGACTCCGGAGACCCTCTTCACCGGTAGCAGCCAGATGCACGCGTTGGTGCGCGCGCATGATTGGGACGCCTCGCCGGTGGGTCCCGTGGCCTCCTGGCCCACGAGCCTCAAGATGCTCGTGAAGACGCTGCTCGGGTCGCGCTACCCCATGATCCTCACCTGGGGCCCGCGGCTCACCCAGTTCTACAACGACGCCTATTCGCTGGTGATTGGCGACAAGCACCCGGCCGCGCTGGGCACGGACATCCGCGGCACGCTGGCGGAGGCGTGGGATTCGCTGGAGCCGCTGGTGCGGGAGGCGATGACGACGGGCGTCGCCAGCTGGGTGCCCGCGCTCCGGCTGCTCCTCAACCGCAGCGGCTACCGCGAGGAGTCCTACTTCGACGTCAGCCACGCGCCCGCCTACGACGACACGGGCGCCATCGGCGGCATGCTCGCGGTGTGCGCGGAGGTGACGCCGCGGGTGCTGAGCGAGCGGCGCATGCGGCTGTTGCGCGACCTGTCCGCCCAGGCGTCGGACACGCGCAGCGTGACGAAGACGTGCGGTGACCTGGCGAAGGCCCTGGCGGATCATCCGCTGGACGTGCCGTGCGCGCTCATCTACCTGTGCTCGGAGGATGGCCGGTCGCTGACGCTGTGCGGGGCCGTGGGCATCGAGCGCGGTGGGCCGCTGAGCCCGAAGACCGTCCTGCTGGACGTGGACTCGCGGGAGGCGGCCCCGTACCTGCGCGCGCTCGAAGGCGAGCGGGTGCTGCGCGACGGTCTGGAGGCGCTCCTGGCCCTCGAGGGCGGCCCCTTCGGGGACTCGGTGGGAACGCTCCTCCTCCAGCCGCTCGCCGGGGCGGGCACGGCCGCGCCGCTGGGAGTGCTGGTCACCGCGCTGTCCCCCAACCGCGCCTTCGACGAGGGGCACGCCTCCTTCTCCGAACTGCTGAGCGCGCAGGTGGCGGTGTCGCTGCGCAACGCGCGCGCCTACGAGGAGGAGCGCCAGCGGGCGGAGGCGCTGGCGGAGCTGGACCGGGCGAAGACGGCCTTCTTCCACAACATCTCCCACGAGTTCCGCACGCCGCTCACGCTGATGCTGGGGCCGCTGGAGGACGTGCTCGCGCAGGTGCCGGTGACGGAAGGCGCGCGCAAGGACCTGGAGCTCGTGCACCGCAACGCGGGCCGCCTGCTGCGGCTGGTGAACACGCTCCTGGACTTCAGCCGGCTGGAGGCGGGCCGCATCGACTCCAGCTTCGAGCCCACCGACCTGGCCGTCTTCACCCGCGACCTCACCGGCCACTTCCGCTCCGCCATCGAGCGCACCGGCCTGTCCTTCCGCGTGGAGTGCGGCGAGCTGCCGGAGCCCGTCTACGTGGACCGGCAGATGTGGGAGAAGGTTGTCTTCAACCTGCTCTCCAACGCCCTCAAGTTCACCTTCCACGGCGGCATCGTCGTGCGGCAGGAGGTCCGGGGCCACGACGTCCTCCTGCGCGTCACCGACACGGGCACGGGCATCCCCGCGGCGGAGCTGCCCCACCTCTTCGAGCGCTTCCACCGCGTGCGCAACGCGCGAAGCCGCACCCACGAAGGCACCGGCATCGGGCTGGCGCTGGTGCGCGAGCTGGTGGCGCTGCACGGGGGCGACGTGGCCGTGGAGAGCGAGGAGGACAGGGGCACCACCTTCACCGTCCGCATTCCCCGGGGCCATGCGCACCTGCCCGCGGACCGCCTCCAGGCTTCGCGCCAGCGGCAGTCCACCGCCCCGGGCGTGCGCCCCTTCCTCCAGGAGGCCGAGCGCTGGTCGGACGCGGAGCCCGCGCCCCGCGCGCTGGAAGCCGCGTCACCGCTGGCGGAAGGAGGGGACAGGGACGCGCCCCGGGCCCGCGTGCTGGTGGTGGACGACAACGCGGACATGCGCGAGTACGTGGACCGCGTGCTGTCCCCGTCGTTCGACGTGACGCTGGCCACGGACGGTCAGGCCGCGCTGGCGGCCGCGCGCGCGCAGCCGCCGGAGCTGGTGCTGACGGACGTGATGATGCCCCGGCTGGGCGGCTTCGGCCTCCTGCGCGCCCTGCGCGAGATGCCGTCCACGCGCGCCGTCCCCGTGGTGATGCTGTCCGCCCGCGCCGGGGAGGAGTCCGCGGTGGAGGGGCTGGAGGCGGGCGCGGACGACTACCTGGTGAAGCCCTTCAGCGCGCGGGAGCTGGTGGCGCGCGTGCGCTCCATGCTGGAGCTGTCGCGCATGCGCCGCGAAACCCTGCGCCAGGAGCTGCTCGCCCAGTCGCTGCGCGAGAGCCTCCAGGCCCGGGACGACTTCCTGGCGGTGGCGAGCCACGAGCTCAAGACGCCGCTGGCCGCCTTCCGCCTGCACCTGGAGCGGCTGGAGCGCAGCCTGGGGGACGAGGCGCTGGGCCGCGCGAAGAGCCCGCTGGAGTCCGCCGGCCGGCAGGTGCAGCGGCTGCACGCGCTGATGGAGACGCTGCTGGACGTGTCGCAGCTCACCACGGGCCGGCTGGCGTTGGACCTGAACGACGTGGACCTCACCGCCGTGGTGGGCAGGGCGGTGGCCCGGCTGCGCGACGAGGTGGAGAAGATGGGCGTGACGGTGACGCTGGACGCGGGCACGCCGCTCGTCGGCCGGTATGACAAGCAGCGCATCGACCAGGTGGTGACGAACCTGCTGGCGAACGCGGCGAAGTACGGCCAGGGCCGCCCCATCGCGGTGTGCGTGGCCGCCGAGGACGGCACCGCGCGCCTCACCGTGCGCGACCAGGGCATTGGCATCAGCGAGGAGGACCGCGCGCGCATCTTCGAGCGCTTCGAGCGCGCGGTGCCCGGCCGCAACTACGGCGGCCTGGGCCTGGGGCTGTGGATTGCCCGGCAGGTGGTGGAGGCGCACGGCGGCCGCATCACCGTGGACAGCAAGCCGGGCCTGGGCTCCACCTTCGTGGTGGAGCTGCCCATCGAAGGGCTCCAGGCGGCCTGAAACACGAAGGGGACCCGGGTGAACGCCCCGGATCCCCTCCGCTTCAATTCACGTCACCGCCGTGAGGCTCACTGGACGGCGAACACCAGGTCGTCGCGGTCGTTGTAGCTGTTGGAGACGCACGCGCTGCCCGGGCTGCCGGTGCCGTAGCGGAACTGCGCGCGCACGGCCTGGGCGGTGCCGGAGGGCAGCGTGTACGTGGTGGACAGCGTCTGGGAGCCCGCGGCCGCCGGGGTGAGGGTGGTGAGCAGCGTCCAGACGGGCGTCGTCGCGGTGGCGTTGGCCGTGTAGTACAGGTCCAGCCGGTCCGACGACGGGCTGGCGTAGGCCCAGACCGTGGCCTCCACCTTCACCTGCTTGCCCGCGGCGAAGTTGGAGCCGTCCACGGTGGACACCTTGACGGCCTCCACGGACTCATCGCTCCGGTAGGTGCCTTCGCTGCCGTCGCCGCACGTGCCGCGCAGCGTGTTGGGCGTGTTCACCTCCGGGCCCATGGAGCCGCGGCCGTTGAAGAGCGTGCCGCTGTCGCAGGTGGCCGCCGCCGCCGTGCACCGCACCGTCTTGAGCGTGGTGTCGTAGGTGCCGGACGTGGACACGTTGGCCACCGTCACCGTGCGCGCCGTCGCGGTGGTGTTGTTGCCCGCGCTGTCGTGCGCCTTCGCCGTCACCGTGTGGCTGCCGTTGGCCACCGTGCGGCTGTCCCACGCGTAGCTGTACGGCGAGGAGAAGACCGTGCCCTTCACCGCGCCATCCACCAGGAACTCCACCTTGCTGATGCCCACGTTGTCGCTGGCCGTCGCGGTGATGCTGGTGGTGCCGTTCACCGTCGCGCCGCTCGCCGGGGCGGTGAGCGCCACGGTGGGGGCCGTGGTGTCCGAGGGCTGGCCCGGGAGGGTGCCCTTGCCCAGCTCCGCCAGGTACGCGGCGCCGATGCGCGCGAACTTCAGCGCGTTGCTGGCGTCGCCGTTCGTGCTGTTGGCCAGCGTGTCGTTGGCCGTGTGGATGTTGGGGTTGTCGTTGTTCATCTGCGCTTCGAACGGGATGGACGCCGGGTAGCCCTGCGCGGTCCACGACGCGTGGTCCGAGCACCCGTAGCCGCACGTGATGTTGGTGCGCGTGTAGCCCGTGTACGTGTCGATGAGGTTGCCCAGGAACGTGTTCTGCGCCGCGTTGGTGTTGTCCGTGACGAGCGTCACCTCCCACGTGGAGCCGCGGTAGTTGGTCATGTCCAGCTGGAGCACGCCCACCACGTTGGTGCCCGCGGTCTTGTACGCCTGCGCGATGGCCTGCGAGCCGTACAGGCCCACCTCTTCCGCCGCGTACGCCATGAACTTCACCGTGCGCGCCGGCTTGTAGCCCTTCGCCATGGCCACGCGGAACACCTCCGACAGCGTGGCGACACCGGAGGCGTCGTCATCCGCGCCCGGCGCCGTCGCGGTGGGCCGGCTGGAGGAGCCGACGGTGATGTTGATGGAGTCCAGGTGGCCGCCAATCACCACCACCTCGTCCGGGTAGACGGTGCCGGTGATGGTCGCGATGACGGAGGGCTGGGTCCAGCCCGAGTGCGTGTACAGCTGCACGCTCACGTCGCTGCGGCCGGTGGCGTAGGACTCCCAGGCGCTCTTCAGCCAGCTGGCCGCCTGCGTGCCGCCCGTGGAGTTGTTGTAGTAGCGGTTCGTGTAGCTGGCCAGCTGGGTGATGGTGCCGCGGAGGCTGGCCTCCTGCAGGCCGGAGAACAGCCCGTTGACCACCGCCGCGTTGTCCAGCGTGTAGCTCACCAGCGACTGCGTGGGCTGCGTGGGCGTGAGCGCCGCGAGCGCCGCCTCCTGCGTGTCGTGCGCCATGAAGCCCGCGCAGCGGTGATACTGGTCATGCATGATGGAGGACACGTCGCCCAGCTGCGACTCGGTGAGCTTGAGCACGCTCACCCCGTTCGCCTCGCGCACCAGCGTGGGCGCGGGCCCGGCCGAAGCGCGGAACGACGAGCGCACCGTCGTCACCGCCTCCGAACCGATGGTGATGTAGACCTCCTTGTCACGCGGCTGTTCGGCGGAAGCGGTGGCGCAACACAGCGACACGACGACGGGGGCCAATCTCTTCAAACGCATGTTCCGCTCCGATTCCAGGCGAGGGGCGCACTGACGGGAGGCACGGCGGGGACTTTCCACGTCCGGTCCGGACCGGGTGTCCAGACCTCGTGGGTTGGGGGCGCATCCTGTGGAATTCAAGACGAGGCCGTCAAGGCGGACAGCATCGTGAAACAGGATGAGACAGGTTTTTCCGCCAACGATGACGCACCCGGGCCACGCCACGGCGCACCGCGGAAGGGCTCACGCGGTGTCACGAACAGGTTTCGAGAAAGTGGGGAAGGGGAGGCCGCCGTGAAGGGGGGCGGCGGGACTTCAGGTCTGCAGGGTCATGGACAGCGAGCGGCCAGCCGCGAAGCGGGGCTCCGACTGGAGCTTCTCCAGCACGCGGTCCGAGGCGACGAGCGTCACCTGGGGCAGCAGGCCCGGCTCGCTCATCCACTTCACCGCGCCCAGCAGGTGCTGGGCCTTGATGAACTCCAGGACGGCGCCGTGGAAGGCCTTGCCCTCGTCACGCCACGCCTGGGCCAGCTCCGCCCGGCCGCGTTTCTCCGGAGCCGGGGGGGACGCCTTGGCGGAGGCCCTGGCCGGGCGACGCTTCGGGGACCGGTCGTCGTCTTCACGGGGCAGGACGATGATTTCGATGAACATCGCGGCACCCTCCTGAAGGCAAGAACAGCGAAGTGGCGCGGACTATCGCATGAAGCTGCGTCGTCCCGCCGCCAGGTGCCCGCGCTTTTGTGGAGGGTTGTTGCCGCTTTCGCGACTTCCCGGGCGGGTGCGCCTTGACATGCGGGAATTGCCGTTCTGAAGGTCGCCGGTCCGCTGGTTGTTGGACAGACACGCAACAGCGAAATCACGGGAGGCAGACCATGGAACTGCACCACGGCCGCATGTTCGACCACGTTCACCTCCAGGTCCGGGACCTGGAGGCGAGCAAGCGCTTCTACCGCGCGGTGCTGGAGGTGCTGGGCATCCCGGTCTTCAACGAGAGTGAGCGGCACCTCGCCGCGGACGAGCTCTTCCTCAGCAACGACCGCGAACCCACCGCGCGCGTGCACCTGGCCTTCCAGGCGAAGGACCGGGAGATGGTGCACCGCTTCCACCAGGCGGCGCTGGCCGCGGGAGGCCGCGACAACGGGGCGCCCGGAGAGCGCCAGTACCACCCGGGTTACTACGCGGCCTTCGTGCTGGATCCGGACGGCAACAACATCGAGATGGTCCACCACGGGCCGGCGAAGCGCTCGGCGCCGTCCGTCGTGTTCACCTGGTGAGGCCCAGAAAAGGCACGGGGGCCCCCGGGATGACCCGGGAGCCCCCATGGAACGGCGGGACGCGCGGTGGAACTAGCGCGCCGTCAGGGCCCGGCCCCGCACCTGCTTCGCGGACGGGGCGGTGGGGTTGGCGGCCACCGCGGAGCTGACGCTGAACACCAGGTCGTCACGGTCGTTGTAGCTGCCGGACACGCACGCGCTGGTGGCGGTGCTGCTGAAGCGGAACTGCGCGCGCACGGCGTGCTGGCCGGTGGTGGCGCCCACGGTGACGGGGAAGGAGAACGTCTTCAGCCCCACCGCGGTGCAGGCCTGGCCGGTGCTGATGGCCGTCCACGACGGCGTGGCGGTGTTCGTCGAGTAGTACAGGTCCAGCTGGTCGCTGGTGCCGTAGCACCACACCGTCACGTCCACGGTGAGCTGCTTGCCCGGGGTGATGATGCCCTGGTCCACCGTCTTGAGCACGATGCGGTCGATGCTCTCATCCGAGTGGTAGGTGCCGGTGGAGCCGTCCGCGCAGGTGCCGCCCAGCGTGTTGGGCTGGTTGGGTTCCACGCCGCCGGACAACGTGCCGCGCCCGTTGACCAGCGTGGGGCCGGTGTCGCAGCCGCACACGGAGCCGCAGGCGGGGGTGCGCAGGTTCGCGTTGTACGTGGCCACGGTGGGCGTGCACACGTTGGTGGTGGTGAAGCTGAAGGCGGAGCTGTACGCGCTCGCGCCGCAGCTGTCGGTGGCCCGCGCACGCCAGTAGTACGACGTGAGGTTGGACAGGCCGGGCGTCACGTTCCACGCGCTCGAGGACAGGCCGGTGGCGCTGCGCACCACGTTGGTGAACGCGCTGTCGGTGGCCACCTGCACGTCATACGCGGACGCGTTCGTCACGTCGGACCAGTCCAGCGCCGGGGCCAGGGCGACGCCCGTGGCCGCGTTGGCGGGGGCCGTCAGCGTGGGGGCCGCCAGGTTCACGCAGCCGCGCGTGGTGAAGCTGCTCGCCGCGGTCCAGGCACTGGTGCCGCCGCACGAGTTGAGCGCGCGCACGCGCCAGTAGTAGGCCGTGTTGGCCGTCAGGCCCGGGGACACCGTCCAGGTGCTGGCGACCAGCGAGTTCGCGCTGCGCACCACGTTGGTGAACGCGCTGTCGGTGGCCACCTGGACCTCGTAGCCGGACACGCCCGTCACGTCCGCCCAGTCCAGCACCGCGAGCAGCTCCACGCCGGTGGCGCCGGAGGAGGGGGTGGACAGCGTGGGCGCGCCGGGCGCCGCGCAGGTGGGCGTGGTGCAGGTGCAGGCGGACGCCTGGCCGAAGCACGCGTTGCTGCTCGCGGGGACGACCGAGTAGCAGTACTGGCGGCCGTTGGCGACCTCCGGGTCCGTGTAGCTGGTGCCGGTGACGGTGGCGACGCGCGCCTTGCCGAAGTCACAGCCCGCGAAGCCCTCCGTCTTCATCACCCAGTACTGGTTGGCGCCCGCGGACGCCGTCCACGACAGGCTCACCTGGCTGTCGCCCGGGGTGGCCGTGGTGGTGGGGGCCGCCGTGGGGCCCGCCGCGCAGCCGCCGTTGGTGGGCGCGGGCGTGGAGCAGGCGATGTTGTGGCGGTTGTAGGCGGCGTAGATGGCCGTCATGTGCGGCGTGCCGTCCGCCAGGTTGCCGTTGTCGTCGTCCGCGGCCAGCCACTGCATGTAGCCGTTCGTCGCGCCGCAGCCGTCGGACGTGCCGGCGGTGCAGTTGCAGGCGTGCCACGTGCCGATGTTGCCGGAGCCCTGGTAGAAGAGCTTGTTGCCCAGCAGGAACGCGTCGTTGGAGTTGTAGTTGAAGGGCGCGGCGGTGAGGTCGCGCGTCACCAGGTCCCACGCAGCCTGACGCACGGGGGACGCGGCGCAGTGCACCTGCTTGCTGCACGGGCCGGAGCCGGACGAGCACATCGGGCAGGTGAAGTTCTGCGGGGTGGCCGGGATGTTCGGCGCGCTCGCCGCCCAGTCCGCGTCGCGCACGCCGGAGCAGCGCAGGTTGCACCACGACTGGCCCGCGACCTGGGCCTCCTGCTGGTTGTAGCCCGTGCCGTCCGGCGTGAGGCCGCAGCCCGTGTTCGTCGTCTGGAAGAAGCCGTAGCCCACGCAGGACGTCTGCAGGCGCAGGATGCCCGCGATGTCCGCGTAGCCTTCGCTGGAGTTGGAGAGCGAGCCGTTGGCGTCGAAGTTGTCCATGCCGTGGCCCCACTCGTGGTCGAACACCGCGCCAATCTCACCGGTGTTCCGGCAGCCGCCACCGGACTTGTAGAAGTTCACGGTGCTGCCGTTCCAGAACGCGTTGCACGTGCTGGCCAGGTTCACGTTGGACGTGAGCTGGCCCTGCAGCCAGGTGTTGGAGGGCAGCCAGCCGCGGGCCACCTCCTTGATCTTGTTCAGCTCATAGAAGCTGGAGCGCGCCGCCGGCGTGTTGCCGGCGGACGTGCCCGCGGGCACCGTGCAGTCGTGGTCGTTGTTCACGCCGCCCAGGTCCAGCGTGCCCGTGGCGGAGCTCACGTTGATGGCGCCGCAGCTGTCGGCGATCTTCACGTACTTGCCCGCGAGCGTCGTGTTGACCGTGCCAGAGCTGTAGTTGTAGATGCCCGCGCCGTCGGTGAAGTTGTTGGGCGACGCGAAGCCGGTGTTCGCCCACGGCATGGGGGAGTTGGGCTGCATCGTGCCGCACGTCTCCTTCGACGTGCAGGTGCCGATGTTGGTGGACGGGTACACGCCACCCTTCACCTGCGCGTCGAAGTAGTGGTTGTCGTCCTCCACGGCGAGCACCTCGCCGGAGTTCGCGTCCACCGTCACCTTCCAGCGCTCGCTCTCACCGGCGTTGGAGAAGCCGTAGCTCCACACCAGCGAGTGGCCATAGCCCTGGCCGAAGGCCGCGCCCGTGCGCGCGAAGGGCGCCACCTCCAGCGTGGGCGGCTGCCACAGGCTGGTGGGCGACAGCGTCTGGCCCAGGAACGTGCTGCCCGCCGTCAGCGCCTGCGACGCGCTGAACCGGGGCTTCAGGTCGATGGCCACGTTGGACCACGCCTCCGTACCCAGGAGGACGAGGTTGCCGTGGCTGATGGTGGCCGCCAGCCGGCCGTGCCGCACCGGCACGCCGTTCACCACCTGCGGGATGTGCACCTGCCACAGCGAATCCGACACCTGCGTCACGCGCGGCGCGCCCAGCTGCAGCAGGTCCACGCCAATGGCGTCCTGGTGGTCCGCGACGAACTTGAAGACGAGCTCGCCCACCACCGACTCGTCCACGCTGCCCACCGAGCGGCCCAGGCCCTGCCGGACGCCATCGAGGGTGATGTTGTTGCGGAAGCCGTCACCGGGGATGAGCGGGAAGCTGCCCTGGATGCCCGTGGGCATGCCGGACAGCGGATCCAGGTACACCTGCACGTTGCCGCCGAAGCGGGTGACGAACCCCGCCCACTTGTCCGCGCCCGCGCGCGGCATCAACGAGCGGGCCTTCTCCAGCGGCACGTTCTGGATGGGCAGGTACAGGTCCGGCTTGAAGAAGGCCTTCTTCGCCACCGCGCCCTGCTGCGCGGGCTGGGCAGGTTGGAATGCGTACGTCGTGGACGACACCAGGAGGGCAAGACAACACAACGCTGACCGCAGGGGGCGCATGGACGTCTCCTCGGGTGATGCCGCCGGACGGGACCGGCGGGCTCCGGGGCGGAGCGCCTCCTGCTTAGGTCAGGCCCTTTTTAAAAATGAATTGCGGTTATTCCTGAGTAACTTCGAATTTAAAGAAATAGAGCGAAATCAGGAACTTGCAGTGTTCACTGGCCGGTATTCCACTCGCGGAGCGTTTTGATCCGCTCGCAGTATTCCATCCGGGCTTCTGCTCAGGGTTGGGGCCAGAGCCGGACGCGGTCGTCCTGGATGAGCTTCCCGTTCACCGCGTCGGTGGTGCCGCTGGCCATGAAGCGCCGGGGCGTCTCGCGCGTGGCGACGTACGCGGCCTCCGCCCACAGCAGCAGCAGCAGCGCCCCGGCGAGCGCGGGCAGCCTCCGGGCCACGGCCGCGTGGCGCTCGCCCAGGACCTTCAGCGGCAGGACCAGCAGCGGCAGGAGCGCGGGGAAGACGACGAGCAGTCCGCGCGCGTAGCCGAAGAAGGCGAGCGTGACGAGCACCCGGTGCAGCACCACCAGCGACAGCAGCCGGAAGGGCGCGTGCGCGGGCTTGAGCGACAGCAGCATCCCGGCGAGGAGCAGCGCCGCCAGGGGCCATTTGAGCCACCCGGCGTCGGGGACGAACACGTCCACCGGGGCGCGCTCTCCGGTGAGGCCCCCGGGCACGTCCGACACGCCCACGCCCAGGCGCAGGCCGTCCAGCCACAGGTCCAGCTTCGTCCACAGGAGCCGGGCCGCGTCCCCGGGCGCGTCCACCATCCAGCGCAGCCCCTCCGCGTAGCCGTGCAGCAGCAGGCGCCGGTGCTCCGGGCGGGACGCATCCAGTTGGCCGTTGTTGCCGCCCTGGTTGATCAGCGCCGGGGTGAAGCCTCCGGTGGCGCCCGCGTGGTTCGCCATCGCGAAGTTGAGCGGCCCGTACACGGTGACGGGCACCCACTCCGGCAGCGGCTCCAGGTGCGGCGCCCGCGCGTTCAGCTCGCGCATCGTGTCCAGGTTGCGCAGCGCGGAAGGGACGAGCAGCAGCAGGGACACGCCCACCGCCGCGCCCCAGCGCAGGGCCCATGGCTTCCAGCCGCCGGTGCGCTCGCGCGCGGTCCACGCATACGCCAGCAGGAAGGGCCACAGCCCCAGGTGCTCCGCGCGGGTGAGGGTGCCCAACCCCATCACCGCGCCCAATCCCAGCACCGGCGCCCAGGACGGCACCCCGCCACCCATGCGCAGCACCAGCGCGCAGGTGAAACACAGCCACAGCGCGGACAGTGTTTCATTGCTGTACGTGGTGGACAGCACCAGCCACCCGAAGCTCGTGGCGTACAGCCCCGCCGCCACCAGGCTCCACGCTGACCCCAGGAGGCGCCGCCAGAAGCCCTGACAGAAGGCCACCGTGGCCGCCCCCACACAGGCGAGCGCCAGCTTGTACGGCAGCGCGCTGCCCTGGGGCGCTCCCATCACCCGGTACAGGAAGCCCAACAGCGCGGGGAACAGGGGCGGGTGGTAGGGCAGGGCGGCCGGGCTCACGCGGCCCCGCGCCAGGTCCACCGCGGCGGTGTGGAAGAAGCGCGCGTCGCCCGCGAAGAAGACGGAGAAGGGCCAGTCCCGGTCCGGCGAACCCGCCAGATACAGCCCGCGCAAGAGCAGGCTGGCCGCGAACGTGGCCGCCATGGCCCAGGCCGCCGGGTGCCGCCGGAAGGCATCTGGCAGGGAAAGCGGGGCCATGGGCTCCTCCAGAGGAGAAAGGCGCCGCACTCTACATTGGCCCGCGCGCCGGGGCCCGGGGCTGGGGTAGAGACGAGGTGCGTCAAAACGGGAGGACGTACATGAGCCGGGTGCTGGACGAGCTGTTGGGGCTCCTGAAGCTGGAGCCCATCGAGGAGAACCTGTTCCGTGGCGCCAGCCAGGACCTGGGCTTCCGTCAGCTCTTCGGAGGGCAGGTGCTGGGGCAGTCCGTGTCCGCCGCCAGCCAGACGGTGGAGGCGCAGCGCACGGTGCACTCGCTGCACGGCTACTTCCTGCGTCCCGGGGATGCGGGCCTGCCCGTCGTCTACACCGTGGACCGCGTGCGCGACGGCGGCAGCTTCACCACCCGCCGCGTGGTGGCCATCCAGAAGGGGCAGCCCATCTTCACGCTGATGGCGTCCTTCCAGGGTGACGAGCCGGGCTTCACGCACCAGGCCACCATGCCGGACGTGCCGCCGCCGGAATCCCTGCCCACGGACCTGGAGCTGCTGGGGCGCCACGCGGGCCGGATGTCGGAGCGGCACCGGGAGAAGTTCCTCTCCGCCAAGCCCATTGAAATGCGCCCGGTGACGTACGTGGACCCCTTCGAGCCCACCGCCCAGCCGCCCGTGAAGCACGTCTGGTTCCGCGCCGACGGGACGATGCCGGACGAGCCCCAGGTGCACCGGTACGTGCTCGCGTACGCCAGCGACTTCAACCTGCTGGGCACCGCGCTCCAGCCGCACGCTCAGACGTTTCTCCAGCCGGGCTTCCAGATGGCCAGCCTGGACCACGCGCTGTGGTTCCACGGCGACCTGAAGGTCAACGACTGGCTGCTCTACAGCATCGAAAGTCCCTGGGCCGGCAACGCGCGCGGCCTGGCGCGCGGGCACGTCTTCACCCGGGACGGGCGGCTGGTGGCCTCCGTGGCCCAGGAAGGGCTGCTGCGCCAGCGCACGGACGCGCGCTAGCGAACAGCGTCAGTAGGACGCCGGGATCGCCCGGGGCTGGGGACCCAGGTCGATGACGCCGCCCGGGCGGTCATCTTCCGAGCCGGTGGTGGGCTTGAAGAGCATGCTCACCGCCACCAGCGACCCCATCAACACGACGCCGATGGTGCCCGTGAGCAGCAGCGTCTTGCCCAGGCTGAACTCGCGCAGCTGGGCGTGGTCCACCTCCGTCAGGGGCACCTCGATCGGCGCCGCGGAGGCGCCGGAGGAGGAGCCCTCCAGCGGCACGCCCCGGAAGCGGTCGGCGTCCACGCCCACTTCGATGAAGCGCTGGAACTCCGCTTGAGCCTGGGCGGAGACCCGCGCCAGCGCCAGCGGCGTGTCCGAGCTGAACGGGTGCGCCTTGCCCTCCACGTCCCGCACCATGCGATGGCGCTCGTTGGGGCGGTTGAGCATCACGTCGCCCAGCTCCTTCAACAGCGCCGCGTTGTCGTCCCTGAAGCCATCCAGCCGCGCCAGCTCCGGCTTGGGAATGGCATAGGTCGTGGTGCAGGACGCCAGCAGGGATACGGCGGTCAGCGCGGCGCACAGACGCATGGTACGGCTCCTCGGGATGGGCCCTGAAAGCCTATCCCGGGGCGTGCCCCGGCGCCTACCGGGGCACGCGGCCGGTGTTTCACTTCAGCTGGTAGTTGGCGTTCAGCACGTCGTCCTTCGTCCGGCCCATCACCCAGCCGTCGTGGTAGACGACGCCCACCGGGGCGATGGTGTCGTTCCGGTACAGGCCAATCTTCAGGTAGTTGAGCTGCCCGGTGTACTGCGTCGCGATGTTGCGCTTGGGCAGCACCAGGTTGCCGTCGTAGTACAGCTCCACGAAGCCCACGCTGGCGTTGGGCGACCACTTCACGTGGAAGATGAAGTCATGCCACGCGTTGCGCACCAGGGGCGTGCGCCAGACGATGGTGCCCGGCGAACCGCCGATGTTGAGCCGCATCTCCTCGCCGTACACGTAGAACTCCACCGGCGGTGAACCGCAGCACCCGTCGTGGTGCCACTGGGTGAAGAGCTGCCACGTGTTCACGCTGGGGAAGTCCGGCGCGAAGCGCGTGCTCCAGCGGTACCAGTACTCGGTGCCCGTCGCCTCCTTCGTCTGCTTGAAGATCTCATTGCGGTTGCCGCTGGAGTTGATGGGGTCATCGCCCTGCTTCACCGTGGCCTTGAGCGCGAAGCCGCCCTCGCGCACCGGCGACGGAATCACCTGCAGCCGGTCCGCCGACATCATCTGCGTGCCGTCCCACTGGCTGCGGTCGCCGGACTCGAAGTCGCCCCGCCAGATGATGCCGCTGGGGGTGGTGGGGGGCGGCGTCGTCGTGGTGCCGGAGCACGGGCGCGCCTCCGTGATGCTGGCCCAGTCGTTGACGGTGTTGCCCTGCACGGTGATGCGCACCCGGCGCGCGCTCACCGACGTGAAGCTGTACGTCTCCGCGGCGGTGGTCGTGCCCTTGCTCTTGCCGCTGTACACCTGCGTATACGTGTAGCCGTCCGGCGACACGGACACGGTGAAGGTGTTCGCCCGCGTGGCGCCTTCGTGCCAGGCCACCGACACCGCGCCCACGGCCTTGGTGGCGCCCAGGTCGTAGTCAATCCACTGGCCCTTGCCCAGGCTGCTCCAGCGCGTGGTGAGCTGATCATCCAGCGTGTTCGCCGCGACACTGCCCGCGCCGTCGTCGCCGCTGGCCTTCACGCCGCTGGGCGTGAGCTGTGTGCAGCCGGTGGTGGTGAGGTCCTCGCCGGACGTCTCGAGCGACGGCTGGCGGTCTTCAACCGGAAGGGAACCATCCGGAGCGCCACAACCCACGGCGCTCAGGACGAACAACGTTTCAACCAGGAGGAGGGTTTTCTTCAAGGGGTTGACCCAGGGGGAAAGGACAGGCAATGAAAAGCCATGCTCCAACGACAGGAGACGGGGCATGGCCGGGGGATGTCTGGCTTTACGGCGGGGCAATCCCCTCTCGTGCTCCCGGACCTGTTCGACAGGGCCGTGTCGACGGGAGGAGAAAGACAACGTGACGTGTGTTCGGGTACTCCATCCGGCAGAGGGGGAAAGCCTGCCGTGCTCCAAGGTGATAATCGGAATAGCGAAGTTCTATTTCGAACACAAGCGACGTTGAGCCCGCCTGCATGCTGGGCAGGTTCAAATCCGAAAGACAGACATTGATTTCAGACGTCCCGGTTGAAAACCTTCAACCCGCCGGAATGAGCAATACAGCCCGTCGCGTGGGATGCGTACCGCCGGAGCACGGCCTGTTCGCACCGCGGGCTGTGGTTCGGTGTGGGGACGCGCCAGCCCACGTTCCGGGCAGGGCATTTTGGACCCGTGTCCACTTGCGGCGTGCCCGGCGGACACCCCCTTTGCCGCCGACTTGCGATGACGGGAGAATCAGGCAGAAACCCCTCCCGAAATGTCCGTGGATTTCCAGGAAGCCCGCCGCGCCGCGGCCATGAGGCCGGTCGAGTGACGCACCCCATGACGCGCTCCGGGTCCGAGCAGGTGGCTCGGAGCGAGCGCAAGCCGTTGTACGTGAAGGTCGTGACCCAGCCGGCGCTGCATGGCTGCTGGTCCGTGAACATCAGCGAGACGGGCATCGGGCTCATCGCCACGCCGCGCCGGCCTTCAGAGGGCCCGCACGAGAACGAGCCGGTGGAGATGGCCTTCTCGCTGCCGGACACCGGCGCCCACGTGCGGGTGCATGGCACGGTGCGCTGGCGCCATGACACCGCCAGTGGCGGGGGCACGGTCGCGGCGCTGGGCATCAGCTTCGGCGCCTTCGACGCGGCGGACGGCGTGAAGCTGGCGCGCTACCTGTCCACGTCCCACCTGCAGGTGGTGGCCGCCTTCGCCTCGGATGACGAGTCACGCGCGGTGCGTCAGTCCCTGGACGGCGTGGCCACACCGCATTTCGCGGCCACCGTGGAGGACGTGCACGCGCTGCTCACGCGTGGTGACATGGCGGCGCTCCTGGTGTGCGGCCAGGACGAGTCGCGGGCGCTCGCGCTGGTGGAGTCCCTGGCGGAGTTGCGCGCGGAGGTGGATCCCACGGGCGCGGGGCCGCCCAGCGACCTGGCCTCGCGCATCGTCTACTGCGCCCCGGCGGCTCCGGAGCGGCTGGTGGCGCTCTTCAACACCGGCCGCATCTACCGGTCACTGGGGGCGTGGCCGGACCCGGACGCCATGCGCGAGGCGGTGCTCCAGGCGGGGCGCGAGCACGGCTTCCGCACGGAGCAGTGGCGCATGGCGCTGGAATTGGAGCGCAACCTCATGCGCGAGCGCGCGCTGGCCCAGGCCCCGGTGGGCGGCCCGGGCCGCCACGCGGAGGACGTGGGCTTTCGCAGTCCGCCCATGCAGCGGGTGATGGAGATGGTGCGCCTGGTGGCCCCCCACCGGGTGGCGGTGCTGCTGCAGGGGGAGACGGGCACCGGCAAGGAGGTGCTGGCGCGCATCCTCCACCGGCTCTCCGGCCGGGGGGACCTGCCGCTCGTCGTGCAGGACTGCGGCGCGCTCACGGAGACGCTGCTGGAGAGCGAGCTGTTCGGCCACGTGAAGGGGGCCTTCACCGGCGCGGTGTCGGACCACCCGGGCCTCTTCGTGCTCGCCAACGGCGGCACCATCTTCCTGGACGAGATTGAGAACACCACGCCCAACCTCCAGGCGAAGCTGCTGCGCGTGCTGGAGACGGGCGACATCCGCCCGGTGGGCGGCACCCAGGTGCGGCACGTGGACGTGCGCGTGGTGGCCGCGAGCAACCGGGACCTGGGGGAGGAGGTGCGCACCGGCCGCTTCCGCGCGGACCTCTTCTACCGGCTCAACAGCTTCACCATCGACATCCCGCCCCTGCGCGAGCGCCCGGAGGACATCCCGGAGCTGGCGCGGACGTTCGTGGAGCAGTTCAACCGCACCCTCAAGCGCTCCGCCACGGGCGTGGCCCCGGACGCGGACGAGGTGCTGCACGGCTACGGCTGGCCGGGCAACGTGCGCGAGCTGCGCAACGTGGTGGAGCGGGCGGTGCTGCTGTCGCGGCCCGGGGAGATGCTCACCCGGCGCCTGCTGCCGCCCGCGCTCATCAACAACACCGTGCCCCGCGCGGACCCCACGGGGGACGGCTCGCTCCGGGCCCGGCTCCACCAGGTGGAGCGCGACCTCATCCGCGAGGCCCTGGAGCGCCACGGCGGCGTCCTGCGCCGCGCGGCCGTGGCCCTGGGCATGGACCCCGTGACGCTGGGCCGCCGGGCCCGGCGCCACGGCCTGTGGAAGGCGGAGTAGCCCTCCCTCCGCCCCGTCCCGTCAGTGGGCCTGCAGCCACTGGAGGATGGGCTGCCACACGCGCACGCGCGCGTCCCGGGCGAGGAACAGGTCCGCGTGGCCGAAGTCCAGCGCGCGCTCCGCCTCCGGCCGGCTGCGCACGATGAGGCGGGTGACGTCCGTGCTGCCCAGCAGGCGCGTGGAGTACTCACCGAAGCGGCCCACGCCGCCCGCCGCGCCGATGTACAGCACCGGCACCTTCACGTCCTTCAGGTGGTCGTCGTAGGGCACGTCCAGGCCGCACAGCTGCGCCTCTGTCTCCACCACCTCGTTGAGGCTCTGGTAGGGGACCGCCAACCGGAGGTAGTCGAACAGGGTGGGCTCCGACGTGTAGGCCGTCTTGTTCGGCAGACCGGCGGTGTCCGGGACGCTGCCGGCCAGGTGGTAGCCCGGCGTCAGCGGCTGCAGCGGCGCGAGCAGGGCCGCGGTGGCCCCGGCGGCGATGACCGCGAACTGCCGGTTCGTCGGCGGGGGCCGCCCCGTGGCCCCCTGCGTCGCGAGCGGGGAGGGCGCGTTGGGGTTCTGCGCCGCCAGCTGGCCAATGAGCTTCACCGGCGTCCCCGGCGCGGGCCCCAGCAGGCCGCCTTCCGTGCGGCCCTCGTCGCGGGCGGCCTGGAGCGCCTCGTACCGCTCGCACGCCCACTGCCGCTGCTGGGCCGCGTCCGGCCCGAAGCGCACCGGCATGTCCATGGGCACGAAGCCGTCCACCCGGCGCAGCGCGCGCGGACGCTGCGCCTCCCCGTCCAGGTACGCGTACCCGATGGTGGCGCCCCGGCTCCAGCCCAGCAGGAACATCCGGCCCTCGCCGCCATTGCCGGACAGCCGCCGCACGACGTCCGCCAGCGCCAGGCCCGTGCCCAGGTCCTTCACGTGCGTCTGGAGGCTCCAGTTCGCCATGAACTGGAAGTCCGTCTCCGCCTCCGGCACGCCCACCCAGCGCAGGTCCAGGCCCCACACGTCCACGTCCTGGCTCGCCAGGTACGCCGCCAGCGAGCGGTCCTCCGGCATCGTGGACACGCACGTGTTGGTGAGGAACGCGGGCACGAAGCCCCACAGGTCCCCGTGCACCATGAACACGGCCCGGCTGCTGCGCGCCGGAATCCAGGGACGGGCTTCACGCACCACCCGGTGCACGGTGACGGCGTCGTACTTCCCCGTCCCCACCCGCACCTTCCAGGTGTAGTGCGCCAGTCCGCCGGCCAGCGCCTCCCGCTTCACGCTGGAGGCCGCCAGGCCCGCCGACACCAGCGAGCGCGTCCACTGCTCCGCCTGAGACGTCTCTTCACGCGCTTCCCCCGGATTCGCGCGCAGTGCCACGAACAACGCCATCACCACCCACAGGCTCAACGTCCTACGCATACCGACCTCGACTCGCATGAGGGTCCCCCACGCAGGAAAGCGCCAGGGAACGACATCCGGCGCCTCCGCTGCACGCCTCCCCAAGAGCACCTTCCGCGCCAGGGCCCAAGTCATTGATTTTGTTGGTGTTGCCCCGCAGGGCAGGCTTCATCGGTGAAGGCCACCCAGAGCCGCTCCGGCCGCGCTCCGAGTGAAATAACGCGGCACCCCGCGTACTTCAATGCTGAGACATGCGCACCACGGATGGCGCGGGTCCTCCGCGACTGAACGGACATCCCCGCCGGCCCGCCAGGGTGTGTTTGTTCATTCAATCCAACACATACATCTGAAACAGGCAAGTCCTGGATGATAGGGGAAGACGGCGGGGCAATCGCCCGAGAGGGGTGGAGCGGGGGACAACTCCAGGCCACACCCTGACTCCCCGCGAGGGGGAGGACCCATGCCCGAGACCGTCTTTGTCGACAACATCTGGAATGACTTCGCGCACAGCTACGATCAGATGATCCCCGAGCTGCCGTGCTACCAGCGGCAGCGCGAGAAGATCCTCCGGGACACCCGGGAGCGGGCCTACGTCATCGACGCGGGGTGTGGCACGGGGCTGGTGAGCGAGCCGCTGGTGCGCCGGGGCCAGCGCGTCGTCGGCTTCGACAACAACCAGGCCATGCTCGCCCTGGCGGTGCGCCGCCGCGCGACGGAGCCGGAGGCCGTGCGCGCGCGCTGGACGCTCTTGCCCGGGGACGTGACGGTGTTTCCCCCGGAGGTGGAGGGGGGCGCGGACGCGGTGGTGATGAACAACGTCCTCTTCTACGTGCGCGACCCGGAGGCGGTGCTGCGCGAGGCCTGGACGCACCTGAAGCCCGGCGGCGTGCTGTGCATGACGAGCAACAAGCGCCCCCGGCCCGACCTGGAGAAGGTGCTGAAGAACTCCATCCGGGAATGGGAGGCCCAGGGGCGGTGGACGGAGTCCCTCCAGCGCGCGGTGAACCACCACCGCACCTGCGCCCAGAAGCTCACCACGGACCCCAACGAGATGGTCACCTTCCTGGACACGGACCAGGCCGTCCAGCTGCTGAAGAAGGTGGGCTTCAGCGAGGCGCTGGTGTCCGACGGCGACGACTACTACGGCGAGAACTTCTACGTCTGCATGCGCAAGTAGGGAGCCCTTCCAATGACGAACGTGAACCCCCGTTTCCAGCGCAACCTGGGCGTCCTCCACCCGCAGACCATGGACAAGCTCGCCAGCACCCACGTGCTCGTCGCCGGCGTGGGCGGCGCGGGCGGCCAGTGCGCGGTGGACCTGACGCGCCTGGGCTTCGGCTGCCTGACGCTCGCGGACTTCGACGTCTACGAACGCCACAACATCAACCGGCAGATTGGCTGCTTCGAAAGCACCCTGGGCCAGCACAAGGTGGACGTGGTGGAGCGCCTGTGCCGGGACATCCATCCGGACCTGCGCGTGCACAAGGTGAAGGAGGGCATCACCGACGCCAACGTGGCGGACGTGCTCAAGGGCCTGGGCGGCCTGCCCCCGGTGGACTACGTGGTGGAGGTCATCGACATCGCGGGCGCCCGCGCCAAGGAGTCGCTCCACCAGACGTGCCGCCAGCTGGGCATCCCCATCATGACCGGGCTGATGCTGGGCTTTGGCGCCGCGCTCCACGTCTTCCAGCCGGACGCGCCGCTCTACGAGGAACTCTTCATCCTCCCGGACGGCCGCATCGACCTGCCGAAGATCATCCCGCACCTAGGCAGCTACATGCTCCAGGAGTACATGGACGCCTGCTACCAGGGAAAGGGCCACGCGCCCACGTGCGTGATTGGCGCCACCACCGCCGCGGGGCTGATGGTGAGTGAAATCATGCGGGGCGTGATGCTGGGGGCTCGCGCGATGGTGTCCTGGCCCGAGTACCTCTACGTGGACCTCTTCGACCACCGCTACGTGCGCGGCTCCGTCAGCGCCGCCCGTCCGGTCCGGCCGGTGGGGCAGGGCGCCCGGGGCTGAAAAAGCCCGCGCGCTGCATTCCGGGGCCGGGGGCCCTTTGAAGGGCCCCCGAATCCCCCCGGGGACTTACATCACCACGCCGCGCGACCGCGCTTCGTTCACCACCTGCGTTCCATCCACTCCCAGCCGCCGGGCGATGAAGCCCGCCGCGCCGTCCGCGTTCTTGTGCACGCGGATGAACTGATCGTCATACGTGCGCGTGACGATGAGCATCCCCGACACGATGACGCGCTGGAGGTTGTGCTGCAGTTCGTTGCCTTCGATGATGACGTGGATCTCCGAGAACAGCGCCCGCGCGTCCGACAGCATGTTGGACAGGTGCCGGCGCTGCTCGCTGTTGGGGACCGCGGACTTCGCTCCCGCGATGGTGACGAGCACCAGCGGCTGCTGCTGGTGCTGCTGGTAGGCGGCCTGCATCTTCTGGAACACCGCTTGAATCTCTTCCGGCGTCGGTGGAGCGTCCCAGCGCAGGAAGAACACCTTGTCGATGACGTCTGTCTTGTAGACCGGAAGTGCCATGGCGTTCGCGACTCCTTCGTGTCGGACCCAGCGGCCGTCCCGGTCGGTACGCGTCCGGGCTTTCTCCCTGGGCCTGAGGGACATCCTGCTCTTCAGCCGCGGTCAAGAAACTAGCCCTGAAGGCTGACATTCTTGAGACGACACATCCGAACATCACTGACGGCGTCACGGACTGTGAGTTCGCCTCGGAGGCCCCCTTGGATGTCCGCTGGAGGATGCTCGGCCCGGACGCCGGGGCCGGCGGCCATGTCTGTGAATTCCGCTCCCTGTGACAAGTTTCAACGGTGAATCCCAATGAAAACAAGAAGGCCCCGGGAGCACGGCGGCTCCCGGGGCCTTTGAGAGGCTTCAGGCTGTCAGGCGGTGAGGACTACCCGCCGGAGACGGTGGTCTCCACCGCGGTCTTGTCGGAGGCGATCTGCGCGTCCGTGAAGAGGATGGGGCGCCACTGCTTCTGGGAGAACAGCAGGGTCTGGTCCGCGTAGTGCGCGGAGGCCGGGTCGCCGGACTGGCTGTAGCTCAGCACGGCGTTGGCGTTGGGGCCCGCGTCGGTGAACTGGAGCGCCATGACGAAGGAGCTGCCGTTGTTGATGGGGTAGCCCTCCTTGGCCAGCAGGGTGTTGGTGTTGTACGTGGCCGTGTGGGGCTGGGCGAAGTCGAACACCGTGGTCCGGGCGACGCCGAAGGACACGACGTTGGTGACGCCCTCGCGGCCCATGCCGCCCTGCAGGGGGATGGGGGCGCCGGCGCGGGTGGTGAACTGCACCTGGCCCAGCGTCTTGTCCAGCGCGTTGCCGGAGCGGTTGATGGTGAACACGGCCTGCGCCAGCTTCACCAGCACCGGGTCATCACCCGTGGCGGGCGCGGCCGGCAGGGTGTTGGGCGTGGCGATGGGGTTGGCCGGGTCGAACGGGACGGAGAACAGCGGGCCCGCGTTGAACAGCTGCGGGCTGGGGTAGGCGCCCACGAACTCGCGGAACACGAACGCGCCCTTCTGGTCCACGTCGTAGCGGCCGCTCCAGGCGGTCAGCAGCGCGCACGCCTGGCTGATGTCCACGACGTTGTCCTTGCCGGTGGTGTCCTTGTAGGTCACCGTCGTCTTGCCCGTGCAGCGCTCCACCAGGCCCGCGCGCACCAGCTCCTCGATGCTGCTGCGGTTGCTGAACACGGCCGTCTTCAGCTCCTCGAAGGTGAACTTGCCGTCCGGACCGGAGGCGCCGGTGGCGGAGACCTCCGTGAGGATCTTGGCGTTCATGCGCGTGCGCGGCGACTGGGGCACCTTCTCGAAGCCATGCAGCGGGGAGAACCCGGTGATGGGCGCGGCGGGGTTGGCCAGCCAGTAGCTGTCGTTCGCGTTGAAGACGAAGTCCTTGCGCTCCAGCTGCGGCACCTTGGTGAAGGGCACGAGGCCGGGGCTGCGCGAGCCCGGCTCCACCTGCCACTCATTGGCCGGGTCGCTGCCGTTGAGCGCCACGAAGCCCAGGGCCTGGTAGATGAGGTAGGGGACGGTGAGTCCGGGCGTGGTCGCCTCGGTGGCCCACTTCGCGGCCGCGTCCTTGGTGAGGTTGGGCGTGGGCGTGGCGTCCGTGTACCAGGCGTTGCCCTCCTTGTCGGCGTACATCGTGTTCACCCAGGGCAGGCCCTGCTGGGTGGCGTAGACGTCCTTGAACTCGGCCAGGGACTTGGCCTTGTTCATGCCGTGGAACTGGTCCAGGAACTTGGTGTTGTCGATGTTCGCGTCGCGCAGCGTGAGCGCCGTCTGGCTGTTCCAGCCGAGCGTGCCCGCGGGGACGCCCTGCGGCAGCGACGAGTCCGGGATGGCCATCATCGGGCCGTAGTGGCTGAAGTAGACGGTCTGCGTGTAGTTCGTCAGCGACCCTTCCGACAGCTTCACCAGGATGGTGAAGGTCTTGGAGGTCATGGCGCGCTCTTCGTTGCCGTACTTGTAGACGGTCGGCTTCCCCGGCACGAGCTGCAGCTGGTAGATGGTCGCGCGCTGGCCGGCGGAGAAGGTGTGCGTCCAGCCCACGTTCTCATTGAAGCCGATGAGCACCGCCGGCACGCCCATGAGGCCCACGCCGTAGACGTTCATCTGGCCCGGCACGGTGAGCTGGCTCTCCCAGAGGCGCAGCTCGCCTTCCCAGGGGAAGTGCGGGTTGGCCATCACCATGCCCTTGCCGTTGTCGGTGCGGTCCCCGCCAATGGCCCAGCCGTTGCTGCCGAAGTCCGCGTTCTTCAGCTTCTGGAGCTCCTCCAGCGAGGGCGGCTGGGGGCGCAGCGCGGCCTGCTTCGGGTCCACGGACTGCGCGCTCACGGTGGGAGGCGTGGCGGAAGGGATGGTGAGCGCCAGCGCGTTGATGCCCGCGATGAGCGTCAGGTCCGTGTTGTACGCCAGCAGGTCCACCGGGGTGATGGGCTTCACCCACGCCGCCTTGGCGCACTCGGCGGGGAGGGCCTCCGGGGCCGTGTCCGCGATGTACTTGTTGTAGCCGGCCGCGTAGCCGGTGAGCATGTCCTGCACTTCCTGGGACAGCGTGGGGAAGGCCGCCTGCGCGCGCCCCATCACGTCCATGGCCAGGTACGCCAGGTCGGAGCCCACGTGCCTGTTGCCCGTGCCCTGGCCCAGGTAGCGGGCGCGCTCGCTGCGCACCTTCAGGACCTGGTCCGCCAGCGTGCAGACGTGGTCCTGCGCGAAGGCATAGCCCTGGCCGAAGCCCAGGCTGCCGTAGTTGTCCGCGGTGATGTGCGGGATGCCGTACGACGTGCGCTTGATCTTCGCCGTGTACTTCGGCGCGGACGGCGTCGGGTTCGGGTCGACGATCTCTTTGTCGTCGTCACATCCGGTGCTGGCAACCAGCGCCAGGGACGCGAGAAGGGAGAAAGAAAGACGGCGGGTCCGGACAGCACGGAACCCTCCGCGAGGAGGAGAATTATCGGGGATGTGCTCGGGCATGGCGGCCCGGAGACTAGGAAGGTGGCGATTCGCCGGTCAATGTTTCTGGGATTTGACTTTTCCACGGAGATGAAACGTCCGGATGCGTCGCGTCGTGGGTTTGGGAAAGCCGGAAAGACGGTGTGTGTTACACGGGAGCCATGACGCCCGAGCCCTCGTCGCCGCCCGCGGCCCGCCGCCAGCGCCGCCACTTCTCCATGATTCGCACCTTCGTGCTGGCGGACTTCGTCACGCTCGGCAACGGCTTCTCCGGGGCCGGAGCCATCCTGGCGGCCATGCAAGCGCTGGCGACCGGCAACATGCGCTGGCTGTGGGTGGCGTTCTGCCTGATGCCGGTGGCGCTGGTGATGGACGTGGCGGACGGCCGCATCGCGCGGTGGCGCTTCCGCAAGTCGCCGCTGGGCGCGGACCTGGACTCGCTGGCGGACGTCATCTCCTTCGGGATGGCGCCCGCGGCGCTGGCGTTCGCGGTGGGCCTGCGCGGCAACCTGGACGTGGCGGCGCTGCTCTACTTCGTCGCGTGCGGCATCAGCCGCCTGGCGCGCTTCAACGTCACCTCCGCGGAGCTGTCCGACGGCACCGGCAAGGTGAAGTACTTCGAGGGCACCCCCATCCCCACCAGCCTGCTGCTGGTGATGGTGCTGGCGGTGGCCACGTGGCAGGGCCGCATTGGTGACGCGCTGTGGGGCGGGGTGTGGAACCTGGGTCCGCTCCAGCTGCACCCGCTGGCGCTGCTCTACGTGGCCAGCGGCAGCGCGATGATCAGCAAGACGTTGCGGATTCCGAAATTCTGAAGTCTTCCGCTGTCGTGGGCGGAGGTGTTGCCAACCAGTGGACGTTCTGGAGGGCAGTTCCACTGTTTTTCCCACGGTGAGGCGGTTGGCAGTCCCGGGGTGGGTGCCTAGCTTCGCCACCTGATCCGCGAGGGCCACACCCGGAAGGTGTGGCCGCTTTGCGCGGCTTCAAAGCTTTTGGGCGAGGCGGGGAGGGAAGGG
>NZ_RAWE01000066.1 GCF_003611695.1 Corallococcus carmarthensis | reverse complement strand
TGAGCGTCTCGTGGGCTCGGAGATGTGTATAAGGGACAGCGGTGGGGCCGACGGAGGTGGGTGTCACCACCACGACCAGGAAGAGGGCCGCGAGCGTGGCGCCGAGCACCGCCAGGGTGGGCCACCGGGAGGGCGCGGCGTCCGGGGGCGCGGCGGCGCTGAGGGCGGCCGTCAGCCCCGCGGCGGTGAGCGTCTCCAGCTCCGTGGAGGTGGGGGTGTCCGTCTGGCCGGACTCGAAGACGCGGTGGGCGCGGGCCCACTTGTCGTAGCGGGTGCCGCAGCGGGTGCAGGCGTGGGCGTGGCGCAGGAGCCGCGAGGATTCGGGGGCGGACAGCTCCCCCAGGGACCAGCGCGTCAGTCCCGCGTCCACATGTCGTTCGTACCACTTCATGGGAGGCTCCCGAATGGGATGGCGCACAGCAGGGCCAGGGTGGCCAGCAGGGCGCCCCATTGCAGGCGTCCCGGTGCGACGTCACTGTCCAACCAGCCCGAGTCCTTCAGGTGTTCGGTGAACTGCAACCGCAGGTGGCGCTCGCGCACCCGCACCTCGCCGCGGGTGAGCTTCAGCTGGTCGGCGGCGGACTCCTGGGACAGGCCGTCCATGAACCGCAGCTGCGCCAGGGCGCGCCCTTCGGCGGGCAGGGCCTCCAGGAAGCGGCGCACGAGCGTACGGACCTCGGCGCCCAGGGCCTCTTCCTCGGGGCTCTTGTTCTCGGTGGGGGCGTGCACGAGCTCCGGCGCGTCATCCAGGGGGATGGCTTCCCGGGCCACGCGGCCGGAGGCGCGCATCAAATCAATGGCAGTGGAGCGGGCGACGGTGAGCAGGAAGCCCAGGTAGGGGCGCACGCCGTCGTAGGCCTGGCGCATGTGGGGGCGGAAGGCCCGCACGAAGGTCTCCTGGTGCGCGGCGTCCAGGTCCAGGGGCGTGAGTGAAAGGGAGCGCGTGCCGGTCTCTGAATGGATGGAGAAGCGCCGGGACAGGTAGCGCAGCACTTCTGGCGAATAGGTCCGGTAGACCTGGGTGAGCACGGCGGTGTCACCCCGGCGGAAGGCCTCCAAGACTGACCGCTCGGTTCCTGGCAGCACGCGGAAGGCTCCATCCAAGGGGCCCCGGCCGGGCCCCTTCTGAAAATGAGATACGAAATGACCTGGAAAATCCGGTCGTCGCCACACGCACGGCGCGCGTTTTATTGAGGCGGAGCGCTGGGATTGTTGCGAACCGGGGCGTTGGCCTCCGGAGCCAACGGCCGCGGGTTCGAATCCTGCATCGAGCGTCGGGGAGGTTCGCGGAACCAGGGGGGCTGAAGCCTCGCCCTGTCCGCAAAAAAATTGGAGGCCGAGACCCACAGGGATGAACGACTCCCGGGTGGGGACGGCCTCCGTAGAGAGGGTGGTCAAGTGACCTGCTCGAAAAGTAAGGCGCTCGGTGCTTGAAAGCAAGGACAGCTCACAGCGGGTGGCGGCACGTCTCTTGGAATTCTTCGCGGCTTGGACCTCCTGGTTTCGAGGGCTGTGGGAGGTGGGCACGGTGCTCAGCCTCCGCGAGCTGTTGGAGGCGGTGGAGGCCGTCCCGGCGGGGGTCCTGTCCGACAAGGCGGTCGAGTGGCTGGCGAATGAATTGTCCCGGGCCCTGGGGCCGGATGAAGGCATCGCACCCCAGTCCCGAAGCCTGCTGCAGCGTCTGCTCGGCTCGCCGTTGAGGCCCCGCTCGGGGGAACTGCCCGCGGTGCACCGTCTCACCGAGGAGATTGATGCGTCATACCTGTCCCGCTGGGCGGAGCAGCTCGCGCTGGGCATCCCGGTGAAGCCAGAGCGGGTGGCCCGCGCCGTCGCCTCACATTTGTTGGATGCGGGGTTCAGCCCGGACTTCCTCCATCGCTGGCTGACGTACCGGCTCGTCCATTCCACGCAGACCTATCGTCTATCGGAGTTGCTGGAGGATGCGCATGTCCTGGCTCGCACGCCGCCCTCGCGCTTCCAGGTCCTCTTGACCGTGCGCAGCGCGCTGGGACTCCAGGGGCCTCCACCGCGTGAGTGGTGTGACGCGCCCACGGTTTCGAAATGGCTCATCGCGAACGGGTTCGATGCCACCCACGTCCGGCAGGGCGGAGGCTGGTTGCTGACGGTTCAAGCACGCGATGCGTTCTCCGCCGCGGAGCGGGCTTCGGAGACGGTGGAGAAGCTGGCCGCGCGGCTTCTCATCGGGACAGGCCATCAGATGCGGCACGGGGAGCACGCGTACGTCGAAGGCAGCCGGCAGCCGCTGCCGCTCCGTAGGCATCGGCGGGTGGAGGTCCGCAGCCTGGAGCGTCAGGACCAGCTCTTCGCGTCCGGGCCTCCCAGCCGTGTCGATGCGGCGTTCGAGTTGCTGGGTCAGCTGGATGCACCCGCCGTGGTCGCGGTGGCCGCTGGCTGGGCTGCCATTGAAGCGTTGCTGGTCGCGCCCGAGGATGGCCAGAAGTCACCCGCCGGTGACCGGTTGGCGTCCCTGGTGGCGTGCTCGTTCCCCAGGGCGGAGCTGACCTTGCTGGCATCCCTGCAAGGCAGGACCCGTGCCAGTCCGCTTCAGGAACAGCTCCTCCGGTGCGAGAGCAATCACGAACGCGCATCCCTGATGGGGGCCGCCATCCATCAAGCCCAGCCGCTCTCCTGGGCGGAACCTGTCTGGGGTCACCGGGCGGCGGTCGCGCGCATGGAGGGGCTGCTCAAGGAGCCTCGCAAGAAGCTGAAGGACGTGGAGGGCTATGCGGTGCGAGCGTTTCGTCGGCTCTACCGTCAGCGCAACCTGGTGCTGCACGGTGGGCAGACGAACGCGGTCGCGCTTCGCGCCAGCCTGCGGACGGCGGCACCCTTGATTGGCGCGGGCATCGACCGCATCGCGCATGCCTGGTTCCGTCATGGCGTTCAGCCGCTCGAGTTGGCGGTGAAGGCTCGTCATCGGCTGGACCTGCTGGAGCCCAAGGAGCCCCTGGCTGTGCTCGACCTGCTGGAGTAGCGAGGCAGTGCTCACGCTGGGACTGATGGCGCATCGACCGCTTCGCCCGTCCACCACCCGGAAGAGGTTTCCTTCCAGACGAGCGTGGTGGAGCGGCCGAAGAACTCCATCAGCTTCCGTTCCATCTGGGTCCGGGCTTCCTCGAACGAAGTGGACGGAGTGCTGTCGAGCAGCCTTCCATCCAGGATGTCACCCGCCTTCATGTAGACGGCGTAGCGCCAGCCCTCGGTGGGCTTGGGGTGGTAGAGCACGATGGAGCGGGGTGCTTGATCCGCCAGGAGGGGGCGCATGCCCCGGGTCTTACCGCAGGGGCGCTGCGCCCGGTCGTGCGACACTGGGACCATGTCCCTGGCCGTGGGCGCACCATGCCTGGCGTTATGGCCTGGCCGCGCTGGCCGTGCCCCTGTTCGCGCCGCTCGCCGTCTTCTGTGGCGCGTGGGGGTTTCGGGTCGTGAGCCGGAAGGCGGAGCCCCCTGTCCGCCGTGCTCTGCTGGCGTTCGGGGGGCTCGTGCTGGGGAGCGCGGTCCTGCTGCTGTGGTGGTTCAAGGGGCTGGAGCTCTCCATCGCCCCGACGAGGCTGCTGCGCGACCTGCCGCCGTGAGGGCCGCCGCACATCGCGTCTATGGGAACGCGTCCATCACGGTGTAGCCCGCGGTCCGGGGAAGGAGCGCGGCACCGGGCTTGGAGCCCGACTCCTTCGGCCAGAAGCCATCGTCGTTCCCGAGGACGAAGCAAACCGGGTAGGTGCGGCCGTCAGGCGTCTCCGCTCGTGTGTAGCGGCCCATGACCCGTTCTCCCCCTGTCCACAGCCGTCCGTAGAGCAGGGTGCCCTTCGGAAGACCGCCGTATTCTTCCTCCTGGACGCTGACGATGTCGCCGTCGTGCACGGCAAGCATGTCGGCATCCAGACGGTCGGGATAACGGATGTCGACCGTGATGGTCACCTTCGCATCCCGCCGCAGCTTCAGCGCCTTCATCGCCTCCAGCGCTTCCGTGGGGCATCGCTGGGGCTTGGGCACCACCTGCGCACCCGAGCAAGCAATGAGGGTTGTCGCCGCACCGACAGCCCACGTGCAGCCGCGTGACAGCGAACGTCCGCGGACAGGGGGGTCCTGCTTCAAGGGAATGCTCATGGTGTCCTTCTCCGGCGGGAGCGGCGCAGGGGAAGGAGGGGCCGCTCCGGACGCGGCAGCTTGGTCGGGCCCAGGCGCCCGCGCCACGGAAGGCAGGGACGGGCGAACTGGCGCATCGCCGCCGGACCTTGAAAAGAGCCCCAAGCCCCATCCCAGACAGGCCATGGCCACCACACATGCGAATGCGGCGGCCCCCTGATGCCACAGAGTCCGCAGCGTGTGTCGGCGGCGCATCGTGTTCGCGGCGAGGATGTCCTGGGCTTCCATCCGGGCGACATGGCGCGGAAACCGGCGCCGCAGCTCGCGTGCCTCGTGAAGGCGTTGAAGACGGTCCATGCGCTGTAGTCGTGCGTGCTGGAGCGGCACCTCCTGACCCGGAGCCACCGGCCCCACCATCCCGGGTGCCTCCTGCGTCGTGCGTGAGGAGTCAGAGGCAGGTGTGGCCCAATCGAACAGGGGCAGGTCCCAGGTTGCATCCGCATGGGCCAGGACGTGATGCAGTTCGGAGGCCAGGGCGGAGGCGCTGGGAGGCCGTGCTTCGGGCGCGAACGCGAGCAGGCGGGTGACGAGTGACGCCAACCCCTCCGGCACCAGTGGGTTGGGCCATGCGAGTTCGGGTCCTTCCCCCTCCAGCGGGAGTGCCGGATAGCTGTCGGTCAGCAATCGATGGAAGGTGACGCCCAAGGCGTACAACTCATCCGTCACGCCGTAGCGAGGACACTCCTGAGACGGCACCGCCATCCGCCAGCGGTGGAGTTGGGGACTCAAGTAGTGAGCCGTGCCTGGAGGAAGCTGGCCTGTTCCGGTCAGGGGCTTCGCTTCGGGATGCCAGCCCGCACCCCAATCCAGCAAGGTGAGCCGTCCACCGGGCCGGACGCGGAGGTTGTCGCCTTTGACGTCGCGATGCAGGACACCGTGCTGGTGCGCGAAGGCCAGGATCTCCACGGCCTGGATGAGCAATGCGCCCACCTCGCGGGCCGTGGGGTTGCGCGCGCGGGCCCACTCGTAGAGCGACTCGCCATCCACGTGCTCCATCACCAGGAATGGGTAGTTCCCGGAGCCCGGTTGCCATGCCCCGGCCTCCACGAAGCGAGGCACTCCCGGATGCCGCAGGCGGGACAGCACCTCCGCTTCGCGTGCGAACCAGGGACTGTCGGGTTGGCGAGCCAACTTCAGTGCGTACCGCCTGCCGCGAGGGCGGTGCCTCGCATGAACGACGTAGACCGTGCCGTACCCGCCTGACGCCACTCGCTGGAGGACGCGCCAGGGGCCGATGGGTGTGTCCGGAGGAAGCGCATCCATCATCAGCAGCAACGAGGGCCGGACAGGGCCATGGGCTTTCTGCGCGGGCTGGGTGGAGGCGTGATGCTCAGGACCCGCCTGTTCGCCGGGCGTTGCCTCGTGCGTGCTCATGGCGCCACCTCTTCCCAGCGGACGCCGCGTTCGCCCTTCGCGTCCAGCAACTCCAGGGTGAAGTGCGTGCCAGCGGGCAGGTCCGGAAGCGCGTGCCATTCCACCACCACGGTGGCTTGCTCCCCAGGCGCCAGCTGCTTCACCTGCATGAGCAGAGGGAACTCACGGGCAGGCAGTGCGTTGGGCCCGCGCGGTGTCATCCGAGCGAAGCCCGGTATCCAGGGGGCGCTCCCCACGGCGTTGATCAGTGATGTCGACAGGGCACGGGTGCTCGTCGTGCGGTAGAGCACATGAGGGCGCTTGGCGGTCATGCCAGGGCTCAAGGAGGGATCGGGGAGGTAAGTCACATCGACACCTCGCTGGGTGACATCCCCCATCAACACCGCGCCACCCAGTCCACGCAGCGCGCACTGCGCACGCAGCGTCGCGAGCCCCGCCTCGGTGACAGCGCACCGGGCCCGCAGGTCCGCGAGCTCCTTCCCCAGGTCCTGCGCGGTGCGTCCCTGCCGGAACACCTCCACCTGCGAATCCACCTCCGCCTCCACGGTCGTGAGCACGAACCCCACCTGTGCCGGAGCCCCGGACCCCGCGAAGCGCACGGTGAGCACCGGTTCCTTGCCCACGGGGACATCCATGGACGCCTTGAGGACGAGCACGTCTTCATGCACCGCCACGCGGGAGAAGAAGGGCGCGAGCGCGCTCCGGTCCACGGACTCCGGAACGATGGGCGCATCGAAGGTGATGGTGGTCACCTCATGGGCGGCGACATGCAGCGCGAACAGCACCGGAGGCTCCTCCGCGCGCAGCGTGAGCTGCCGGGCCTTGCGCTCCCGCACCGTGGGAGTCCGGGACTGCGCCACCGCCGTGGTGCCCAGCAGGACCGTCAGCACCAGGGGCATGACCGAAGCGGACAGCGACATCACGGGTCACCTCCATCCTTCAAACCTAACAGATAGGGCTGACACGCATGGGAGTCCACGGGCCTGGGCGACCTGGATGCAATGGATGGGGAAAGGAAAACCCAGCCTACCTCAAGCGTCCTTGGGAGAAAGACCTACTCTGAAGGGGCCTTCTCCGCCGGAGGTGCTTCGCGAGGGGGCGATGAAATCGGCTCCTCGGTGGGCGGAGCAGGACTGCTGATGGAGTCCTCCTCCGTGCTGGGCTGCACTTCCATGGGGGCGTCTGGCGTGCGCGGGGCTTTCGCCACCACCTCGCCCTGGGGCGTGACCGCATAGACCTGCCACCAGTCGAGGACCCGGCCATTGGGACCACCACACCGGCTGAATCGCTGTTCCACGGCGACGTAGTACAGGCCGACTGTCGGTCCCTTGAAGACGGCGACATCGAGCCCCTGTTCCGGGCTCGCGCACCCCTGAAAGAGCTGCGGATGGGGATTGGTCCGGACCACCTCCCGCAGCGCTCCTGCGGCAGCCACCGCGGCACCGGCTTCGGTGAAGGAGAGGACGGTGGACGAGGAGCGTTCATCCGGCCACTGCACCTCCCCCTGCCATGACGGCTTGTACCGGACGCATCCGCCAGCCAAGGCGATAAGCCCAGAGAGCATGAGTGCCTTGCGCATGGAGATGTTCACTCGTTCAGGAGCCGCAAGGTTCCGGGGCGGCACTGGGGCGCACTGCTGAAAGGAGGGCTGAGCCTGCGCGGAGTACACGTCCCGAGTGTGACCCACTTCGACCTGGGCTGGCTCCACTGTTGGACTTCTCCCGTTGGAAAGTAGCGAAGGAAGAAGCGCGTCCCATCCAGCCGCTGAGCCACCAGCGCCGACGACATCTGGATCTCTCCACCCCTGAACACAGCGGGCGCGGGGTTGCCTGGAATCATGCGGAGTTCGGCCATGGAGACGGTCGGGTCGAACGCATCCGTGGGCCACAGAGACAGGTCCTGCGAGGAGGGTGCCGCCGCGCAAGGATGATTGTGGATGTACCCCACCACCCAGACGCGGGCCGGGGAATGGTCCGCGTCCTTCACGGCGAAGAACGGGTTGCATGTCTCATGGTCGCCCTGGATGGGCTCCGTGACCCTCCATGACATGGAGTCCGGCGGACCGGCGACATACACCGTGGCGCAGTACTCCGTGGAAAGTCCCTTGATGGGAACCTTCCTTACCGGGTCGCATACGCTCGCTCCAGGTCTCTTGAGCAGCGCGTCCGCCACATCGCGAAGAAACCCGATGGGAATCGCGGGATCGCCCGCGGGCAACTCCATGGCAGGAACTTCGGCCCAGGGACCTTGAGCAATTGGGGCATCGGGTGCCGTGGTGTTCGGCGGCGGTGAACTCGCGCAGGCCATCGACAGCAGAGGAAAAAGCCACGACATCTTCATTGAAGCCTCCGCTACGACCGCCGCCCCGTCTTCCGTGCGAAGAACGCGCGGTTGAACGTCCCGAGTCCCCACATCCGTGGGTCGTCCGGATGCTCCGTCTTCGCCAGGGAGTCGTCGCTCTGTTCCGCGAGCCAGCGGATGAACGCGTCCCGCGACGCGAAGGTCCGCTTCGCCTGGGAGTCTCCCTGGATGTACCGGAGGCCCTCCGCGTACGTGCCATCCCCGGGCCTCCACAGCGCGTGGGACACGCCCTCGCGCGGGTCGACGGTGACGGACAGGTCCGCTCCCGCGTCCAGCAGCTCCGCCACCCGCTGCGCCAGCGCGCGTCCATAGTGCCGTGAGTCGAAGTGGGCCTCCGCGCGGGCCTGCTCCTTCGCGTCCTGCTGTCGCTGGGCCTCGTCCGTCAGCCGGATGCGCGGCGGCGCGTGCGCGTCGCAGACGATGGACAGCTCGATGTTCCCCAACCCGGGCGCCGACGCGTGATGCCGCCGCATCAGCTCCTGGACCTGCGCGCGCGGGGTCTCCGGCAGCGAACCGAACGTCAACGCTCCGTCCGGCGCCGTGAAGATCAACGTGTCGTCGTGAAGCGTTCCCGCGTGCTTCAACGACGCGGACAGCTCGATGCGGGTCAGCCCACGGGCCTCGCGTTCGGCGCGCAGCCAGCGGACGATGTCGGAGTCTTCGGTCAGGAGGGCGGAGGTCATGGCTCGGGCCCGGACTGTCGCACGGCGTGCGCCGGTGCCTGAACCGAAAGACTGACATTCCTGTCGCGCTTCAGGGCTGTTCCAACGCTCCGCCACGCAGGAGCCCCAGGGCGCCCGCATCAGGGCTCCCTGGCCACGGGCTTGCAATGCGTGGCGCCGCCAACATCCAACGCCGTCGGACGACGGCCCTTCTCCCTGGACGACATGACTGCTCGACACTTCATCGCATCGCTGGTTCTGACCTCCTGCCTGAGCGCATTGCCGGCGGCGGCCCAGGAGCCCTCGAACGCCGGGCTCGCGCTGGGCGTGCGCGGTGCCTTTGGCATTCCGGCAGGCAACTCCCTCGACGACACCTCCATGGTCAACACCTTCGGCCGCACCGTGGCGCCGCAGGTGGACCTCTCCTACTTCTTCACCCGGCAGCTCTCGCTCGGCGCCTACTTCCAGTATGGCTTCGCGTCCGGACCTGACGACGACTGCGCGGACGGCGTGGATTGCAAGAGCAAGGTGATGCGGTTCGGCATCGACCTGGACTACCACTTCCGGCCGGACGGTTTCGTCTCACCCTGGGTGGGCGTGGGCGTGGGTTACGAAATCGGGACGGCGGAGACGGGCGAAGGGGCGACGCGCATCTGGGGGAAGTTGCAGGGTTACGACCTGGGGCACGCCCACTTCGGCGTGGACCTCCAGCTCACCCGCTCCATCGCGGTGGGGCCCTACATCTCCGCGTCCGTGGGGCAGTACTCGGAGATCTCCGCGAGCGTGGGCAGCGTTCGCGTTGACCGCGACCTCACCGACGATGAGAAGCAGCTCCACGTCTGGATCCAGCCGGGCGTGCGCGTGCAGTTCCGGCTGTAGTCCGTGTCTCTCTCTGTCCTCACGCCTCCCGCGAAGGAGGCGTGGGGGCGGGCAGGGGATAGAGGACGCGGTAGTCGATGCGGTGGTGGTAGGCCGCCAGATACGGCGCCCCCGCGATGTCGATGACCACCTGTTGGGGGGGCGTGGGCTGCTGGTTCATCCACGCCTCCGCCTCCGCCTTCGTGGAGAAGGACAGGCCCGAAGGCTGGCGCCGCTCATCCGCCATCTCCTGGAGATAGAACTCGAGTCGAGGCTGACGACCCAGGCCTCTCCACCCGCTCGTGGGATTGAAGAAGACGGAGAAGTACTCATCCGCCACCAGGATGGAGGCAAACGACGGTGGACGTTTCTGCGCCATCAGCCAGGCATCGGCATCCTGCCGGGTATCGAACCGGGCAATGGCAAGAGGCGGCGCGTAGGCTTCGAGGCTCCGGACGTAGTCCTCGAAATCGGCGACCTGCCCTGTCGCGTCAACGAATTGGATGGCAGCCGCGGCGGTGCGGATGGCCTCCTCGCTTCCAGGAGTCTTCGGGGCATCGTCGAGCAGGATCCGTCCGAGTACTTCCATCTGGTCGAAGAGCCTGGTCATGGGTGGGTCTCCGCGAGAGGGAGGACAGAGGCACTGTCGTGGGCCGTCATGAGCAGCGCTGGAGCCAGGACGATCAGCCCCGCGCCCGCGGAGACAACGACAAAGGCGACCCCTGCGATGATGATCACGCTGCCCACAATCAGGGATTCGCGATGGCGGCTCGCCCAGTCCGACAGTGCCTCCGTGGAGGACAACTCCTGGGGACGAAGCTTCTCCAGTTCGAGACAGTCCCTGTAGGCCGGGTCGCACTGCCTGACGCAGTGGTCATTCTTTCCGCCCGCGCCTCGCGGGATGCGGACATGGCCATATCCACGTGGCAGAGGAGTGCTCATACACTGCTGGATGCAATCGACGTTCTCCGCATCGCAGTCCCGCACGGAGCGCGAGGTCCGCACGATGCGCCGTCCCTCGGGCGCCTTCACGTAGGGGGTGAGGTCGAAGTCCCCCGCCGGCCGCCACTCCTGGGTGAAGCTCCCATCCGGGGCCTCCCGCAGGAGCAGCACCCTGCGGGGAAGTTCCTCCGGCGAGGGCGGAGCCACCGCCGCCCGCGTCCCTCCACAGGCCGCGATCCACATGCACAACGCCACGGCCGTGACGTTCTGCCCTGCATTCCAGACATGCATCCTTCCACCCAAGCAGAAGCCCCGGTGGAAGTCATGCGTACGTCGCCCCCGCTGGCGCCGCAGGTGGACTGCACCTCCTTCTCCACGTCTGGATCCAGCCGGGCGTGCGCGTGCAGTTCCGGCTGTAGTCCGCGCTCCCCGGGCCCTCACGTCTGCTGCGAAGGAGGCGTGGGGGCGGGCAGGGGATAGAGGACGCGGTAGTCGATGCGGTGGTGGTAGGCCGCTAGATACGGCGCCCCCGCGATGTCGATGACCACCTGCTGCGGCGGCGTGGGCTGCTGGTTCATCCACGCCTCCGCCTCCGCCTTCGTGGAGAAGGACAAGCCCGAAGGTGGGCGCTGCTCGTCCGCCATTTCCTGGAGGTAGTGCTCCAAGATGGGGGGCATGAAGACCAGATGGATTCGCCCCGTGGCTGGAACGAACATGGCGGAGTAGTAGTCGTCTCCAATCAGCACGCGCGCCTGGTCGACTGGAGGCTTCCACGCGTTCATGGTTGCTTCCGCTTCCTCCCGGGTCTTGAACCGGCCGATGACCAACGGAGGCGCGGAGGCATCCTGGCTTTGGACGTACGCTTCCAGTTCGGTGCCCTGCCCGGTGCCCAGGATGAAGTAGATGGCATCCATCGCGAAGTGGAGGGCCTGCTTTTCCTTCTCGGAGGTGCTTTCCGAATAGCGCCGTCCCAGCACCTCCAGCTTGTCAAAGAAGTGCATCATGGTGCGCTCTCCACCAGGTGTTGCGCTGGGGCCTCGGATGACGTCGCGAGAATCAACGCAGGCGCGAGCACGATGAGCCCCGCGCCCGCTGAGACGACGACGAACGCGACCCCCGCGATGACCACCACGCTCCCCACCAGAAGGGCGCGCGGGTTGCGCCGGGCCCATTCGGAGACCGCATCCAGGGATGAGAGCTCCTGGGGCTGGAGCTTTTCGAGTGCGATGCAGTCCAGGTAGGGCTGGCTGCATCGGCGCCTGCAGTATGCCTCCTTGCCTCCAAGCCCGGGCCGCTTCGTGATGTGACTGAAGTCGCTCGACAAGGGCCTGCTCATGCATTCCTGGATGCACTCGCGGTTCTCCGCATCGCAGTCCCGCACGGAGCGCGCGGTCCGCACGATGCGCCGGCCTTCGGGCGCCTTCACGTAGGGGGCGAGGTCGAAGTCCCCCGCCGGCCGCCACTCCTGGGTGAAGCTCCCATCCGGGGCCTCCCGCAGGAGCAGCACCCCGCGGGGAAGCTCCTCCGGCGAGGGCGGGGCCACCGCCGCACGGGTCGCTCCACAGGCCGCGAGCCACACACACAACGCCACGGCCGTGACGCCCCGTCCCACCTGACTCCAGGCATGCATCCTTCCACCCAAGCAGAACCCCAGGTGGAAGTCATGTCACCGCGAACCGCTCAGAACGCGTTGCCGTTCGCCTTGGTGCCCGGGGTCGCGGCGCGATAGTAATGGTTGTAGCCCAGGTCCCAGGTCCCCGTGGGGCTCAGGTCCGGGATCCGGTTGAACGAATAGCCAGACGTCACCGGCACGCTGGCGCTCTGGTACGAGTGGCTGTCCTGCAGCGTCCCGTCCGCGCGCACCAGGTACACGATGTCACCCGCGCCACCCTGGTTCACGCCCCGGTCGAACCGCAGCCCGTAGCCGCCGTTGTTGGCGTACGTCGCATACGTCGCCCCCACCGGCACCGCGGACGCTCCCGAGTACACCACGTACGCCTTGCCCGCCGGCAACACCGTTCCGGACACGAACGTGTGCCGCGCCGCCTCCGCGCCCGAGTACGACTTCGCGTCGTGGATCTTCCAGCCAGTCAGGTCCACCGACCCCGGACCCGCGTTGTAGATCTCCACGAACTGCTGATCGTAGTCCGGCGTCCCCGCGGCGCCGTTGAACGGCTGCGCCAGGTACTCGTTGATGAACACCGTCTGCGTCGGCCGCGTCATCGTGAACGCCCCGTCACTCACGTCCGCCACGTCCGCACGCGCCGTGTCCGCCACGCGCACCCGCGCGGCCGTGGAGGACTCGCTCGGCACCGTCCACGTGTAGCGCCCGGTGGACGCCACCACGTTCGACGCCAACGCGCGCCACACCGTCCCGTCCAGCGTGTACGTGAGGTTCACCTGCGCCACGTTGCTCGACGTCCAGGTGATGTTGAACGTCGTGCCCGCCTGCAGCGTCTCACCGCCGTTGGGCGCCGTGACCTTCACGCTGCCCGCCTGCGAGGCCGAGCCGAAGTTGAACCGGCTGAAGATGGGGTAGTGGTCCGACGTGGTGCTCTTGTAGCTGACGATGTTCGGGTTGAGCACCTCCGCGGAGTTCGCCACGTAGTACGCCGCCAGCTCGTTCGTCACCAGCTGATGGTCGATGAACTGGCTGTTGCTCACCGTCGAGCGCGCCCCGGACTCCGACAGCGGCTGGGTGAGGAACTTGTAGCGCGCGGCATCGTTCACCAGGTTCTGGTAAGGCGACTCGTAGGGCGTGTAGATGGACGCGTCCACGTCGTCGTTCCAGTCGCCCAGCACCATCACGTTCTGCGTCGGCAGGGACGTGTCCAGGTAGTCCTTGAGGCACACCGCCGCGCTCTTGCGCCGCAGGTACGAATCCGAGTCCGCGTACGCCTTCATGTGCAGCACCATCACCGTCAGGTCCACCTTCGCGCCGCCGCGGATCACCTTCAGGTCCACGCGCAGGGGCAGCCGGTAGGCGAAGTCCGACGCGCACTCCGTCAGCACGACGTCGGAGCTCACCAGCTCCACCGCGTCCGTCTTGTAGAGCAGGCCCACCTTCTGGTCCGACGAGCCGTAGTAGCCCCCGCTCGCGAGCAGGCCGCTGTAGCCGGAGAGCCCGGCCTTCAGCGAGTTGAACGCGTCCAGGCTGACGATCTCCGCCACGCCCAGCACGTCCGGCCCCGCGTCCGCGATGACCGCCGTCGCGTTGGTCAGCTGCAGCGCCTCGTCCGTCGGTCCCTCGGCGGTGGAGCCGAACCACTCGATGTTCCAGTTGCCCACCTTCAAGCCCACCGCCGTCGGCTGCGTCCCGCCATCCGTCTTCGTCCCACCGTCCGTCGTGGTGCCACCGTCCGTCTTCGTCCCGCCGTCCGTCACCGGGCCGCCATCCGGCAGCTCCCCGGACGACGTGCGCACGGGCAGCTGGAGCACCGCCTCCGCGTGGGCGCCGTTGGCGTCCGTCACCCGCAGCGTGAACTCGAACAGCGCCGGAACCCAGGGCGTGCCGTTCAGCACCCCGTCCTCCGTCAGCGTCAGGCCGTCCGGAATCGCCCCGCCCACCTGCGACCAGGTCAGGGGCGGCGTCCCGCCCGTGGCACTGAAGGTGAAGGTGTAGGCGCTGCCCTCGGTCGCGGCCGGCAGCGTCGCCGCCGTGGTGATGGCCGGCGCCGGCCACACGCGCAACGCATAGCCTCGCGTGTGCTGGGCGCCCTTCGCGTCGCGCACGACCACCGTCATCATCCACTCGCCGGCCGTCGTCGCGGGGCCCACCAGCCGCCCGGTGTCTCCGTAGAAGGAGAAGCCCGGCGGCACCTGGTCCACCGAGTACGTCAGCGGCGCCGTGCCGCCCGTCGCCGTGAACACCTTCTCGAAGGCCGCGCCCACCGTGGCCGCCGGCAGCGTCACCTGGGGCAGCACCGGCCCCGCCGACTCCGGCTCCTCCGAACTACAGGCCGCCAACGTGACGAGGGAGGTGACGAGGATGAGCGACGCGAACGCTCGGATGGACCGGGACGGCATAAAGGAACGCTCCAGCACCGGGCCCGCCCCAACGCGGCCTTCCCGGAAGAGGGCACGCACCTTAACGTGTCTGCCATCCGACTGTCGCGCGCCCCCCTGCTTGCACCCCGGCGGAGCGCCTGACGCACTGCCACACGGCAATCGATGGCGCGCTCCGCCGTCCTCCAGGGACAGCGCGGAAGGCTTTGCGCGCGGTCCGTACGTGCAGTTGGATGGGTGGTTCGAGCAGACGGAGGAGACGCGTCATGGCCGAGAAGTGGGACAGGCAGTTGATGGAGTTCCTCAAGCGCACCGGCGAGGACCTCAAGCGCACCACGGACGACCTCCGCGGCGAGGCCGAGCGCCTCCTCAAGGAAGTGAAGGACCCGGAGAAGCAGGCCAAGGTGAAGGAAGGTCTGGAACAGCTGCGTACCTGGGCCGCCGCGACCACCAAGACGGCCGCGGAGAAGATTGAAACCGCCGTGCGCCGCGTGGAGACCTCCGTCGAGGAGGCCTTCAAGCCCGGCTCCACCGCCGGCGGCGCCAGCGCCTCCACCCCGGAATCCGCGCCCTCCACCAAGTCCCGGTCCAAGCCCGCCGAACCCGCCCCGGAGGCGGAGGCCGCCCCCAGCCGCCCGGCCCGCGCCAAGAGCGCCGACAAGGCGAAGGCCGCCGACAAGTCCATCGGGCGCAAGAAGACCGCGGGCGCTCCCGCCGCCGCCAAGGGCGCCCGGGCCGCGAAGAAATCAGCTTCCAAGAAAACGTTGGGCCGCAAGAAACCCGCGCCCGGAGCGTGAAGTTCCGCTGCGTATGAAGTCGCGCCTGCCCGCACGCCGGGCACGCGCCACCTCCCCGGGTCCTGTTGGATCGCTCCGCGTCGCGTGAGATAGTGCGCGCCGTGTCGGGTACCAATGACAAGGGCAGCATCCAGACGGACATCGGGCAGGACGTGATCGACGAGGCGGTTCGCAGCGTCGAGCGTCGGATGGACGAGGACGCGGACAGCGCGGGCACGGAGGTGGAGCTGGACGTCTCCGCCCCTGCCGCCGAAGCGGACGCCTCCACCCCCGAAGTCGCTCCCCCCACCGAGGACGCGGCCGCGCTCCGCCAGGAGGTGGAGTCGCTGCGCGCGCAGCTGGACTTCAGCCAGGCCAAGGCCCGCGAGACGCTGGAGCGCTTGAAGGAAGCGCACGAGCGGGCCAAGGACTTCCAGGACCGGGCCATCCGCTCCGCCGCGGACCTGGAGAACTACCGCAAGCGCGCGCAGAAGGAGAAGGAGGACGTCCAGAAGTTCGGCGCGGAGAAGCTCCTCAAGGACCTGCTCCCCGTGATGGACAACCTGGACCGCGCGCTCGACGCCGCCGGCAAGTCCCCGGACTTCGACAGCTTCCAGAAGGGCGTGGCCATGACGCGCAAGTCCTTCGAGGACTCGCTCGGCCGCCACGGCGTGAAGGGCTTCTCCGCCAAGGGCCAGCCCTTCGACCCGCGCCTGCACGAAGCCATCCAGCAGGTGGAGACCGCCGACGTCCCGGCGGGCCACGTCGTCTATGAGGTGACGCGCGGCTTCTATCTCAACGACCGGCTGGTGCGTCCCGCCATGGTCGTCGTCGCCCGCGCGCCGGAGGCCGTTGCCGCGCCTCCGCAAGCAGCCGCGCCCGCGGCCAGCACGGAAGCACCGAAGGCCTCTGAAGAAGGCAGCAGCGCGGAGCCCCAGACTTCCGCGCCGTCCGACAGTTCCTCCGGGGGGGGGCAGTAGTCATGGCGAAGGTGATTGGAATCGACCTGGGCACCACCAACTCCTGCGTCGCCGTCATGGAAGGCGGCGAGCCGGTGGTCATCCCCAACAGCGAAGGCAGCCGCACCACGCCCTCCATGGTGGGCTTCACCGACTCCGGTGAGCGCCTGGTGGGCCAGATTGCCAAGCGGCAGGCCATCACCAACCCGGAGAACACGGTCTTCGCGGCCAAGCGTCTCATTGGCCGGAAGTTCGACTCGCCGGAGGCGAAGAAGGCCATTGGCGTCTCCTCCTTCAAGGTGGCGCCCAGCCCCAACGGCGACGCGTGGGTCGAAATCCGGGGCAAGGGCTACAGCCCGCCGGAAGTCAGCGCCATCGTGCTGATGAAGATGAAGCAGACGGCGGAGGACTACCTGGGTGAGCCCGTCACCGAGGCCGTCATCACCGTCCCCGCGTACTTCAACGACAGCCAGCGCCAGGCCACCAAGGACGCGGGCCGCATCGCGGGCCTCAACGTGCTGCGCATCATCAACGAGCCCACCGCCGCCGCGCTCGCGTACGGCCTGGACAAGGTGAAGGACGCCACCACGGAGCGCGTCGCCGTCTACGACCTGGGCGGCGGCACGTTCGATATCTCCATCCTGGAGCTCACCGCCGGCGTGTTCGAGGTGAAGAGCACCAACGGCGATACGTTCCTGGGCGGCGAGGACTTCGACCAGCGCCTCATCGACTACCTGGCCAAGCGCTTCGCGGAGCAGAACAACGGCCTGGACCTGCGCAAGGACCGCATGGCGCTCCAGCGCCTGAAGGAAGCGGCGGAGCGCGCCAAGCACGAGCTGTCCAGCGCCCCGGAGACGGAGGTCAACCTCCCGTTCATCACCGCGGACGCGTCCGGCCCCAAGCACCTCACGGAGACCGTGGACCGGTCCACCTTCGAGGCCCTGGTCGCGGACCTCATCGACCGCTCCATCGAGCCGTGCCGCATCGCGCTCAAGGACGCGGGCGTCACCGCGCAGGCCATCAACCAGGTCCTCCTGGTGGGCGGCATGACGCGCATGCCGCGCGTGCAGCAGAAGGTGAAGGAGTTCTTCGGCAAGGAGCCTCACAAGGGCATCAACCCGGATGAAGTCGTGGCCGTGGGCGCGGCCATCCAGGGCGGCGTGCTCAAGGGCGAGGTGAAGGACGTCCTCCTCTTGGACGTCACGCCGCTGTCCCTGGGCGTGGAGACCGCGGGCGGCGTCTTCACGAAGATCATCGACAAGAACACCACCATCCCCTGCAAGAAGGGCCAGGTGTTCTCCACCGCGGTGGACAACCAGCCGCTCGTGTCCGTGCACGTCCTGCAGGGCGAGCGCGAGATGGCCGCGGACAACAAGACGCTGGCGCGCTTCGAACTGGTGGGCATCCCGCCCGCGCCGCGCGGCGTGCCGCAGATTGAAGTGTCCTTCGACATCGACGCGAACGGCATCGTCCACGTGAGCGCGCGCGACCTGGGCACCGGCAAGCAGCAGCAGGTGCGCGTGGTGGGCAACTCCGGCCTCACCGAGGCGGAGATCCAGACGATGATCACCGACGCCCAGTCGCACTCCGTGGACGACAAGAAGAAGAAGGAGCTGGCGGAGCTGCGCAACAACGCGGACGGGCTCATCTACACCACGGAGAAGAGCCTGGAGGAGTACGCCAACCTCCTGTCGGAGAAGGACAAGGGCGAAATCCAGGCGGACCTGGAGCGCCTGCGCTCCATCCTCAACACCTCCGACGCCGGCGCCCTGAAGGAAGCCTTCCAGCGCCTGGAGGGCAGCGCGTACCGCATCGCGGACGCCATCTACACGGACCAGGCCAAGTCCGGCTGATGCCTCACCCCGGGTGCGCGGGCCGGGCGGTGCAATCGCCCGGTCCCCCCGTTCGTAGGCCCGGGGGTCCGCCTCTTTCTTCCCCGGAGCCTCCCCCATGGAATTGACTGAAGCCGTCGTGATCATCCTGGTCACGGGCATGACCGTCGGCGTGCCGCTGTTCGGCCTCACGGTGCGCTTCGCCCTCAAGCCCGTGGTGGAGACGTGGCTGCGCGTGCGCGAGGTCCAGGCCCGCGGGCAGGTGGCCGCCGGGGAGCTGGAGGGGCTGCGCGCGCGGGTGGCGCACCTGGAGCACATGCTGGACCGGCACGGCATGCTGGAGCACCCCGTCACCCGTGCGTCGCCCGAGCTTCCGGAACTGCCGGAGCGCCTGACGCCGGTGGTGCGCGTGGACCGCGAGCGCGTCTGACGCCCCACCCGGGGGGCGCTCCATTGTGCCCGGGTTTTCGGGTATTGATGGACGCGTGGCGTTCCAATCCCCGGAAGAAGAGCTGGCCTTCCTGCGCGGCCTGATGGCCGTGAACCGGATGGCCGACGACATCCTCGAGGACTGCCTGGAGCGGGGGCTGGACCTCGACACCGGCCTGGATGTGTTCCTCACGCAGTGCGCCCGGATGGTGCACGCGAAGGCGGGCTTCGTGTCGCTCCGGGGCACGCGCGGCCCGGTGCTGACGCGTGTGCTGGGCGAACTGGGCGTGGACGTCTTCGAGGCGGCCCACTGGAGCGGCCCCCGGAAGCTGCGGGAAGAAGGCCGGATGCTCTTCTGCCAGCAGCTCACCCTGGGACGGCTGAACCTGGGCGGGCTGGGCCTGCTGGTGGAGGGGAACTTCGAGGACGGCGGCGCGCGGGTGATGGGGCTGGTGGAGGCGATTGGCGAACAGCTGGACTCCGCGGTGCTGTCCTTCCTGGCGCTGACGGACGGGCGGGGCCCGCTGGAGCGGCTGGACGAACTGGACGTGGACGGCACGCCGGTCAACCGCGGGCGCATTGGCCGCTATGAAGTCGTGCGTCCCCTGGGCACGGGCGGCATGGCGCAGGTGCTCATCGCGCGCACGCGCGGGCCGGAGGGGCTGGGGCGGCTGGTGGCGCTCAAGCGCATCCTCCCCCACCTGACGGCGCAGCCGGAGATGGTGCAGCAGTTCCTGGACGAGGCGCGCATCGGCCTGCGGCTGTCGCACCCCAACCTGGTGCACGTCTACGACTTCGGCGAGGCGCAGGGCGCGTACTACATCGCCATGGAGCTGGTGAACGGCATCGACCTGGACCGGCTCTTGCGCGCCAACAAGGGGCCGCTGGAGCCGGCGGTGGTGTCCGCCATCGTGTCGCAGGCGCTCATGGGGCTGCACGCCGCGCATGCGCTCAAGGGCGAGGACGGCGCGTCCCTGGAGCTGGTGCACCGCGACCTGTCGCCGCACAACCTGATGGTGGGCTTCGACGGCCAGGTGAAGGTGCTGGACTTCGGCGTGGCCAAGGTGCGCGCGCAGCGCACGGTGACGCTGCCGGGCATCGTGAAGGGCAAGCCGCTCTACATGTCCCCGGAGCAGGCGCTGGGCCAGAAGCTGGACGCACGCAGCGACCTGTTCGCCATGGGGCTCATCCTCTACCAGTCCCTCACGGGCCGGCGCGCCTTCGAGCGCGAGGACGAGCTGGCCTCCATGAAGGCCATCTGCCAGGAGAAGCTGACCAAGCCCCCGGAGGTGCCCGCGCCCTTGTGGAACGTGCTGTCGGTGGCGCTGTCCAAGGCTCCGGAGGCCCGCTTCGACAACGCCCACGCCATGGCGGACCGGCTGCTGGCCGCGTGTCCCCCCGCGCGCGACACGGCGCTGGCGGCGCTGGCGGGGCGGCTGTTCCCGGAGCGGCTGCGCGACTCGCAGCGGCTGGAGACCGCCGTGGACCACGCGCGGGAGGTCCCTACCCGAGCGACGCCGCCCACCCGCGCGCCGCGCTGAACCGGAGGGATGCGCCACCCCCCGCACACCGCGCGCGTGAAGGCGCGGCATGCGGGGCGGAGCACAAGGCCTGTGACTCTTTCCCTCCGGGGGCGCTACCTGCGCTTGAGCGGATCGATGTCCGGGCCCGCGGTGTAGCCGGCGCGGCGCGTCTCCTCGTCCACGTCGGCCTCGGTGCGCACCACCGTCACGTCTCCCAGCTCCTCGTGGCGGACGCGGCCCTCCATGCTGCGGCGCTCCTCGATGGGGCGCTTGTGGATGGTGATCTCCTCGTCCGTGTACGCGCGCTTGGTCAGCTCCGCCTCCTCCGCGCTCAGGGGGATGCGGATGGTCTCCTCGCGGAAGTCCGCCACGTCGCCGGGGATGTTGTCCCCCTTCACCGCCCGGCGCACCACCTCCACCTCCTCGTGGCGCAGCGGGACCTCCACCGTCTTCATCTCCTCCACGACGATCTTCCGCACCTGCGCCTCGCCCGCGGAGCGCTGGTGCTTGGTGACGCCCAGCTCCTCATGGTGCGTGCGCAGCGTGACGTCCTCGTTCGCGATGCGCTCCTTGCCGCGCAGGTCCGCGCGCAGGTCCGCGCGCAGTTCGCGCTCCTTGAGGCCGACCTTCTCCGCGCCGGCCCTCGCGGCGTCCCCCACCTTCTGGGCGCCTGCCTTCAGCCCCGCGCCAATTCCTCCCGCGCTGCCGGTGGCCGCCGCCGCCGTCGCGCCCACCGCCCCGGCGCCCACGCCGCCAGTCCGGCCCTCCACGATGCCGCCGGCGTCCGCCAGGCCGCTGAGCGCCTCGCGGCCGTGGTTGAGGTAGATCTCCCCGTTGCGGATGTCGCTCACCTCCACGTAGCGGACCAGGTAGTCCTTCGGGAAGAACATGCCCTTCTCGATGTGGAACTCGCCCTCGCTCACGGCGAACACCTTGCCCAGCTTCTCGCCGTCGCTGCTGCGGACCGTCATCCCTTCCTTGATGTCGTTGCGCTTGATCATCATTGCCTTGGCTCCTTGTGCCTTCACATCGGGTCGGGTGTGGCCGGAAGCGGTGCGCCAGGGCCGTCCGTCGCGCTGAAGGGGGTTCCTGGGGGGAAGTGGACGCGAGGTGCCCGCCACGGCCATCACCCGCAAAGTGGGTGCAGTGACGCCCAAGAAAACCCCTGCTGCTGGATGATCCAGGGGCTCGGTACGCCGCACGCCGCTGACAACGGCACGCGGCACGCCTCCCGTCTCCTGTCCGGACAGCAGGCGTGCAGGGGCGTAACCACCGGTCCCCATGTTGGCGGCGCGCGTCCCCACACCCCACTGTGTGGACGCGAGCCCGGATGTCCCGGCCCGCGCGACGAAGGAGCCTGCGATGCGAGCCACGAGGCCAGGCCGGGGACTCGGGTGGATGGCCGGCGCGGTGGGGCTGCTGGTGGCGGGCCGGTTCCTGCGCCGCCGCGCCGCCGCGTCCCTCCCGGAGTCCACGCCGGAAGAGGCCTGGGGCCTGGGGCCTGTCTCCCGGGCGCCCACCGCGCCACCGGACGCGGAAGCCCCTCCTTCCTCCGCCGGGTGGAGCCTGACGCACGAGGACACGGCGCCCTGGGAGGACGGCGAGGGGGAAGGGCCCGGGCCCGGAAGCCTGCCGAGGATCCGCCGGGGGCCGTCGGGCCGGGAGCACTTCTGGCTGGAGCCCTGAGCGGGCGGGTGCGCACCGGCGGTGGGGGAGGGGGCTCGCGACAGCGCTGTTCCGAGGTGTTGGCGGGACTCCGGAGCCAAGCTGTGCGCTTGACCCATGGGGAGGGCTCCCCTAGAAAACCGGGGCTTTGCCCGTCATCTCCCCCGGAGGAACCCCCCGCATGCGACGACTTGCCCCGATGCTCCTCGCCGCGCTCGCCGTCCTGGCGGCCGCCTGCGAGAAGAAGACGCAGCCCACGGGAGAGGCGGGAGGCGCGCCCGCGGCGCAGGCCCCGGCCACCGCGCAGGGTGGCGGCACGCCTCCGGCGGGGAGCGACGTCATCGTGCTGGGCGAAGTGGGCGCGCTGACGGGCGGCCAGGCGACGTTCGGCATCTCCAGCCGCAACGGCATCGCGCTGGCGCTGAAGGAAGCCAACGCGGCTGGCGGCGTGAAGGGCAAGAAGCTGGTCGTGCGCGTGTACGACGACCAGAGCAAGCCCGAGGAGGCGGCGCAGGCCGTCACCCGCCTCATCACCCAGGACAAGGTGGTGCTCATCCTGGGCGAGGTGGCCTCGTCCAGCTCCCTGGCCATGGCGGAGAAGGCGCAGGCGGCCGGCGTGCCCATGATCACCCCGTCGTCCACCAACCCCTCCGTGACGGAGAAGGGCGACAACATCTTCCGCGTCTGCTTCATCGACCCGTTCCAGGGCTTCGTGATGGCGAAGTTCGCGCGGGAGAACCTCAAGCTCAACAAGGTCGCGGTGCTCCAGGACAACAAGAGCGCCTACTCCATTGGCCTCACGGAGGTCTTCCGCCAGAAGTTCGCGGAGATGGGCGGGAAGATCACCGTCACGGAGAGCTACAGCCAGGGCGACACGGACTACCGCGCGCAGCTGACCGCCATCAAGAAGACGCAGCCGGAAGGCATCTACGTGCCGGGCTACTACAGCGAGGTGGGCGTCATCGCCCGCCAGGCGCGTGAGCTGGGCCTGAAGGTGCCGCTGATGGGCGGCGACGGCTGGGACTCCGAGAAGCTCTTCGAACTGGGCGGCAGCGCCATCGACGGCAGCTACTTCTCCAACCACTACTCGCCGGACAACCCGGACGAGCGCGTGAAGAAGTTCATCGCGGACTACAAGGCGGACTACAACGGCGCGGTGCCGGACGCGCTCGCGGCGCTGGCGTATGACGCCGCGCGCGTCGCCATCGAGGCGCTCAAGAACGCCCCGGACACCAGCGGCCCGGCCCTGCGCGCGGCCATCGCGAAGACGAAGGACTTCCCCGGCGTGGCGGGCAACATCACGCTGGACGACAAGCGCAACGCGGTGAAGTCCGCCGTGGTGCTGAAGGTCGCGGACGGCAAGTCCACCTACGTCACCACCATCTCTCCGTAGTCCAGGGCCACCCCCGGCACATGTCGCAGCTCCTCCAGCACCTCATCAACGGTCTGGCCGCCGGCACCATCTACGCCCTGGTCGCGCTGGGCTACACGATGGTGTACGGCGTCCTCAAGCTCATCAACTTCGCCCACGGCGACGTGATGATGGTCGGCGTCTACATGGGCTACGCGACCGCCTTCGCCCTCGGGCGTCAGGCGCAGCGTTCCCTGTGGGGCGTGGTCGTCATCTTCGCGGTGGCCATGGTGGGGTGCGCGATCCTCGGCTTCCTCATCGAGCGCTTCGCCTACCGGCCGCTGCGTGAGAAGCCGCGCCTCACGGCGCTCATCACCGCCATCGGCATCTCGTTCGCGCTGTCGTACGGCTTCCAGCTGGACATCGGCTTCCTGCCGGGCGCGTCCCCCCGGGCCTTCCCGGAGGTCATCGTCCCCAGCGAGTGGTTCATCATCGGGGACCGCGACGTGGTGGTGTGGAACTGGCAGGTCATCAGCTTCCTCATCGCAGTGGGGCTGATGGCCGCGCTCCAGTTCCTCGTGTACCGCACGCGCTTCGGCAAGGCGATGCGCGCGGTGTCCTACGACCACCGCACCGCGGCGCTGATGGGCATCCCCACCGACCGCATCATCGCGCTGACGTTCATGCTCTCCAGCGCGCTGGCGGCGGGCGCGGGCCTGCTCTACGCCATCAAGGACACGTCCGTGAGTCCGCTCATGGGCCTGTACGTGGGCCTCAAGGCCTTCGTGGCGGCGGTCATCGGCGGCATCGGCAACGTGCCGGGCGCCGTGGTGGGCGCGCTGCTCCTGGGCCTGGTGGAGGAGTTCGTGGTGGGCTACGCGGCCAGCACCTGGCGTGACGCGGTGGCCTTCGGCTTCCTCATCCTGGTGCTGCTGGTGAAGCCGGGTGGCCTGTTCGGCCGCGTCACGGCGGAGAAGGTCTGATGGCGGCCCCGGGTGGAGTGACGACGCTGTCCGACGATGACGTGGGCCGCGTGCCCCCGGCCCTGCGCGGCATCCTGCCGGTGCTCATCGCGCTGCCGGTGCTGGCGCTGGCGGAGGCGCTGCTGGGCACGTCCCCCTTCGCCACGTACCTGCTGTCCGTGGTGGGGGTGAACATCATCCTCGCGGTGAGCCTCAACATCGTGAACGGCATGACGGGCCAGTTCTCCATTGGCCACGCGGGCTTCATGGCCGTGGGCGCGTACATCGCGGGCGTCACGTCGCTGGAGCTCAAGGAGGTGGCGCTGTCCTTCCTGCCCGTCGCCGCCAGCGACCAGGTGCTCTTCACCGTGGCGCTGCTCGCGGGCGGCACCTGCGCGGCGCTGTGCGGGTTCCTGGTGGGCCTGCCGTCGCTGCGGCTGCGCGGGGACTACCTGGCCATCGTGACGCTGGGCTTCGGTGAAATCATCCGCGTGGTGGTGCAGAACACGGAGGCCTTCGGCCGCGCGCTGGGCCTGTCCGGCATCCCGCAGTACTCCAGCGTGGCCATGGTGTACTTCTGGGTCTTCCTGGTGGTGCTGGTGGCCCGGCGCATCGCGGGTTCCAGCCACGGCCGCAGCCTGTGGGCCATCCGCGAGGACGAAGTGGCCGCGGAGGCCATGGGCGTGGACACCACCGGCTACAAGGTCCGCGCGTTCGTCATCTCGTCGTTCTTCGCGGGCATCGCGGGCGGCCTGTTCGCCCACTTCGTGCCCATCATCAACCCGGGCTCGTTCACCTTCGTGAAGTCCATGGAGGTCGTCGTCATGGTGGTGCTGGGCGGCCTGGGCTCCAGCACGGGCGCCATCGTCGCGGCCATCTTCCTCACGCTGCTGCCGGAAGGCCTGCGCTCGCTGTTCGGCGTGCTGGGCGCGGAGGGCAGCCTGGCGCAGAAGGTGGATCAGATCCGCATGCCCGTGTACGGCCTGTTGCTGGTGGTGCTGATGCTGGCCCGGCCGCAGGGCCTGTTCGGCACGAAGGAGCTCTGGGACGTGCTGCCCCGGTGGTTTCCCCGGAAGAAGAAGGGGCTGTCATGAGCGCCGCCATTGCTTCGGCCCCGGGTTCTGGCGACGCGCTGCTCCAGGCGTCCGGCGTGAGCATCCGCTTCGGGGGCCTCAAGGCCCTCACGGACTTCAACCTCACCGTGCGCCAGGGCGACCTGCTGGGCCTGATTGGTCCCAACGGCGCGGGCAAGTCCACCGCGTTCAACGTGCTCACCGGCGTGTACCAGCCCACCGAGGGCGAGGTGCGCGTGGCCGGGCAGCGGGTGAACGGCTGGGTGCCGCATCAGATCAACCACCTGGGCCTCGCGCGCACGTTCCAGAACATCCGCCTGTTCCGCGCCCTGACCGCGCTGGACAACGTGAAGGTGGCCTGCCGCGCGCAGGGGGGGCTGCACCCGGTGCGCCTGGGCCTCGCCGCGAAGGCGGGCACGGCGATGCGCAACTACCGCGACTGGTGGCGCGCGCTGCTGCTCACCCCCGGCTTCCAGGCCGAGGAGCGCGAGCTGACGCGCCAGGCGGAGCACCTGCTGGAGGTGATGGGCCTGTCGCACCGCCGCGACGAGGAGGCCAGGAACCTCCCCTACGGCGAGCAGCGCCGGCTGGAGATCGCCCGCGCGCTGGGCACGCGCCCCAAGGTGCTGCTGCTGGACGAGCCCGCGGCGGGCATGAACACGCGTGAGAAGGCGGACCTGATGGTGCTCATCCGCCGGCTGCGCGACGAGTTCTCGCTGGGGGTGCTGGTCATCGAGCACGACATGAAGCTGGTGATGGGCATCTGCGAGCGCATCACCGTGCTGGACCACGGCGAGACGATTGCCCGCGGCGCTCCGGCGGAGGTGCGCAGCGACCGCAAGGTCATCGAGGCGTACCTGGGCGACAGCTACCTGGAGTCCCACGGAGGCGCGGCGTGAGCGAGCCGGTGAAGGTGCTGGGCGAGCGGCGCGCGTTCGAGCCGCTGTTGTCGGTGGAGGGCATCCAGGTCCGCTACGGCGCCATCCAGGCGCTCCGGGGCGTGTCGCTGACGGTGGGCAAGGGCGAGATGGTGGCCCTCATCGGCGCGAACGGCGCGGGCAAGACGAGCACCCTGCGCGCGGTGAGCGGCATGCTCAAGCCGTCCGCGGGCCGCATCACGCTCGCGGGGCAGGACATCACGGGCCTGAAGGCGCACCAGCTGGTGCCGCGCGGCATGGCGCACGCGCCGGAGGGGCGGGGCATCTTCCCCAACCTCACCGTGTACGAGAACCTGGAGCTGGGTGCGTATCTGCGCAAGGACACCGCCCAGGTGCGCCTGGACATGGACAAGGGGTTCAGCCTCTTTCCGGTGCTGCGGGAGCGCCAGCGGCAACTGGCGGGCACGCTGTCCGGCGGCGAGCAGCAGATGCTGGCCATTGCCCGGGCGCTCCTGAGCAAGCCGCAGCTGCTGCTCCTGGACGAGCCGTCCCTGGGCCTGGCGCCGCAGGTGACGGAGACCATCTTCCGCACGCTGCGCGAGGTGAACGCCACCGGCGTCAGCGTGCTCCTGGTGGAGCAGAACGCGCACCTGGCCCTCAACGCCGCCCACTACGGCTACGTGCTGGAGACGGGCGAGGTGGTGATGGCCGGCCCGGGCAAGGCGCTGCTGGAGAGCGCCGAGATTCGGCGCGCGTACCTGGGCGAATAGCCCTCCCGCGCCGACTTTCCGGCCCCCGGTGCGTTGTCCGCCCCCGGACGCTTCCGGGGGCGGGGCGCGGGCAAGTTGCTCGCGCTGCGTCGAAACTCGGGTAGTCAGCGGCGGAGCACTTCGTCTAGCGTCCGACAGGACACCCCGTTTTCTTCCACTTCCCTTTCAGGAAGCGTGCCCATGCGCCCGTTGTCCCGCCTCCTTCTTGCCTCGCTCACCACCCTCGCGCTCATCGCCGGCGCGTGCGCCAACCAGCAGAAGACCGACGGCTCCTCCTCGGGCAGCTCCGGTGGCGGCCAGGCGACCTCCACCATCGAGGACGTGCCCAACGAGCCCGTCCCGGGTGCGGACGGCACCGCCGCGGCCGCCGGTCCGGCCTTCAAGCCCTACGAGGCGACGGAAGGCTTCACCATCGGCATGCCGACGGAGCCCCAGGTGGAGCGCAAGGCGGTCCCGCTGGGCGCCAACACGGTGAACACCGCGGCCTTCTCCTCGCGCACCGAGGACGGCACCATCTACTCCATCAGCACCGCGGACTACCCGGAGAAGCTGGTGGCGAGCCGTCCTCCGGAAGCCCTGCTGAACGAGGGCAAGGACGGCTTGGTGAAGCAGGTCCAGGGCACCATCAAGGAAGAGGCCGACGTCACCCTGGATGGCTACCCCGGCAAGTCCTACACGGTCAGCTCGCCGGTCGTCGGTGAGATCAAGGCGCGCAACTTCCTGGTGGGCCCGCGCCTGTACACGCTGCTCGTCATCTACAACCCCAACCACCCCAACACCACGGCGGACGCGTTCCTCACCTCGCTGAAGCTGGTGAACCCGCCCCCGGCCGTCACCACGGCCACGCCGGACGCCGGCACGGCCGCGGACGCGGGCACGCTCGAGAGCGCGGACGCGGGCACGGGCACGGGCACCGACGCGGGCACCCCCGCCCCGCGCCGTCGCAAGGCGAAGTAGTCGCAATGCACTGACGCGACGCTCCCACGACTCTCAAGAGCCTTGGGGGGCGTCGCGCGGTGTGGGTGTGTTCACCTTTCGCGTGGAGAGTGTCGGGCCCTCCGGGTCCGCCTCCGCCGGATTCCGCCCACCCGATTGCTCCCATGTCACCCGTCCCTACCTTTCGGGCGGGGATACGACAGGGGGCGCAAATCACATGATGTCCTGGGTGGGAGCCCTGCTGACCACGGTCGTGGCGGCGGGTGGGGTGCCCATGGTGCCGGCGGGCGGGGGCAATGCCCTGACGCTGCCGGCGCATCGGCATGCGGTGCGGATCGAGACGGGCAATGGGCATGCGCCCACGTGGCTCCTGGCCATCCAGCAGCAGGGGGCGGAAGGAGAGGGGCTGAACCTCTTCCGCTCCGAGGACGGGTTCCAGGGCTTCACGAAGCTGGCGGAGATCCAACCGGATGCGTCGCACCATGACCGCGCGGAGCTGGTCGCGGTGGGGCGGGACGTGGCGGTCGTCTACGCGTACGAGGCGCCATCGCTGGCGGCGTCGTCGCGGCACGACGTGTACTTCCAGTGGTGGCGCTACGACGAGGCGCAAGACACCTGGACGCCGGAGCCGGCGGTGCGGGTGTTCAACGCGGACAGCACCACGGCGTACTCGCGGGCGCTGTTGGCGAGGGACTCGAAAGGGCGGCTGTGGGTGCAGGCGTTCCGGCTGGAGTCGGACGGCGGCGCCACGGCGGTGGTGGCGGTGTCCACGGACGGTGGCGCCAGCTTCCAGCGGCAGCCGGACCTGGGGCGCACGCGGAAGCGGGGGGGAGGGCGGCTGCTCAGCGTGGGGTCGAAGCTCGTCTTCTTCTGGGCCATGCATGACGGCTTCGAGCCCACGCGGTTGCGGGTGCGTGACGCCGCGGATCCGCTGGACACGTGGGGGCCGCAGCGTGACGCGTTCTCCGACGGCATCTACCATGGCGCGGCGCTGAGCGCGGTGGAGGACGGGAAGGGCGGCATCCACCTGGTCTACAAGGATGAGACGGAGCGGCTGTATTACCGGCGCTTCGACGGGACGTCCTTCGGCTCGCGCATCCTGGTGGAGGGGACGCCGGACTGGGCGTTGCAGCCCGCGGTCACGCGCATCGGGGATGCGCTGTATGTCTTCTACAATCACTTCCAGACGGCGACGGATTACGAAATCCAGGTGCGGGTGCTGCGCAACGGAGCGTTCAGCGACCCGGTGACGCTGGATTCGCGCACGAGCTTCAAGGGCTACCTGAGCACGCTGGACGTGCTGCCGGACAGCGTCACGGAGGTGCCGTGTTTCTACGGCGACGCGGTGGACGCGAACTCCAGCGGCCGGGTGATGCGCGTGGCCCTGCCGCGCCAGCCGGAAGGAGGCGGTGGCTCCGGTCAGGACGGCGGGACTTCGGATGGCGGCGGTGGCGGGATTGACGGTGGCGCCGGGACTCCGGATGGCGGGAGCGCGCCGGATGCGGGGACGCCGGATGCGGGCACGGATGGCGGCGTGGACGCGGGGATGCCGGATGCGGGCTCGGATGGCGGCGTGGACGCGGGGACACCGCCGGTCGATGGCGGGGTGCAGGGCCCGGTGACGCTGGAGCCGGTGTTCACGAACACGACGCACGAGGTGCTGGCGGTGGACGGCGCGGGCACGGTGTACGCGCTGGCGCTGGACGGGAGCCGTTCGAAGCTGTGGGCGAGCACGGATGGTGGGCGCACCTTCAGCGCGAGAGGGCAGGGGCTGGGCGGGGCGTCGTTCTGGGTGATGGCGATGCTGAAGGACGGGACGCTGCTGGCGCAGATGAGCCGCAGCGGCAGCTACCACCTGGAGCGCTCGACGGACGGAGGGGCGACGTGGGCGGACGTGGCCGCGCTGGGGAGCTACCGCGCGATGTCGGCAGCGAGCTTCGCGGAGCTGGGCAACACGGTGTTCTTCCTGGAGTACCAGACGTTCACCTCCGCGAACACGCCGCTGCGCCTGTGGGCGAGCACGGACGGCGGGGCGACATGGGCGGTGCGGGCCACGTTCCAGGACCACCGGCACGGCACGGCGCTGTACGCGGATGCGACGCGGAGCGTGTTGTGGGCCACGTTCGGGAGCAGCAGCGCGCAGGCGGCGGTGAAGCGCTCCACGGACGGAGGCCGCACCTGGACGAAGGTGATGGACGGCTACGCGGCCAACGCGGTGACGGGCGAGGTGCTGGCGGGAGGGGAGCTACTGCTGGGCCAGTCCACGCTCTACGAGCCGGAGCACCCGAAGCTCTTGCGCGTGTACGCGAGCAGCAGGGTGGACGCGCTGATGACATTGCCGGGTCCGGCGTACTCGCTGAACGCGCTGACGGGAGGCGGCTTCGTGCTGGGAACGGCGAGGGCGGACGTGGGGGACGTGCAGCCCGCGTCGGACGTGTACGCGCGGCTGTTCACGAGCACGGACGGCGTGGCGTGGCTGGAGGCCCGGAGATTCGAGCGGGCCACGAGCACGTCCCTGGCCCGAGCGGAGGTCTGGGGCGTGTTGCCCAACGGAGACCTGGTGGTGCGGGCGGAGAACCTGAAGGGCTTCGGAACCGGAGGGAAGGGGTTCCAGGTCCTGCGGGTGAAGCGCTGAGGCACGGCGTCACGGTGGGGCGCGAAGCCCCACCGTGAGCCGGTTCGTCACGGAGGCGGGGGCGCGGCGGGCCAGGATGGATAGTGGGTCACCTGTCCGAACCGGCCGACGATCCAGATGTTGTCAGGGCTCGGGCCCGTGATGCCGTACTTGCTGCCCCCACCTGACTCGGTGGACCAGGAAGATCCGTTGTAGCGAAGGACGGTGCCTGCGGCGGTGGTGATGTAGATGGAGTTTGTTCCGAAGGCCAGCACGCCCGTGTAGCTACCTCCGGGCGTACCGGAGACGACCGTCCACGTGCTCCCGTTCCATCGCAACAACTCGCCACTGGCGCTCACCGCGTAGGCCAGCTTGCTGTTGACGACATGGACAGCGGTCAATTCACCGACGTTGGGAATGCCCGTTTCCTTGCCCCAGTCATTGGGCGGATTGACGCCAGGGGCGTATCGATAAATGACGCCCTTTCCGGAGTTGTCGACACCCACGGAGAAGAGGAGCCCCTCTGAACGGCCATGCACGCCTGACAGAATGGTGTCTTTGCGGTTCTGGGCGCTCACGGTGTCGGTGCCACCATCCCATTGCAGCGTGAAGCCATCATTCGAGGTGCCCTTCCGGCCTACGCCAAGAACGTTGACCCCTCCATCCGCTGTGGCGAAGCCCATCACCCCCCGGGTGACAGCATTGGCGACGTTGACAGGCGTCCTCGGAATACAGTCGGCACTGTCGGGCCGCTGGACGATGAGCTGTCCCTCGTCCCTGCCAATATAGGCGGTTCCGCTCGTGGGATCCGCCCAGACACTGGGGAGCACCTGGGGCGTGCTTCCGTCAGTACACGTCCCCTGGAGCTGGTTGAACCCGGCCAGCGAGGGCTCCTTGACCGCACGGCCTCCGTCGCTGCCGACAATCCAGACGCCCCCGTCTCCATAGGTGGAGACACCGAACCAGGTGCGGTCGGTGTCATCTCCCACGACTTGCATGGCCCAGCTGGGACCGCCCGAGGGGCAGACACTATTCTCGTCCGTGACCCCATTGCAGTTGTTGTCCTGGCTGTCACACAGCTCCGGGGCATCCCCATGGATGAAGGGGTTGCCATCGTCGCAGTCCCTGCCCGCATCGATGATGTAGCCCGCGCCAGGCGACGGGCAGCGGACGATGCCTGCATCCGCTTGTCCATGCATGTCCTCGTCCTGGTCGGGGTACCAGGTCGGTACCTGCCCCGTCGGCTTGCAGACGACGCCGTTTTGCGCGTCATTGCATTGCTGGGTGCCATCACACTGGACGCCTGACTCGAAGCAGGTCACGCCCACGGCAAAGCCTTCATCCGTGATGTTATTGCAGTTGTCGTCGACCGTGTTGCAGCGCTCGTTAGCGCCGGGATGCACGTTGGTGTCGTTGTCGTCGCAGTCGTCATGGGGAGAGGAGAGCGCCAGACGGTCCGGCGGAAGGGTCGCGCTGCAAACCACCACCTGACCCTGCTTCGCGTCTCCGTGCTGGTCCCGATCCGCATCCACCCATGCGTTGGTCACTGCCGGTGCGATGCATGCGAACGTCGTGCGGTCATTGACGTTGCAGCTGCGAACGCTTGCGCAACCCTCCGGGCTGGTGCACGCGGAGCCAATGGCGAAGTCCTCATCCTTGTTGCCGTCGCAGTTGTCGTCCACGTCGTTGCACAGCTCCGCGGCGCTGGGGTTGATCCCCGCTCCAACGCCTGCCGTGTCGATGCAGTCCGAGCCATTCGTCGTGGCGACATAGCCGTCGCCGTCCGCGTCCGTCGCCGTCAGGGCCAGGGCCAGTTCCTGGGGAGTCCCCTTGTCCGCGCTCCCCTTTTCAATGACCAGGCCCTGCGTGCGGGTGTCGACCGTCTTCCCGCCGCACGCGCTGTTGTCGGATGCCCGCTCCAGGCCCTCCGCCGTCACCTTGAGCTGGGTCCCCCAGCCATCAGGTACCCGGATGCCCACCACCACCGGGGTCTTGGCCGGCTTGTCCGTCCCGTATTCCTTGACCGCCACTTCGGTGGAGAGCGTGTCCCCACTGTCCCCATTTTGAGCCGTCACGCGGACGCACGCCGGAACGAAGTTCGCGTAGGTGACCGTGACCTTCACCCCGTCCTGGGGATCCTTGCAGCCCGCGAGGGCGACCAACGGCAGCAGCAGAAGAAGGCGTTTCATGCCCCCATCCTACCGGCCCTTCTCCCCGCGTGTGAGTCCTCGGCCGCCCTCTTGATTCCTCAAGGGATGACCCGGCCTCAGCGCGCCTCGGAGAAATCCGAATACACCACCGCCAGCCGGGCATCCGCCGCCAGGCTCGCTGGCGTCACCAGCTCCAGGTCCACCGGCACCGGACCCCGGTAGCGCTCCGCGATCTCCCGCTTCAGGCCCGCCACGTCCAGGTCGCCCAGCCGCTCCATCCTGCCGTACTCCACGCCGGCTCCCGCCGCGTACGCCTTGCGCACCAGCTCCGAGCAATACATCGCCTCGTCCCCCCACCCGAAGAGCGCGTCGTACGGCTTGCCCAGGTGCCGCTTCGCCTCCACCACCGCCCGCGCCTTCGCCGCGTCATCCACCCCTTGCGGCCGCATCACCAACAGCCGCCCCTTCACCCCGCGCGCCTTCCACTGCGCGAACGGTGTGCGCTTCACCGGCTGCACGGCCTCCACCACGAACGCCCCCTCCGGTGTCACCTCCACCAGCCCCACGTGCGACAGCGGGCTGTGCGTCGCCACCTGGATGGCCTTCGACTGGCGTGATCCCGACGTCTGGAACACCACGTCCCCCGTCCGCACCTTCGCCGCCACGCCCTCCGTCACGCGCGGCGCCGCCTGTGTCTCGCGGCCCACCAGCCACGCCGCCCCCACCAGCACGAGGGCCAGCAGCCACAGCCCCCTCACGATCCGGGTCATTCGCTCGCTCCTTCCAGGGGTTGCAGCCGTCCACCCACCCCCAGTGCAGCCCCGGTGCCAGGCCCGACAGAGCTGGATTTCACACACCGTGCGCCCGGTCTCTCTCGACCCTGGGTCAGAGCGTGGTAAACCTGGGGAATCTACTTATTACAGCGATTCCAGAATAATGTGGCAATGTAGGAAATTTTCAGGTAGGGATGGAGCACCCGCGAGCCGGCAGTCCGTGCGTGCGGGAGAGGGGGCCCATCGGAGGAATTCGTCGTGACCGCATCGAACGCTCCCATCCGTTGCCTGCTCTACCCGACCCTGGGCGAGGTACGGGAGCACGTGCGCGTGGAGCTGTTCGCGCGGGCGCTGTCGGAGCGGATGGGCCGCACGGTGGTGATGTCCATGGCGCCCACCTACGAGATGCTCGAGGCGGAGCTGGCGTCGGGCCGCGTGGAGATGGCGTGGGGCACCGCCGAGCAGTGCGACGCCTTCGAGCCGCAGGCGCGCGCGGTGCTTCGCGCGGTGCGTTCGGGGAGCTACCACTACCACGCCGCCTTCATCTGCCGCTCGGACGCGCCGCTGACGCTGGAGACGCTGCAGGGCAAGCGCGTGGCGTGGGTGGCGCCGCGCTCCACCGGCGGGCACCTGCTGCCGGTGCGCCACCTGGAGTCGCTGGGCCTGCGCCCCGACACGCTCTTCTCCGAGCAGCGCTTCCTGGGCACCTACCGCAAGGCGCTGGACGCGGTGCTGCGTGGCGAGTCGGACCTGTGCGCGCTGTTCTGCAACCACATGGATGCGCACGCCATGCGCGCCACGCTGACGACGTACGTGGGCACGGACGCGCCGCAGCTCATGCCGTTCCTCTTCACCATCCCCACGCTCGCCGACGGCCTCATCCTCACGAAGCAGATGCCGGAGGCGGACGCGCAGGCGCTCATCTCCGTCCTCACCCGGATGAACACCGACGGCGCGGGCCTGGAGATGCTCATGGGGCCCTTCCGGGTGGAGGGCTTCGTGCGCTCGCCCGGCCCCAACGCGCCCGTGACCACCCCGCGCCCGTCGGCGGCCGCGGAGTACCTGGCCGGTGAGCTGGACGCGGAAGGGCGCTGCCTGCGGCTGTGGTCCCCGTCCGGCCGCGCCTTCGGCCGCGACATGCGCGGCGCGGAGGGGCGCAAGCTCGAGGAGATATTGGGCACCGCGGAGAGCAAGCCGCTCATGTCCCTGCTCCAGGCCGTGCTCCGTGGCGGCTCCGACGGACGGCTGGAGTACCGGCTCACCGTGAACGGCGACGAGCGCGTCTACGCGGCCGAAATCACGCCCTGCGCGCCCTCGCCCGGGGACACGGGCGTGCGGATGGGCCTGCTGGTGCGCGACGTCAGCGGCCTGCGCGCGCTGGAAGACCCCCTGTACCGGCTGGCGTCGTTCCCGCTGCTGCACCCGGAGCCGCTGCTGGAGCTGGGCATGGACGGGGAGCTGCGGTACGCGAACCCCGCCACCCACGTGGCGTTCCAGGACCTGGTGGAGAAGGGCGCCGGACACCCGCTGGTGCACGCGGCGCTCACCTGGGCGTGGCGGGGCTCGCCCCCGGGAGAGCCCGCGCCCACGGTGCACCTGGACGGCCGCTACTGGGAGCTCACCGTCGCGCAGCTGTGGGACCCGCCGGGCCTGCGCGTGTTCGTGCGCGACGTGACGCTGCGCAAGCAGATGGAGGCGCGGCTGTTCCAGGCGGACCGGCTGTCCGCGCTGGGCTCGCTCGCGGCGGCGGTGGGCCATGAGATGAACAACCCGCTGGCCTTCGTGCTGGCGAACCTCTCGTACATCCGCGAGGAGATGGACCGCCTGAAGCAGCCGCTGCTCCAGGGCACGCCGGTGAAGCGCGCGGACCTGGAGGACATGCTGGAGGCGCTCAGCGAGACGGTGGAAGGCGCCACCCGGCTCAAGCACATCGTGCAGGACCTGCGCACGCTGTCGCGCAAGCCGCCGGAGCACCGCGCCCGCGTGGCCGTGCAGCCGGTGCTGGAGAACGCGCTCAAGCTGCTGCGCGGCGAACTGCAGCACCGCGCGCGGCTGGAGCGGGACTTCCACGACATGCCCACGGTGGACGCGGACGAGGCGCGCCTCACCCAGCTCTTCCTCAACCTGCTGCTCAATGGCCTGCAGCAGATGGACACCCAGGACGCCGCGCACAACGTGCTGCGCGTGGCGGCCTACACCAGCGAGGACGGCGAGGTGGTGGTGGAGGTGCAGGACTCCGGCAAGGGCCTGTCCCAGGACGTGCTCGCGCACATCTTCGAGCCCTTCGCCACCGCGCGCCCCAACAGCACCGGCCTGGGCCTGTCCGTCAGCCACACCATCGTCACCGGCCTGGGCGGCACGCTGCGCGCGGAGAGCCGCGAGGGCCGGGGCACGCTGCTCACCGTCACGCTGCCGGCGGCCGTGCCCGTCGCGGAGTCGCTGCGCGCCTGCTGAGGCGTTTCACGCGTCGCGCTCCAACAGCACCTCCAGCCGCGGCACGTAGTGGCCGCGCGTGCTCTCGAACAGCACCAACCGGTCCACGCGCCCCTCGCCCCACGACGCGCCCTGCAGCTCGCGAGCACACGCCGCCAGCGCCGCGTCCCCGCGTGGAGGCCTCGCGCGGGCCAGCGTCAGGTGCGCGGTGTACTCGGGATGTTCGGACGTGAAGCCCAGGGGCTCCAGTGCGCGGGCCACGTCCGCCTGGAGCGCCTTCAGCGCCGCGATGTCCCCGCGCACGTCCGCCCAGAGCACGCGCGGGTGGGACGGCGGACCGAACGTCCCGCCTCCCGCCACCGACAGCACGAACGGCGCGTGGTACAGCCCCACCGGCTCCAGTGCGTCGCGCAGCTCCGGCAGGCGGCCTTCGTCCACGTCCCCCAGGAACAGCAGCGTCAGGTGCACGCCCTCCACCCGCACCCACTTCGCGTCCGGGGCGAGGGCGCGCAGGCGCTCGATGCCCCGCTCGGCTTCGGCGGTGAGGGCGTCTCCCAGCGTGACGGCGGTGAACAGGCGCATCGTGAGAAGACCTCCTGGAAGACCCGCTTCAGGGAACCTGGACGCTCCGTGCCGCGCGCGCCTTCCGGGGCCACAGGGCGTAGAGCCACGCGGGCAGGAACACGAGGAACTCCACGCCGCTCACGTACAGCCCGCGCGCGGACAGCATGCCCGCGCCAATGGGCGCCACCGGCAGCGGCCGCACCGGGGCGAAGATGCGCGCGTTGGAGAAGGGCCAGAAGAGGGCCGCGCCCAGCCCGCCGTCCGTGAGCGTGTCCAGGATGCCGTGGCTGCCCACCGCCACGAGCGCCAGCAGGCCCCAGCGCGTGGCGGGCTCCCCCTTCCACCGGGCCAGCGCCGCCACCGCGAGCGCGACCCCCGCCGCGAAGACGAACGAGTGCGACGCACCGCGGTGTCCCCACGTCGCCGCGTAGGGGATGCGCAGCGCGAACGCCACCACGTCCGCGTCCGGCAGCAGGGCGAGCAGCGACAGGAACGCCATCTCCGCCACCCGCCGCCGCCAGGGTGCACCCGCCCCCGCCTCGAAACGCCCCAGCGCCATGCCCACCGCCACGTGCCCGATGCTCGCCATGCGCCAGGACCCTAACGCAGGGGGACCCTGCCTGGAGAGGGCTCCGCGCGTGGGGTAGCCTCCCTGATACATGCGGTCCCTGCTTTCTCGCTTTCGTGTCGAGTCCACCCTGCAAAGGCGCCTGGACGAATGGCGCGCGGACGTCGGCTCCTGGCTCAATGTGACGCGCATGGGCGCGACCGCGGCGTGGCTGGCGCTGGCCGTGCTGGATGACTGGAACGTGTCGCGCGGCGTGCTGGGCGGCTACATCGTGCTGGCGTTGCTGCTGTGGGCGGGCGCGCGCCGGGTGCCGGACCTGCTGCGGCGGCCGGCGCTGGGCGTGGCGCTGCTGGACATGCCGCTCATCTACTTCCTGCAGGAGTGGTCCATCCGGGGCTCCGCCAACGGCGTGGCCATCGCGCTGCTCACCATGGGTGTGTACCTGGTGCTGGTGGTCATCGTGTCCATGGTGACGCTGTCGCGGCTCATCGTCGCGGCGGCCACGGCGCTGGGCATCGCCGCGGTGGCCATGCTGACGCTGGGCGCGGGGCTGCCCGCCTCCGAGTTCCTGCCCGGCCTGGTGCTGGTGATGGTGCTCGCGTCGTCGGTGGCCTTCTTCATCAGCCGCACGGTGCTGGGGCTGGTGACGGACGTGGTGCGCGAGGAGATGCAGCGCGAGCGGCTGGGCCGCTTCTTCTCCCCGGAGGTCGCGCGGCGCATCTCGGAGAAGGGCACGGATGGCGAGGCCGGCGAGCACCGCGAGGTGACGCTGCTCGTCTCCGACATCCGCGGCTTCACCTCGCTGTCGGACCGGATGGACAGCCCCCAGGTGGTGGCGCTGCTCAACGAGTACCTGTCGCGCATGGTGGAGGTGGTGTTCCGCCACGGCGGCACGCTCGACAAGTTCATGGGCGACGGCATCCTCGCGTACTTCGGCGCGCCCCTGGATCAGCCCGGCCACCCGGCCGCCGCCGTGTCGTGCGCGCTGGCCATGCTGGAGGCGCTGGACACGCTCAACCAGGAGCGCGCCGCCCGGGGCGAATTTCCCCTCAACATCGGCGTGGGCGTGCACACCGGCCGCGTGGTGGTGGGCGCCGTGGGCAGCGAACAGCGCCGCGAATACACCGTCATCGGCGACGCGGTGAACCTGGCCAGCCGCATCGAGGGCCTGACGAAGAAGGTCGGCGCCGCGGTGCTCGTCTCCCAAGCCACGCGTGAGCGCTGTCTGGACAGCTTCGACTTCGAGGCCGCCGCCCCGCTGCCCGTCGCGGGCAAGCCGGAGCCGGTGGCCACCTTCCTGCCCAGGAAGCGCGGCCTGCTCGCGGCGAGCTGACAGGCTGAAAAGACAGCGGGGCCGGGAGTCGCCTCCCAGCCCCGCGGGCGCGGCGCGATGAACGCGCGCCGGGACTTCCTCAGTACGCCTTGGAGAACACGATGCGGCCCTGCGACGGGTTGCCGGTCATCACGCACTTGCCCGGCTCCTGCTTGAGGCTGAACGGGCGGCAGCGGGTGGTGAGGCCCGTCTCCTCCTTGATGCGCGCCTCCGTCTTCGGGTCGCCGTCCCAGTGCGCCAGCAGGAAGCCGTCCTCCGCGCGCGCCTTCATCTCCTCGTAGGAGTTGACCTCGAAGGTGTGCGAGTCGCGGAAGTCCTTCGCCTTCTGGAACAGGTCCTTCTGCATCTGGTCCAGCATCGTCTGGGCCTTGGCGGCGGCCTCGTCCAGCGGCACGAACTCCTTCTGGCGCAGGTCGCGGCGCACCATCACGCACGAACCCTTGGCCAGGTCCTTGGGCCCCAGCTCGATGCGCAGACACGTGCCGATGAGCTCGTGCTCGTTGTACTTGAAGCCCGGGCCCTTGCTCTCGTCGTCGTCCACCACCACGCCCAGGCCCGCCTTGCGCAGGTCCGCGGCCAGCGCGTGCGACTTCTCCAGCACCTGCGTCTTCTCCACGTCCGTCGCCTTGCCCACGATGGGGATGATGACCACGTGCGTGGCGGCGATCTTCGGCGGCACGATGAGGCCCGAGTCATCCGAGTGCGTGAGGATGAGCCCGCCGATGAGGCGCGTGGACGAACCCCACGACGTCTGCCACACGTGGTGCACGCGGCCGTCGCGGCCCTGGAACGTGGTGTCGAAGGCCTTGGCGAAGTTCTGGCCCAGGTTGTGGCTGGTGCCCGCCTGGAGCGCCTTCTTGTCCTGCATCATGGCCTCGATGCTGTACGTGCGCAGCGCGCCGGCGAACTTCTCCGACTCCGACTTGCGCCCCGGCAGCACGGGCATGGCCATGTAGTCCTCCGCGAACGTGCGGTAGACCTCCAGCATCTGCAGCGTGCGCTCCTCCGCGTCCGCCTCCGTCTCATGGCAGGTGTGGCCCTCCTGCCAGAGGAACTCCGTGGTGCGCAGGAACAGGCGCGTGCGCATCTCCCAGCGCATCACGTTGGCCCACTGGTTCACCAGCAGGGGCAGGTCGCGGTAGCTCTGGATCCACTTGGAGAAGCTGCGGTTGATGATGGTCTCCGACGTGGGCCGGATGACCAGCGGCTCCTCCAGCTTCTGGCCGCCCGCGTGCGTGACGACCGCCAGCTGCGGGTTGAAGCCCTCCACGTGCTCGGCTTCCTTCTTGAGGTAGCTCTCCGGGATGAGCAGCGGGAAGTAGGCGTTCTTCACGCCCGTGTCCTTGAACATCTTGTCCATCACCCGCTGGATGTTCTCCCACAGCGCGTAGCCGTTGGGACGGATGACCATGCAGCCCTTCACGTCCGAGTAGTCGGCGAGCTTCGCCTTCTGGACCAGGTCGACGTACCACTCGGAAAAGCCCTTCTCGCGGGGCGTGAGCTTCTCGGCCATGTGCTGGGCACCTTGCTTGGGGATGGAAAGAGGGGGGTTGCCTACGATGGGATGTTCAGGAAATCAACGCCGGACCGAGGCCTGACGCGTCCCCAGGACGTCGGCCATGCTTGGAAGAGGACCCGCCATGCCCACGCCCCCTGACGCCGCGCCCCGCCAGCTCGCCGACGATGTCCACGTGTTCGACGCCGCCTTCTCCGTGGGAGGGCTGGACCTGGGAGGGCGCATGACGGTCCTCCGCCTGCCGGACGGCGGGCTGTGGGTGCACTCGCCCGTCGCCTTCACCCCGGAGCGGCGGGCCGCCGTGGAGGCGCTGGGGCCGGTGCGCTTCCTCGTGGCCCCCAACCTCTTCCACCACCTGAACCTGCCGGACTGGTCCGCGGCCTTCCCTGACGCCCGGGTGGTGGCGCCCGCGGGGCTGCGCGCGAAGCGGCCGGCGCTCAGGATCGACCAGGAGCTGGACGACACGCCCGACCCCGCCTGGGCTCCCGTGCTGGACCAGATGCACATCCGCGGCATGCCCCGGGTGAACGAGTTCCTCTTCTTCCACCGGCCCAGCCGCACGCTGCTCGTCACCGACCTGGCCTTCCACTTCCACCACGCGGACTCCTGGGCCCTGCGCCTGTACCTCAAGGCCAACCGCGCCTGGAAACGGCTGGCGCCCACGGTCCTCGAGCGCCTGCTCATGAAGGACAAGGAGGCCACGCGCGCCTCCATTCAGCGTGCGCTGAAGTGGGACGTGGAGCGCGTCGTCGTCTGCCACGGCCAGGTGCTGGAGCACGGCGGCCAGAAGGCGCTCCACGACGCCTTCGCCTGGCTGTAGGGCGCGGTACGCCTGGCCCCCGCGTCACAGGGGAGTGTCGCCTGCTGCACTCCTCGCCGCGCTGCGCTACAAGGGGACCTCTTCTCGTCTTTCCTGATTTCCCCCCAGGAGGTTCGTCCCATGCGGTCCTTTCTTCCGTCCATCGGCGCGGTCGCGGTGTGCCTTGTCGCGGGCTCCGCGTTCGCCAACTCCACCGGCATGAGCGGGCGCAGCGGCAAGCAGAGCGTGTCCTGCACCGCGTCCGGCTGCCACGGCGGCGGGGCGAGCACCCCCACCGTGACGCTGGAAGGTCCCACGGCGCTGACCGCGGGCCAGACGGGCCAGTACTCGCTGGTCATCACCGGCGGCCCGGGCGTGAAGGCGGGCATGAACGTGGCCACGGGCGGCGTGGACGGCGCGTCGCTGACCGCGGGCTCGGGCACGAAGCTGTTGAACGGCGAGCTCACGCACTCCTTGCCCAAGGCCTTCGCCAGCGGTTCGGCGCGCTTCGACTTCTCGCTGGTGGCCCCGGCCACCAACGGCACGCTCAAGGTGTACGCCGCGGGCAACTCCGTGAACGGCGACACCGCCGCCACGGGGGACGCGCACGGCAACGCCACGCTGGATGTCGTCATCACCGGCGGCAAGGACCCCAGCCCCAATGAGGGCAATGACGACGGCGGCGGCTGCTCCGTGGCCACCACCGGCGCTCCCGCGGCGCTCATCGCCGTGTTCGTGGCGCTGGCCGCGCGCCGCCGCCGTCAGTCCCGCCAGGGCTGAACCGGACTGGGCGCCCGGCTGCTCTCCAGCCGTGCCCCGGGAGGCGGGACGACAGCGCGAGGGCGGGCGGCCTACCATCGCCCCCCTTGATGCGACCAAGCCCCCTCCTGACCGCATTGTTCGTCGCGGGATCGCTGGCCTGTGCCTCCGGTTCCGCGGTGCGTCCCACCCTGTCCTCGGGCACCACGCCCGTCGCCGCGGCCCCCAAGCGCGACCCGGGCGCCCTGCGGGTGATGACCTTCAACATCCAGTCCGGCCTGAAGGGGCTGGAGCAGGTGGCGGAGGTCATCCGCAAGGAAGGGCCGGACGTCGTCGCGCTGCAGGAGGTGGACGTGGGCTCCACGCGCGCGCACGGCGAGGACCAGGTGGAGCGGCTGTCGGCGCTCACCGGCCTGAAGTACCGCGCGCACTTCGGCACCACGCGGCTGTACGGCGGCGCGTACGGCATCGCGCTGCTGTCGCGCTACCCGCTGGAGTCCCTGGCGCAGTACCCGCTGCCCACGCCGAAGGGCGCGGAGCCGCGCACGCTGGCGCACGCCGTGCTGGACGTGGACGGGCGCGAGGTGAGCGTCTACGCCACGCACCTCATCCGCCGGCCCTTCAACGGCGCGGCGCGCGTGCGCCAGAGCGCCTTCATCTCCCAGCTGCTGGCGAAGGACCCCAGGCCCCGGCTCTTGATGGGGGACCTGAACGACGACCCGGACTCGCGCCCGGTGCGCCTGTTGCGCCGCCAGCTCCAGGACGTGGCGCGCGTCACCCGCGCCGACGGGACGGGCACCTACCCGATGCCGCTGTTCCTGCCGTCGCTGCGCATCGACTACGTGATGGCGTGCGGTGCCTTCACCCCGGTGTCCACGCGCGTGCTGCGCGTGGGCGTGTCCGACCACTACCCGGTGGTGGCGGACCTGCGGCTTGAGCCCGCGCCCACGCCTGTCGTGGCTCCCGCCGGCGCGGCTCCGGCCGTGACGGCCGCCGCGGCGCCCTGAGTCCCTACGGGGCGGCGGTGGGCAGGGTGAAGCGGTAGAGGACCTCCAGGTCCCCCTTGCTGAAGCCCTTGATGACCTCGTGGTGGATTTCCTTGCGGCCGCTCAGGTACGCGAGGCCGCCGGCGGCGAAGCCCATCACGGCGAGCTCGAAGTAGACGTGCGGCCGGGGCACGCCGGTGATGCGCAGCTCCACGGTGTTGCCCTGCAGCTGCGCGGTCAGCTCGCCTTCGGTGAAGTAGCCCTTCCAGATGCCGGGCGTGAACAGGGCGAAGCGGCGGAAGTCGTCCTTGCCGAACATCGTCTTGAGCTGGCCCTGGCCCAGCGCGTACTCGGCGGACTTGATGCCGTATTGCCAGTAGGCCTTGGTGTCGCCGCCGTAGAAGCGCTGGGTGAACGCCTCGTTGAGGCGGAGGAAGGCCTCCGCCGGGATGCGCGACACGGGCATGATGAGCTGTCCGAAGATGGGGTCCCGCTTCGCCTGCTCCGCGAGGAAGGTCTTCCATGCCGGTTCGCCGAAGGCCTGCACCGCCATGGTCTGCCGTGCCAGGAATGCGACGCCTTTGACATCCATCCGTATGCCTCCCACCGGCCGCTCCGGGTTCGACGCGGACCCCGGCCGGGTCATATTTCGCATTGTGTCGTGAGACCCCACTCCGGGCGATACGCATCGCGACAATTCACCGGGTCGTCCGCCGGCCCGAACACTGCGAAACCTGTTATCGCCGACACAGTGCCTGGGTGAAGATGTATCCGGGGCAGCGCGATGTCCGGTGCAGGACTAGGTTCTCGCCGGTGCGGCCCCTTGCCCTCCTTCCCCGACCCGGACGTGCGCGCCGGGCGGTGCTCCTCTGCGCGGGCGTGCTCACGGGCGGTGTGTTCGGGCTGGCCTGGTGGGTGGACCGCTTCGGCCGCCGCGAGCACGTGGGTGAAGCGGACGCGCTGGTGGTGCTGGGCGCGCGGGTGCTGCCGGGCGGTGTGCCGTCCGGTGCGTTGATGGCGCGCGTGGAGCAGGCGGCGGCGCTGTACCACCGGGGCGTGGCGCCCTGGCTGCTGTTGTCCGGCGGCGTGGGCACCCATCCGCCATCCGAGGCGCGCGTGATGCGCGAGCTGGCGGTGGCGGCGGGCGTGCCCGCGTCCGCGTGCGTGCTGGAGGAGGACAGCCACTCCACGGAAGGCAACGCGCGGTTCAGCGCGCGCGTGCTGCGGGAGCGCGGGGCGCGCCGGGTGGTGGTGGTCTCCGACCCGTATCACCTGCTGCGCGCGCGGCAGTGCTTCCGGCGCGAGGGGCTGGAGGTGGCCACGAGTCCGGCGCCCATCGCGGGGCGGATGCGCGCGCGGGACCGGGCGTACTGGACGGTGCGCGAGGCGTTCGCGCTGCTCCTGCACCCGCGCCTGTTGTGGGCGCGGGCACCGGACGGGCGCTGAAGGCTTCAGGTTCCTGACGCGGGGGCGTCCGGCGCGGCGGGAGTGTCCAGCTTGCTGAGCACCTTCTCCAGGACGCGGAAGAGGGCCTGGCGGTCCTCGGGGTCGAGCATGCCCATCACCACGCCCATCGCGCGGTGCATGGAGCGGTCGAGCTTGGCGAAGGTCTGCTTGCCCTTGTCGGTGAGGCGGCAGCGCACGACGCGCCGGTCGGTCTCTCCGCGTTCGCGCTGGATGTGGCCCTCGCGCTCCAGTCGGTCCACGACGCCGGTGACGGTCTTCTCCGTGACGCCCAGCCGCTTGGCCAGCTCGCCCATGGTGAGCGAGCCGTCCAGGCCCAGCCACAGCAGGGCATGCACCTGGGGCGGCGTGAACTGGAGCTGCTCGCACGTGCTGGCGATGGGGTCACGGAGCGAACGCCGCCGGCCGAGCGAGAACATCAGCTCCTGCATGCGGTCGACGTCCTTCGCGAGCGCTTCATCCTCTTTATGGATATTCCGTGACACAGAGTATTCATTAGCGGCGGGGTGCGTGCGGGTCAACTTGTAGGCTCGCGAGGACCTCCGGCGGGGCCGGGGGCGGGAGGAGCGCGCGATGCGAAGTGCATGGTGGGGGCTGCTGCTGGCGTGGGTGACGGTGTCGTCGGCGCGGGCGGAGGAGGTGCTGGTGTTCGCGGCGGCGAGCACCACGGATGCGCTCCAGGCGCTCGCGCCCGCGTTCCAGCAGGCGTCGGGGCACCGGGTGCGGTTCGCCTTCGGGGCGTCGAGTGACCTGGCACGTCAGGTGGTCGCGGGTGCCCCAGCGGATGCCTTCCTCTCCGCTGACGAGGCGAAGCTGGACCTGGTGGACCGGGTGGGGCTCGTGCAGCCAGGCTCGCGGGTGGACCTGCTGTCGAACCGGCTGGTGGTGGTGGTGCCGGCGGATTCGAAGGTGAAGGTCGCGGGGCCCGCGGACCTGAAGGGGCTCAAGCGGGTGGTGCTGGCGGAGCCGGCGGCGGTGCCGGCGGGGGTGTACGCGAA
>NZ_RAWE01000065.1 GCF_003611695.1 Corallococcus carmarthensis | reverse complement strand
GAGTGAAGGGTGGGCACGGCCGGGAATCCATCCCCACCCTTCACTCCGTGCCGCGCTGCGCCAGGGCCCTTCGGGTCCGAGCGTCTTCGCGATGGGGGAAGCGCGGCCCCCCGCTTCGATGGAAGGGAGACGGCCGATGGATGCCATCATGTTGCTGAAGGCGGACCACAAGACGGTGGAGCAGCTGTTCCGCAAGTTCGAGAAGGCGGGCGACCACGCGCTGGCGCACAAGCGCAAGCTGGTGGACGACATGGTGCGCGAGCTGTCCATCCACGCCGCCATCGAGGAGCAGGTCTTCTACCCGGCCGTGCGTGCGCGTTCGGAGGACCTGTCCCCGGACGTGCTGCGCGCGCTGGAGGAGCACCACGTGGTGAAGTGGGTGCTGTCGGAGCTGGACACGCTCCCGCCGGAGTCCGAGCGCTTCGACGCGAAGGTGCACGTGCTGATGGAGAACGTGCGCGCCCACGTGACGGAGGAGGAGCAGTACCTCTTCCCGGAGGTGAAGAAGGTCTTCAAGCCGCAGGAGTTGAAGCAGGTGGGCGAGGCGCTGGAGCTGGCGAAGAAGGCGGCGCCCACGCACCCGCACCCGGCCTCGCCGGACACGCCGCCGGGCAACCTGCTGACGGGCGCGGTGGCGGCGATGATGGACATGGGCCGGGACGCGCTGCGCGTCGCGCGCCGCAAGGCGGTGACGCAGGTGCACAGGGCCACGCCGCGTCCGCTGAAGAAGCCGCTGGAGTCCATGATGTCGCTGGACCAGACGGGCGAATCGCTCCATTAGGCGAGCGTCCGGCGCTGGACGCCCCAGGCCGGTGAATGTCCACCGGGGCCGGGGCGTCCTTGGGGCGTGAGGGGCTTTCGCGCTAGACGCGCGAAGGTTCACCCCGCCTTGGGAAGGAGGCGCCATGTCCGCTGTTCGCAGGATGTTGACGACGCTGGTGATGCTCGCGGGCTTCACCGCCGCCGCGCAGACGCAGGTTCCGCCGTCCGGTTCACCGCAGCCGAGGCCGCCCGTGGATCCACAGGTGCGCACGCTGCGCGTGGAGGGCACGGGCGAGGTGAAGGCGCAGCCGGACGAAGCCTTCATCGACGTGGCGGTGGAGACGTCCGCTCCGAACGCGAAGGCCGCGGGCGAGGAGAACGCGAAGCGGATGGAGAAGGTGCTCGCGGCGCTGACGGGCGCGGGCATCGCGAAGAGGGACCTGCAGACGCGCAACTACAACGTCTATCCGGAGTACACGCCGTCGCCGCCGCAGGGCGGGGAGCCGAAGCTCAAGGGCTACCGCGTGAGCAACCTGGTCAGCGTCCACGTGACGGACCTGTCCAAGGTGGGGGCCCTGTTGGACAAGGCCCTGGCGGCGGGAGCGAACCGGGTGGACTCCGTGCGCTTCGGCCTGAGCCGCGAGGACGCCGTGCAGGGCGAAGCGCTGCGGCAGGCGGTGGCGCGAGCGAGGAGGTCCGCGGACGTGCTGGCCGCGTCGCTCAACGTGAAGCTGGGCGCGGTGCTGGACGCGAGCACGGTGACGGAGGCCCCGCGCCTGTACCCGGCCACCTTCGCCATGGACATGGCGGAATCGCGAGCCGCGCCCACCACGCCCATCCAGCCGGAGGAGCAGACGGTGCAGGCGAAGGTGACGCTCATCTTCGCCATCCAGTAGCTACTGTCATCTCAAGGCCAGCAATCTCAACGGCTTGCCGGGGTGCTGCGTTGTCGGGGGGCCGTCATGTGCCCCCAATGTGCCCCTCTGGCGCGGTCAGGCCAGAGCGGCGCGATTCTGCGAAGCGGGCGCGTCGAGCTGTTGGACGGCGCGCTCCTTCGTCTCCGGGGAGAGGTGGGCGTAGCGCATCGTCATTTCGATGGTGGCGTGGCCCATCAGCTCCTGGATGACCTTGAGCGGGACACCGCGCATGGCGAGGTGACTGCCGTAGGTGTGGCGCAGGTCGTGCCAACCGATGCGGCCCTGTTCGCGGGTGATGCTCGCCCGAATCAGGCTGCGCTCCAGCGGTCGCCGCATCAGGCCGTCGGTGAGCGGCTGACCATCCTCCTGACAGAACACGTAGGCCCCGCGCAGGTGCCGGTGCTCCTTGAGGGCATCGACCACGGACGCGGGTAGATCCACCCCTCGCTCGCGGCCACCCTTGGGCAAGCCCTCCTGTCCGTTCGTGCGGGTGCGCCGGACCTGGAGCTTGCCGCGCGGCAGGTCCAGGTCACTCCACTGGAGGCCCATCAGCTCGCCCTCGCGGAGGCCCGTCTTGATGGCGACGAGGAGCAGAGCCCTCCATGCGGGTTCGGCGTGGGCGACAAGCCGCTCGGCCTCATCGAAGGTGAGGAAGTCGAAAGCGGGCTTACGCGTCTTGAGGAGCTTCACGCGAGGGACATGGGCGATGACGCCCTGTTCCTGCGCGAGCGTGAGCAGCTTGTGCAGCACCGTGAGGGTGTTGTTGATGTACCTGTGGCTCATGGGCGGTGGCCCGGAGCCCTTGCGCAAGCGGAGGGCTGCCTGCGAGGGGGCTTCCTTCCGCGCTCGTGCGCCCGAGTGCTTCTTGCGCATGGCGGCTTTGAAGTCCTCGATCTCCGCGAGGCCGATGGCATCCAGCGCCATGGCTCCGAAGAACGGCAGGAGGTGATCCGCCAGAATCTGCCGCTTGCTGAGCAGGGTGGAACCCTTGTTGTTGTTCTCACTGTACGTGATGACGCGCGGCTCGAACTCCGCCAGCGTGACGATGCGCTTCTCCGTGGGCTTCTCCTTTCCGAAGGTCCCGGTCAGCAGGGCGTGGCGGACCTGACGCTCGTACTCCTCCGCGCCCCGGCGGGTGTTGATGGGCGATGCCTTGCAGACTCGCTCCACCTTCCCGCTCGGGTGCTGGTACTTCACGTCCACCCACCACGCCTCCTGCACCTTCGGGACCTTGCTCGGCGGTCCCACACGCTCGAAAAATTCTCAGGAAAAACGCAGCCCTTCACGCCACGTCGCGGATATGCGCGGCGTAGCGCGGGTTTTTTCGGCAGAACCGGGCGAACCCCATACCGACAGAGGGATTGGAGGCACCGTCACCCCACCCTTGTGCCCGTGGATCCGTCCCCCGCGCGCGCAGAGCGGAAGCGGAGTTTCCAGGCCTGTGGTTCCTACCGGTTTGGTAGTTTCGCGGGCGGAGGCCGTCCCGCTTGCCCTTCTCCTTCTCCGCGTTGAACCTGCCCCTGGTGCTCGGGGGACTGCTTCTCTTCACGGCGGCCCAGGCTCAGTCGGCATCAGCGGTCCGCGAGCGCAGGGACAGGCGGGTTGTGCTCCCACGTCCTGGTGAGCCCGTCCTGGAGGTTCCAGTCGCGGCGGGCATCCTGACGACCCTCGTTCTCGATTCGGCGCTGGACCGGAACTCCGTGGAGCTGGAAGGCCGCACTCGCTTCAAGCTCGTGGATGTGGGCGAGCGCGCCATCAACCTGGAGCCGGTGATGGAGCTGGGCGCGGGTGAGCATCTGATGCTTCGCGTGCGCTTCGCGGATGGAGCCTTCCCCGAGCATGCGGTCTTCGCTCTCGTGTCTCACCCAGCCGTGGTGGACACCCGCGTGGAAGTATCCCGTCATCCACTGGCCCCCGAGGCGCTTCAGGCGGAGTTGTCCGAGGTGCGCGCCCAGCTTGCGGCGAAGGAAGCCGAGCTTGCCGCACTCCGCGCACGCGGCGATGCGAGCAGCCCTGCGGCTCTCGCTCTGGCGGGGCTTCTCGACGCGGACGGGGTATCGGCCAGGAGGGTTGCTCAGCAGCCCGAGAAGGAGATGCAGTCCTCACTGCGTGTCATGGACGGTTTCAGCTTTCGCGCCACCGCATGGGCAGTGGTGTCCGTGAACGTAATGAACGCTGGGAAGACGCCCTGGACGCCCACGGAAGCACGCCTCACCCATTCAACGGGCGGCGCCCAAGTGCCGGTGCTGAGCGTGCGCATGAAGCAACCCCAGATTGGGCCCGGAGAGGTTGGCACTGTTGTGGTGGAGACTGAGGGAGCTGCCTGGAAGCGGGGGACGTTGTTCCGCTTGGAATTGGTGGATGCCACGGGTGCACGTCCTCTTCTCGTTCCACCTGTTGCGCTGTAGAGGTCGGCCATGTTGACGGTCATCCACCATCCCGCGCAGCTCCCGCCTGGGTACATGATTCATGGCTGGCGCGTCGTGAAGCTACTGGGCGCGGGCACCTACGGCGCTGTGTACCGCGTGGAGATGAACGGCCACCACTTCGCGATGAAGATCGCGATGCACCGGCTGGGGAGCGGCGACGCGGAGCAGGCGGACGCGCGGTTGAAGCGTGAGCTGGGCTGCCTCGTTCACCTGACCCACCCGAACATCGTTGGGGTGCACGGACATGGCCGCTTCCCCGACTTCCGCACCGGGTGGCTCTACGTCGTCTTGGACTTCGTAGATGGGCACACCTTGGCCGAGTGGGTGGAGCGTATGCACCCCACGGCCCAGGAAGTGGTCCAAGTCTTCGAGAAGCTCGCGGGCGCCATGGACTACATGCACGAGCGCGGCGTCTTCCATCGCGACTTGAAGCTCGCCAACATCATGGTGCGCGCCAAGGACGGCGAGCCTGCCATCCTCGACTTCAGCGCAGGCGACTACACGCACGCCGAGGACTTGACGGATGCGCCCCTGCCGCCCGGCACCCGGCGCTATCGCTCGCCCGAGGCATCACGCTTCCTGAAGGAGCATGGAGACGAGCGGGGCGCGAGGTACGAGTTCAAGGTAACGGATGACGTCTACGCGCTGGGCGTCTGCCTCTATGACGTGCTGACGACACCGGAGCCCGCGAGCGGTTCCCCGAAGGCGACCGTGGAGGGACGCTGGGTGCCCAAATCCGCCCGGGAGTTGAACGCGCGGGTGCCAGCGGGACTCAGTGACGTGGCAATGCGCTTCATCGCGCGGAAGCCGGAGGAGCGGCCCCCCACGGCGGAGGTGATGCGGCGCGAGCTGGCGGCACTGGTGGGAGAGGCGGGGCCGGAATGGACCGTGCCCGTCCACGTCCCCTCGTTGAAGCCCCCGACCGCTCCCGCCTCCAACACGGATGAGGAGACGCCCCCCGCGCGCCGCGTGCGGCGGGCCCGGGTGGTGGACGCCGGAGTGGCCCTCCTCGTCGTGGCGGCCGTGGCCGGTGCCTTCATGTGGCTGCGTCCCGCGTCGCATCCTGTTTCCAGTGAGGACGTTGAGCGTCCGACCGCGCCCATTTCGCATGGGGATGGGGCAGTCGCATCCCTCGTTCCAGCGCCCATGTCCCTCCAGGATGCGGGCCCCTCACGTGACGCGGGCGACGTGCTGGCCGCGTCGTCCCCTGGGGTAGCTTTGCCCCCACTCGATTCTGTCCGGAAGGAAAGCTCCGCCGTGAAGCGTGCTCCCATCGTCGCAAGCCCGTCCAAGAAGGACTCCACCTCCAGCTCCAGGGCGGAGTTCCTCGCGAAGTGTGCCGCGGCGAGCGCCGCCGTCGCCTTGCAACTCGGCTGCCCCAGCAGCTCCCAGGTGCGCCCTGAATCAGGGGCGTGCCCCGAGGAAGCGCGCAACGTCATGTTCGAAAAGGACGTAGACGACGGAGGGCTCATTATGTTGCCGGGCCAATCTTCTGTGCAGGTCACCATCGACAGGAGCCAGCCGGGCCTTCCTGGTGATGCAGGGGTGTTCAGGGATGGCCCCGTGACAGGGGTTGTCTTCAATGGCAGGAAGTACCTCCCCACGGGAACGGTGTTCTCCGGCCGGTTGTGGACGGGAGACGGGACGTTCCTGCTGGCCCGCTACACCGAAGCGCACCTCCCGGACGGACGCACGATTCCGGTGTGCTTTGCCATTGGTTTGGACGGCCCCGTGGAGCCTTACAAGAATTCCAAGCCGGGGGCAGTTCGCTACTCTCGCGTCGACGTGGCTTATGCTGTGGACCGCTGGCCCTGAGTCTGGAACGTAAAGACTCGTTGCGTTTCCGTCGCTGCGGGGCCCAGTCCAGGGATAGCAGGGAAATTCGAAATAGATGACCCGTGGCGTCGTTCACGCGTGGAGGCAGCCGGAGGTAGTTTCCCGTCTGCCTTTGCGCGGCTCCCTCGCGCAGGCTTTCAGGAGCCCCCTTCATGTCCAGTGGTGCTGACTCCCGGCTCGCCGGGGGCACGGTCCTCTTTTCCCACGCGGGGACCGCCTACGAGTTCTTCCAGGAGCTGGGCATTGGCCGCAATGGCGAGCGCGTCCTCTTCGCCCGGCCCCGGACGCCCTCCGGCTACAGGGGGAAGGTCCTCGTGAAGTGCGTGCCCCTGCCTGAAGGGGCCGTGCCGGAGAAGTTCCAGCGGGCGCGTGCGCGGCTGGAAGAGGAGGTGCGGCTTGCGCAATTCCTCCAACACCCCAACATCGCCCGCGTCCATGGCCTCTTCGAGATGAAGTTTGGAGAGGCACGAGGCCTGGGCGCCGTCATGGAGTGCGTGGAAGGCTTCAGCCTGGACACCCTCCTCACCATCGCCCAGCTGCGTGGGCGCTACTTCTCCGAGGCCTTCGTCCTCTACGTCGGCGCGGAGGTGGCGGCGGCCCTTGCGCATGCACACACCCGCACGGACGACGCGGGCAACTCGCTGGGCATCGTCAACCGTGACATCAACCCCGGCTGCATCGGCCTGCGCCCCAGCGGGGGCGTGGTTCTGACGGACTTCGGCGTCGCTTGCTCCAGGCTGCAAGGGCGCCTCGCCACAACGCTGCCGCGCCCACCAGGGGAAGTCATCTACGCCTCACCGGAGGCGCTGGTGGGGGCGGTGACGGATGCGAGAAGCGACCTCTTCTCCCTGGGGCTGGTGCTGCTGGAGTTCGCTACGGGGCGACACCTCTACTACCCGGGGAATCTCAAGGTGGAGGACGAGTCTCCTCGGCTCTCGCGGGAGCAGAACCAACGTGTGCTCGCGGCCCTGACCACGACGATGGACATGCACTTGCCGCCCTTCGTGGAGGATGCCGTCCAGCGCGCCATGGTGTTCAGCGGGAAGGACGTGAAGGAGGCCGCGTTCGGGCTGTCCACCTCGCTGCGCTCCGTCTTCCTTCGGTTGCTGTGCCGGGAGCCCTCGTCTCGCTACCCGACAGCGGCAGCGCTGGAGCTGGAGTTGCGCGGGCAGCTCGCGCGGCTGGAGCCGTACAGCGCGGCGTATGCGGTGAAGGAAGTGGAGACAGCCCTCTTTGAAGGCGGCGAGGCCATGGAGGAGCTGAATCTGCTGGAGGACGAGGGTGGCATCGTCCCGGCCTTTCCGTCGCGGAGTCAGGACGCCATCCGCACGGGGCCACACCCGCTGCGCAGCGCGGACGAGACGACGACAGAACCGGGACCGGGCGCCTTGCGTCTGTCACGGCATTAACAGTCGCCGGCTCGACGCAGCCGACCTTCACCCCCGGGTAGCAGCGCGGAGCCTGCGGGAGCCGGGCTGAATGTCAGACGTGTGTCCTTTGCTCTCCTTGGGAGATGTCACTCCCAGGGGGCGAGGATGCGAATGACGCGAAGTGGGGCTGTCTGGCTGTGGCTGCTTTTGCCGCTGGCCGCGTGGGCCGAGGACGCCCCGGAGGTGCCGCCCGTGGAGGAGGAACGGCGCCCACTGGACGAGGCCTGGCGCAACCTGCTGCGCGTGGAGGCGACGACGTGGTCCTTCCTTCCGCGCGCGGGGAGGGGCGCGGACGAGGGCTTCCTTCAGGTGGAGCCGACCCTCATTCTCGACGGAGGCGAGGACTTCGGCCTCAACCTGGGCACGCCCGTGCGGTTGCGCCTCTGGGGAGGTGGCGGGGCCGCGGGCTTCGTGCGGAGGGAAGACTGGGACAGCCTCTCTGATTGGGGCCAACTCGTGCGCGGCCTCAAGCTGGGCTCGGATGCGGCGCCCGTCGGCGTGTGGCTCGGCGCCCTGGAGGATTACAGCCTGCTGTCGGCGCATCTGGTGCGCCGCTACTCCAACCGGACGAACCCGGACTACCACCCGGCGGGAGGCTTCCTTACGGGCACCGTGGGGCCGCTCTACACGGAAGCCTTCGCCTCGGATGTGTTGGGCGCGCGGTTGATGGGGGCGGAGGTCGTGCTGGACATGGGGCGCGTTCTCTTTGGCGCAGCTCAATCGCCGGGGCGTTACTCGCTCGCTGTGTCCGCCGTGCACGACTGGGGAGGGGCCGGAGGCCGCGCGCCGTCCGTGACGCTGGCGCACCTGGACGGAACGGCGGTGGTGCTGAGGCGTCCGGGCCTGGAAGCGCACCTGCTGGCGGGCTGGGGAGGACGCCCGGGCGTTGGAGGTGCCTGGGGCGCGGTGCTGGGCATGGGGGTGGATGCGGTGGCCTCCGCGTGGGATGTGTCGTTGCGCCTGGAGGCACGCAGGCAGCACGGCGGCTTCCGGCAAGGCTTCTTCGGCCCGGACTACGAGCTGGCGCGATTCCAGGCAGTGGGCCCGGAGGGCGTGCCGCTGGCGTCCGCTCCCCTTCCGGACGGGTACTCGCTTCAGGCCGAGGCTCGCGTCGGCTGGGATGCCGTGGGCTATCGAGGCCAGCAACGGCACCTGATGCTGTCGCTGAGCGCGGAGGCCTTCTCCTGGGGCCGCCTGGATGTGGACGGGCGCGTGGCGATGCAGCTCCTGGAGCGCAGCCTGGAAGTGGCGGTGAAGGGGCTGGGCGTGGGCTTGGGCCAACCTGGGGCGCGCTACCTGGGCGCGGCGGAAGCACGCTGGCGAGTCATGGCGGGGAAGCTCTACGCGGTGGCCACGGGCGGCACGCTGCTGTTCCCAGAAGGTGACGGGACGCTGCGGCCGGGGGCTTTCGCGTCGGTGGGCCTGGGGGTGGACAATGCGCGCTGACGTCCTGCTCACGTGCGTGGCCCTCCTCTTCACCGGATGCGTGTCAGTGCCGCACACGCCCGGAAGGACGCTGAGCTACACGGCCCACACGGCCACGGATTCCCCTGGGACGTGGGAATCAAACGACGGGGCGCCGCGTGCATCCGCTCCGGCGCCGAGTAGCACGCACCGAGAGGAAGCGCCGCCGCTGTACCGCCGCAAGGCCGTGCGCGAAGTGATGACGGGGGCAAGCCCCGTTCGCACGGTGGCCATGGCGGACGTCACCAGACCTGACGATTTGGAGTCGGATGTCTGGGAGCGGTTGCTGACGAACGCGGGCCTGGAGGCGAGGGATGAGCGCCCTCTGGGAGGGGGGCTGACGCCCGCACAAGCCGCACGTCTGCTGGATGTGCTGGTGGGCAAACCCGTCACGTTGAACGCCTTCCCGCCTCGCATGGCAGCGGGCTTCATCCTGCGCGAAGTGATGGAGGGAGGCGAAGTCACGCGACAGGAGCTGTTGCGGCGGGTCGAGCGCTTCTCTCGGGAGCAGGTCGCGGTGTTGCGACCGGACGGCTATCTGGCGTGGGCCCTCACTGGGCGCACGCAGCAGAAGGTGGCGACGGTCGAATGGCAGGACGGCGCCTTCCGAGCGCATGGCTTCGAGCTGGGCCGCTTCTACAGCGGCAAGGGCGGTGTCTTCCGCGCCATGGACGCGAAGCTCCAAGCCTCGGATTGGCGGCCCATGGCCGAGGTCTACGACGACGCGGACGTCATCAGCCGCACCCTGGATGGAGCGGAAGACGCGTTCGTGGAGCTGTACCACGCGCTGGGCCAGTTGCTGACGCGCCCCGTGGACAGCATCGCGGGGCTAAGCAACCTGCCAGCGGGCTTGGCGGCGCTCATCGTGGCTTCACCCATGTACTGGGACCGCTTCCAGTCCATGACCCGTGGCGAGCAGATCCGCGAGGTGTCGCGGCTGACGACGGGCCTGCTCATTACCGGGGGCGCGGCTTCGGCCACGACACGGACGCTGAAAGGGATATCGCTGGGAGCGGAGGTTTCGGTGCCGGTGCTCTCGCTGTCGGCGGAGGGCGCGCTGGCGTTGGAGCATGTCGCGGTGCCAGCAGGGCGCGCGGCGGCGGCACTCAGCGGCGGCCCTGGGGCGGCCATCATCCTCCAGCGGGCGAACGCGGCCTCGAAGGGCGGAGCGCCTTCCCAGGGGCCTGGACAGTGGGGACCGGCGAAGGAGTCCATGAAGCCGCGCTCTCGGCGCTATCAGGAGCAGATCACGGGACACTCCGCCGATGATGCCTACTGGGTCGGCGGCACGAGCACGAAGGCGGGTGGCGTGAAGTTCGACGGCTTCAAGGACGGCGTGCTGCTGGAGGCCAAGGGACCCGGCTACGCGAAGTTCTTTGATGGCCTTGAGCCCAAGGAGTGGTTCCGGAACTCCGGAGCACGGATGCTCGTTGAGCAAGCAGAGCGCCAGAGCAGAAAAGTTCGTGGCATGGGTATTCCCGTCCGGTGGCACGTCGCGGAGAAGGCGGCTGCCGATGCCTTCCGCGAACTCTTCAAGAACGCGCGTGTTGTGGGGGTCGAAATCGTCCACACCCCAGCTTTCTGAGTGGATAACCTCATGCTTGTGAATCTCGACTCAGAGACCTATCCCGATACCTACTTTGCAGGTGCCTACTGGGGGCCGCGCAAAGAGTCTCCCGAGGAGTGCGCCCGTCGCACAGCGGGCTTCCTCAACTTCTTGGCGGAGTGCGACCCGTTCCTGGCCCACTGGTACAAGCCCGCCAAGTCGCGCAAGGATGCTCGCAAGCATCCACTCATGCCGCCCGACATGCCTATGCTCGCTGAGATGTTCCGGCGAGGCGTCAACCGGGAGAAAGGGGGGCCCGTCTTTGAGGACCTGGGCTTTAGCTTCTGGTTCGACAACGGCGGAGCCAGTCGTGATTGCGTGGCCCTGCGCATCCACTGCGGCGGATATGCGGAAGCAGTTTCTAACTCCTGTTTCTTGTCGCTCCCCAGTCAGGGATCGAACGCGGAGCGTATTTTCACGGCCTCCGTGCTGATGGACGTGACGCGCAGCATGGCACTTGCCTGGGAACCCGACTGGGCTGCGGCCATGTCCCGCACGCATCGAGACCTGGACGACAAGGACGGCAAGGCCGAGGTGTGGCTTGGCTGGGTGACGTACCTTTCCAGTCACCTGGGCAAGGTGCCGCCATTGCCCGCCCCTGTGCGTATCGAGCCCGTGGAGGACAGGGGCTCGTTGATCATCCTGACTCCAGAGCGATTCACCGTGGCCAACCCCGAGCACATCGCGCTGGCGCGGCGGGTGCGCGAACTGCTGGCCCGGGCAGGGCTTATGCGGTCTGCGACGTCCTGAGAGGAGTCAGGTGACGGGCCTCGAAAGTCTGGTTGAGAAGTTTGCCCAGAACACCGCAGCGCAGACGGACTGCATCCTCCAGGGGGACGCAAGAGCGGGTAACAAGCACGCCGAAAAGGCACTTGCTGCGTATATGTCGTTGCGAGAGCGGGGCGATGTGGGCCGCAACGCGTTGGCGGCACTTTTTTCGCACGCCCGTATGGATGTTAGGGTCACTGCTGCTGCGTTCCTGCTTCGGCATAAGACCGTCGAAGCCACAGCGATTCTGGAGGACGCAGCAAGGGGCCAGGGTCTGGCGGCCCTGGGGGCTCAGCAAGCCTTGCGGAATTGGCAGAATGGTTCGTGGGCTCTCGACCTTGCCTGATGAGGCTGCGGCGAGCGCGAATGATGCCGGGTGGAGATGAGCCGACGTCTGAGGTCGCTGGTCTGATTGCCGTGGGCGCATAGAACGGAACGGCTGGTTGCTTCCAGGGCGGCCAGCAGAGTCATCCTGCTGGCCGGTGCTTTGGCGCCGTCTTGCCGCCAACCCAGGCATTCATACGATTCGCGCTATGACGACACCTGCTGAAGCTCCTTGTGACCGCTGTGGAAAGAAGATGTCTCCAACTGAGTTCCGACGCGTTACGGCCCAATGGAGTGTTGGGACAACGTCCTATGATGTCAGCGCTGTCGTGTGTGGTAATTGCGCGAAGGAGATAGCGCCAAAGGATAAACTCTGGGCGTGGATTGATCAGCGGTTCCCGAGCAGTTAACAGCCACAGGGCAGTGATGCGTTTGCGTTGGTCGCAGTGGGCTGTGCGAGTTGATTGGTTGATCGCATGTGCCCCCAGTGTGCCCCTCCAGCGTGGATTGAAGGGGCACACCAGGGAACTCCCCGGAACAGCACGGGATGGCGTCCCGAGCGAAACCAATGCGACAGGTGGGTAACCGCGCGTCCTGCGTGAGGTTTCCTGTCGCACTGGCGAAGGTGACGCTCATCTTTGCGATCCAGTAGCTACGGCTGTCACAAGGCCAGCAACCTCCACTGTCATGTGCCCCCAATGTGCCCCTCTGGCGCGGTCAGCCCAGAGCGGCGCGATTCTGAGAAGCGGGCGCGTCGAGTTGTTGGACGGCGCGTTCCTTCGTTTCCGGGGAGAGGTGGGCGTAGCGCATCGTCATTTCGATGGTGGCGTGGCCCATCAGCTCCTGGATGACCTTGAGCGGGACACCGCGCATGGCGAGGTGGCTGCCGTAGGTGTGGCGCAGGTCGTGCCAGCCGATACGGCCCTGTTCACGGGTGATGCTCGCCCGAATCAGGCTGCGCTCCAGCGGTCGCCGCATCAGGCCGTCGGTGAGCGGCTGACCGTCCTCCTGACAGAACACGTAGGCCCCGCGCAGGTGCCGGTGTTCCTTGAGGGCATCGACCACGGACGCGGGCAGGTCCACCCCTCGCTCGCGGCCACCCTTGGGCAAGCCCTCCTGTCCGTTCGTGCGGGTGCGCCGGACCTGGAGTTTGCCGCGCGGCAGGTCCAGGTCGCTCCACTGGAGCCCCATCAGCTCGCCCTCGCGGAGGCCCGTCTTGATGGCGACGAGGAGCAGCGTCCTCCATTCGGGTTCGGCGTGGGAGACAAGCCGCTCGGCCTCTTCGAAGGTGAGGAAGTCGAATGCGGGCTTCCGCGTCTTGAGGAGCTTCACGCGAGGGACATGGGCGATGATGCCTTGTTCCTGCGCGAGCATGAGCAGCTTGTGCAGCACCGTGAGGGTGTTGTTGATGTACCGGGCGCTCATGGGTGGTGGCCCGGAGCCCTTGCGCAAGCGCAGGGCTGCCCGCGAGGGGGCTTCCTTCCGTGCACGTGCGCCGGAGTGCTTCTTACGCATGGCGGCCTTGAAGTCCTCGACCTCCGCGAGGCCGATGGCATCCAGCGCCATGCCTCCGAAGAACGGCAGGAGGTGATCCGCCAGAATCTGCTGGAGGACGAGGGGGCATCGTCCCGGCCTTTCCGTCGCTGAGTCAGGACGCCATCCGCACGGAGCCCTGGCCTCTGCGCAGCGCGGACGAGACGACGACAGAGCCGGGACCGGGCGCTTTGCGCCTGTCACGGCATGAACAGTCGCCGGCTCGACGCAGCCCACCTTCTCCCCTGTGTAGCAGCGCCGGGCGTGCGGGTGCCGGACTGAATGTCAGACGTGTGTCCTTTGCTCTCCTCGGAGGAGTCACTTCCTGGGGGCGTGGATGCGGACGATGCGAAGAGGGGCCGTCTGGCTGTGGCTGCCGTTGCCGGTCGCCGCGTGGGCCGAGGACGTCCCGGAGGCGCCGCCCGTGGAGGAGGAACGGCGCCCACTGGACGAGGCCTGGCGCATCCTGCTGCGCGTGGAGGCGACGACGCTGGCCTTCCTGCCGCACGCGGGCTTCGGCGCGGACGAGGGCTTCCTCCAGGTGGAGCCGACCCTCATTCTTGACGGAGGCGCGGAGTTTGGCCTCAACCTGGGCACGCCCCGGCGGCTGCGCCTGTGGGGAGGTGGCGGGGCCGCGGGCTTCGTGCGGAGGGAGGACTGGGACAGCCTCTCGGACTTCGGGCAGGTGGTGCGCGGCCTCAAGCTGGGCTCGAACGACGCGCCCGTGGGCGTCTGGTTTGGCGCGCTGGAGTCCTACAGCCTGCTGTCCGCGCACCTCGTGCGGCGCTACTCCAACCGAAGCAATCCCGACTACCACCCGGCGGGAGGCTTCCTCACGGGCACGCTAGGGCCTCTCTATACGCAGGCGTTCGCCTCGGACGTGCTGGGCGCGCGCCTCATGGGGGCGGAAGTTGCGCTGGACCTGGAGCACGTCCTCTTCGGCAAGCCCCGCGCGCAGGGCCGCTACACGCTGGCACTGTCGGCGGTGCATGACTGGGGGGAGGCCGGAGGTCACGCGTCTCCGGTGACGCTGGCGCACCTGGACGCAACCGCCGTGGTGGTGGTGCGGCCGGGCTTCGAGGCCCATCTGCTTGCCGGTTGGGGAGGACGGCCCGGTGCGGGCGGCGCATGGGGGGCGGTGGTAGGAGCGGGCGTGGATGCGGTGACACCCACTCTGGACATGCGGCTGCGGCTGGAGGTGCGCAGGCAGCATGGTGGCTTCCGACAGGGATACTTCGGCCCGGACTATGAGCTGGCGCGCTTCAAAGCGGCGGGGCCAGAAGGCGTGGCGCTGGCGGAGGCGCCCTTCCCGGACGGGTACTCGACCTATGGCGAGGCGGAGGTGGGCTGGGACGCGGTCCGCTACGGCGGCCTCTCCAAGCATCTGAAGCTGTCGCTGGGGGTGGAGGCCTTCAGCTGGGGCCGCTTCGACGTGGACGGTCGCGTGGCGGTGCAGTTCTTCGCGCGCAGCCTCGAAGTGGCGTTGAAGGGGCTCGGAGTGGGCATGGGACAGCCTGGAGCGCGTTACCTGGGCGCGGCGGAAGCGCGTTGGCGATTGCTGGGCGGGAAGCTCTACGCGATGGGGACGGGCGGCACGCTGCTCTTCCTCACGCCGGAGGGGACGCTGCGGCCGGGGGCTTTCGCCTCGGTGGGCCTGGGGGTGGACAATGCGCGCTGATGCCCTGGTACTGGCCATGGTGCTGCTGGCCACGGGATGCGCCTCTGTGCCGCAAGCGCCTGGGCGGGGCCGAAGCTTGAGCTACGCACCGCGCGAAGCCTCCTCGGCCACCTGGGTGGAACCCCCGAGCGATGAGTCCCCGCACGCCCAGAACTTCCCCCCGCGCGCTCTTGCTGGACCCGAGCAACGGCTCCTGCGCCGCCAGCAGCCGCGTGACGACGTAACCGCCGTGGGAGACAGCACTATCGGGGGCGGGGGCCGGAGCAATGCATTGACGCGGCAGGCAGTCCTCGACGCGACGAAAGACGTGAAGGGCTCCCTGACCCGTGTCGAGGCCGCGTTCAGCAAGCTGGCGGCCCGTCCTTCGGACCTCTGGGGCTGGAGCCTGACCGGCGTCTTCACGCGCTACCTCGACCAGGGCTCCAAGCAGGTGATGTGGCTTCATGGTGCGCTTGGGAGCGTCACCGCGTTGACGGAAGCGGCCTCGGAAGTTGGCGACACGGACATGGAGCTGGGCCTGCTACGCATGACAGGGCCGAAGCTCCAGGCAGCTCAGTTCGGGACGCTCCTCTTGGCCACCTGGGTGGACTTCCTGCACCTCGCGGACGCCGTGCTCCGTCACTGCCCCATGTGCAGCGCCGAGAAACTCTTCGTGGACCTTCATCGCGTGCAGGGGTTGATGGAGCCCACGCTGGCGGACCTCGCCTCACTGGACCCGGAACGGGTGGAGGCCGCGACGACCGCGATGCCGGAACTGATGGGAAAGTTGACGCGTGAATTCGACACGCTTCAACGGGAGACCCGCGAGACCCTGAAGCTTGGCGGGCAGGTCATCGCGGCGATGCAGGCGGTGGAGATGGTCACGATGATCTCCACGATGAAGATGGCCCTGCCACGCGTGCCGCCCTCGGCCCCTGCGGCGCTCGGCGTGGGACTGGCAATGAGTTCAGGCGGCGTCATGGTGGGCTCGCGGCTGGTGGTCTCCGCCGAGTGGGTGGAGATGATGCGAAGGCTCGTGCAGGCGGGCGTCATCTCCGTGCCTGCCGTCGGCGCGGCCGTCCTCATTCAGGGCGGACAGGTCACGATGGCCCAGGCGCACCAGGACTTGCCCAAGGGCGTGCGCGAAGCGCTGGGGGACAGCCCGGAGGTGCGCGGCATGCAGGTGACAGGCAGGGCGGGGGCGGGCATGTCAGAGGCGCCCAAGCACCATGTGCTGCCGCAAGAGCACCGCGAATGGTTCGAGCGGCGCGGCTTCAAGGGTGACATGGACATCGATCAGTTCTGCGTCCGGATGGAGCAGGCCCACCACGAGGCGATTCACGGCGGAGGGGACTGGCGACTGGGGCGCACTTGGCCCGGCGAGTGGAACCGGATGATCATGGAAGCCCTGCAACAAGCCGAACGCAGGACTGGTGAGATGTTGACGCGAAACGAGATCCTCAAGATCGTTGCAGGACGCATGAGGCGCTACGGTATCCAGATGAACTTCACTTCAGGGAGCGGCCGATGACTGCTGGTCGTTCCTGGCAAGGAAACTGGAAGGCTCGCCTCTATGCGCGGGTTCGCGAGCGGGGTTTCGATTCGTTGACCGCCTTCGCTGAGTCACGCCCTGCCGTTCCGCTGGATCAGTTGGCCGAGGAGCTTGGCAAGGACGACATCGTGGGGATTCAAGTGATGAGCGGGCTGCTTGCTGAAGCAGAGCGGCGCAGGCAGGTCACTCGCTTTGTTCGCGATGTGCTCGTGCGTCAGTTGGCTGAGAGCATCCCTGACGGTTGGCCGGTCAAAATGGATCGTGAGTCGAGATTCGCGGTCGCAGCGGCCCTTGGCTGCTGGTACGCCGACACTCCCGAAACGCATAAGGAGCGCGTCGAACAAGCCGGTGATGCGCTTTTCGCCAATCCGCCGCCCGCTGGCTGGCGTCCGCTTGGACCTGACGACGAACTTCTCCGCACGCTCTTGCCGGACGAAGAAGCCTGAGCGGAAGCGGCGACCGGCCGATCCAACAAGTGCCGTTTACCTGGGGTGTCGCCGATGAGTAGTGGAGAGGCTTGGCAGGGCAACATCAAGGCGCGCCTGTACGAACGGGTCCGTGAGCGAGGCTACGACTCACTGACTGTCTTTGCCGATGCGCGCCCTGCCGTGCCGCTGTACGCCCTGGCCGACGAGTTGGGCAACGACGTTGCTGCGGTACAGGTGTTGAGCGGCTTGCTGTACGAAGCGGAGCAGCGCAAGCGGGTCACGCGCTTCGTTCGCGATGTGCTCGTGCGCGAGTTGGCGGAGAGGTTCCCGAATGGCTGGCCGGACGTGCTGGACGATGCAACCCGTGGAGAGGTCGCGATGGGGCTCGGGTCGTGGTTCGCCTACACCCCAGTAACCCACAGGGCGCGGGTTGATCGGGCAGGGGATGCGCTTCTCGCCAACCCTCCCCCCGCTGGCTGGCGCCCGCTCGGTCCCGATGACGAGGTTCTCCGGACGCTCCTTCCCGATGACGAAGCCTGAACGGAGCTGGTAGCTCCCAAGTCAGGATTGGATTTGCCATGTGCCCCCAGTGTGCCCCTCCAGCGTGGATTGAAGGGGCACACCGGGGAACTCCCCGGGACAGCACGGGATGACGTCCCGAGCGAAACCAGGGCGACAGGTGGGTAACCGCGCGTCCTGCGTGAGGTTTCCTGTCGCACTGGCGAAGGTGACGCTCATCTTCGCCATCCAGTAGGCGTGGGCGTCACGGCGCCGCTGCTCTCGCTCGCAGCGGCTTGCCGCTCCTGGATGAACCCTGATTCTCGCCTCCGTGCATGACATGCCCTCAATGGCATGCACCCTCCCGGTCACGCTGAGTTGTCGGACCCGGCGGCTATGACCGGGTCCTGCACGCCGCACCGGAGTGCAACCAGGAGGCGCGAGCGATGGGCAGCCGCTGGTGGCCAGGGCTCCTTTCCATGCGAGGAGCGGCCACGGCTTCGCTCGACTCTGAAGCCCCGGCCCCCAGCCCCAGGACGCCGGCTCGCTCTTTCGCCTCGGTGGGCCTGGGTGCGGACAATGCGCGCTGACATCCTGCTCGGGTGCGTGGCCCTCCTCTTCGCTGGCTGCGCCTCGGTGCCGCCCGGGCCCGGAAGGACGCTGAGCTACACGCCCCGCGCGGCCACGGACTCCCCTGGAGTGCGAGCGTCGAACGATGAGGAGTCGCGTGCATCCGCCTCGGTGCCGGGTGACACGCGACTTGAGGGAGCGCAGCCGTTGTACCGCCGCAAGGCCGTGCGTGAAGTGGTGACGGGGGCGAGCCCCATCCGTGTGGCGGCCATGGCGAGCGACACTCGCTCCGACGACGCGCAATCGGACGCCTGGGAGCAGTTGTTGACGAACGCCGGGCTGGAGGCGCGGGACGAGCGCCCTCTGGGAGGGGGGCTGACGCCCGCACAAGCCGCGCGTCTGCTGGATGTGCTGGTGGGCAAGCCCGTCACGTTGAGCGCCTTCCCGCCTCGCATGGCTGTGGGCTTCATCCTGCGCGAGGTGATGGACGGAGGCGAAGTCACACGGCAGGAGCTGTCGCGGCGGGTGGAGCGCTTCGCCCGGGAGCAGGTGGTGGTGCTGCGACCCGACGGCTATCTGGCGTGGGCCCTCACCGGGCGCACGCAGCAGAAGGTGGCACCCGTCGAGTGGAAGGACGGCGCCTTCCGAGCGCATGGCTTCGAGCTGGGCCGCTTCTACAGCGGCAAGGGCGGCGTCTTCCGCGCCGTGGACGCGCGGCTCCAGGCCTTGGATTGGCGGCCCATGGCCGAGGTGTACGACGACGCGGACGTCATCAGCCGCACCCTGGATGGAGCGGAAGATGCGTTCGTGGAGCTGTACCACGCGCTGGGCCAGTTGCTGACGCGTCCCGTGGACAGCCTCGCGGGACTGAGCCACCTGCCAGCGGGCGTGGCGGCGCTCATCGCGTCCTCGCCCATGTACTGGGAGCGCTTCCAGTCCATGACCCGTGGCGAGCAGATCCGCGAGGTGTCGCGGCTGACGACGGGCCTGCTCATCACTGGGGGCGCGGCGTCGGCCACGACACGGACGCTGAAAGGGATGTCGCTGGGCGCGGAGGTCTCGGTGCCGGTGCTCTCGCTGTCGGCGGAGGGCGCGCTGGCGTTGGAGCGCGTCGCGGCGCCAGCAGGGCGCGCGGCGGCGGCACTCAGCGGTGGCCCTGGGGCGGCCATCATCCTCCAGAGGGCGAACACGGCCCCGAAGGGCGCAGCGCCTTCCCAGGGGCCTGGACAGTGGGGACCAGCGAAGGAGTCCATGAAGCCGCCCGCTCGGCGCTATCAGGAGCAGATCACGGGACACTCCGCCGATGATGCCTACTGGGTCGGCGGCATGAGCACGCAGGCCGGCGGCGTGAAGTTCGACGGCTTCAAGGACGGCGTGCTGCTGGAGGCCAAGGGATCCGGTTACGCGAAGTTCTTCGAGGGGCTGGAGCCCAAGGAGTGGTTCCGGAACTCCGGAGCACAGGGGCTCATTGACCAGGCCCAGCGACAGAGCGACAAGGTTCGGGGTATGGGCATTCCCATCGAGTGGCACGTCTCGGAGAAGCATGCCGCGAATGCCATCCGGAAGCTGCTTGAGGACGCGGAAGTCAAAGGAATCAAGGTCATCCACACCCCGGCGCTCTGAGGAGAGAACATCGTGACCGGTAAGTCCGAGCCTGAGACCTACCCTGAAACCTACAATGCTGGCGCCTACTGGGGCTCGCGTAAGGAGTCACCCGAGGAGTGTGCGCGGCGAACGGCAACCTTCCTCAACCTCCTGGCTTCGTGCGACCCCCTTCTGGCCCAATGGTACAAGCCAGCCAAGTCACGCAAGGACGCGCGCAATGTGCCCCTCATGCCGCCTGATGTGCCCACCTTGACCGAACTGTTCCGGCGAGGCGTTAACCGCGAGAAGGGGGGGCCGGCCATCGAGCAACTGGGCTTTCGCTTCTCCTTCGACAACGGTGGGAGCGGTGCTGATTACGTGAGCCTGCGCATCAATGGCGGCATGTATTCAGAAGCCGTTTCCAACCACTGCGTACTCTCTCTGCCATCGAAAGGGCCGAATGCGGGCCGGTTGCTCACGACGTCAGTGCTGACGGACGTTGTGCGCAGCATGGGGTCTTCTTGGGAGGCGGATTGGGCGTTAGCAGGCTCCAGCGCCTACAGAATGCAGTACCGGGAGCCCGACTCGGCCCCCTTTTCCTTGGGCTGGATCACGTACCTCTCACGCCGCATCGGCACGGTGCCGCCGCTTCCAGCTCCGGTGCGCATCGAGCCGGTGGGGGACAAGGGCACGTTGATCATCTTGACCCCTGAACGATTCACGGTCACCAATCCTGAGCACATCGCTCTGGCGCGGCGTGTGCGCGAACTGCTGGCCCTAGCGGGACTCATACGGTCTGCGGCGTCCTGAGAGGAGTCTGGTGATGGGCCTCGAAAGTCTGGTTGAGGAGTTCTCCCAGAACATCGCGGCACAGACCGCTCGACCTTGCTTGATGAGGCTGCGAGGGCACGGACGATGCCGGGTGGAGATGAGTCGGCGTCTGATCTGGCCCTGGATCGAACAGAAGTTTCACAGCCCGTCGATGGGCATGTAGACGCTCAAGGATGTGGCTTGATTGGCATGGGCTGCGGTGCTGATTTGGCGCCGCCATGTGCCCCCAGTGTGCCCCTCCAGCGTGGATTGAAGGGGCACACCAGGAAACGTCCCGGAACAGCACGGGATGGCGCTCAGAGCGAAACCAGGGCGACAGGTGGGTAACCGCGCGTCCTGCGTGAGGTTTCCTGTCGCACTGATGAAGGTGACGCTCATCTTTCACGTCAGCGGACGCTCAAGTTCACGATGGCGTTGGTGCCCATGACGGCGCCAAAGGTGTCGGCGATGGTGACCAGCGCGGACTTGTGCAGCACATCATGGGGAATGGTGCCGCCGCCGGGCGCATCGATGTCCCGGGTGGCCGAGGCGTCGTCCGCCACGATGACGTTGTAGCCGAGGGGGACCGCATCCCGTGCCGCGCCGGACACGCAGGCGTGAGTCATCAGTCCGGAGATGATCAGCGTCTTGATTCTGGAGAGTTGCAGCTCGTGATGGAGCTCCGTGCCCTGGAACACGCTGATGTGGTTCTTCTTGACGACCTTGTGGTGAGCGGCCGGCTGGATGTCCTGGTGGCAGAAGGTTGTCGGGCTGTCGTGGGCGAAGACAGGCGCGCCGGACGGGCTCACGTGCCACACGTGGAAGACCGGCAGCTTGTGCCGATCCGCGAAGGCGATGAGCCGCTTGGCGTTGCTCAGTGCGCGCATCCCATCCGGAATGGGCAGCTTCCCGCTGAAGTATTCTTCCTGGAAGTCGATCACCAGCAGTGCGGTGTTGAAGGGGTCAAGCGAGTCCGGGGCGGATGCGCCAAGGATTGTGCGGATCGTGGGGTTCGACACTCTGTTCTCCGGGCGAAGGCAGGTCGAGGATGGACGGCCGCGCGAGTCTACTCATCCCCAGTCACCAAGCGCTCCGGTTGTCCTGGATTCCGTGTTGTTGCTCCGGGGCCTGGGTCCGCAGCGCGGCTTCACGGGAGACATGGACATCGACCCGTTCCGCCTATCGCGGCAGGGTCACGGTGAAGGTGGTGCCTTCTCCGGCCGCGGACCTCACGTCGATGTGTCCCTGGTGCGCGTCGACGATCGACTTCACGATGAAGAGGCCCAGCCCCACGCTGCGGCTCGCGAGGTCCACCGGGTGGGTGCCCCGCTGGAGGGGTTGGAAGAGGTCCGGAAGGCGCTCGGGTGCGATGGGGGCGCCTTCGTTGTGGACCCGCAGCGTCACCTGGGTGCTGTCGCCGTGGGTCGCCACCTGGATGGGTGACCCGGGCTGGCCGTACTTCACCGCGTTCGTCACCAGGTTCTGAAGCACCTGGGAGAGCCGGTCCGCGTCCCACGCGCCCTGCCCATCGCCGCTCGCCACCACCTCCACGCGGGCGGCGGGGTGGGCCTCTTCCACTTCCTCCACGGCGGTGCGGCTGAGCGCATGGAGGTCCATGGGGCCGCGCCCGATGCGGATGCCGCCGCCCAGGCGGGCCTGCGTGAAGTCGAGGAGCTCCTTCACCAGCCGCACCGCGCGCGAAGCCGACGCGTGGATGCGGTCCACGGTCCTGCTGACGTTGGGCACCAGGACCTCCTGGCGCTTCAGCCGTTCCGTCCCCAGGAGGATGGCGGACAGGGGGTTGCGCAGGTCGTGGCTCACGATGCCGATGAGCTGCTGTTCGAACTCCGCCTGCTGCTGGAGCCTTCGCGCGTGCAGCTCACGCTCCTGCTCCAGCTTCCTTCGCGCCGTGATGTCCTGGAGGAGCGCGACATAGCCCGCCACGGGCTGCCCCGGCTCCCGGTGCGCGATGAAGGACACCTTCACGTCCCGCTTGCCCCCCAGACGATAGGGCACGTCATGCTGCTCGAAGGTGAAGCTCTCCCCCGCCAGCCCCCGCTTCACGAAGGGGCCCAGCATGGAATAGGCGGCCTCCCCGATGACGTCCCGGACCTGCTGGCCCCGGAGGAGGTCCTGCGAAATCCCGAACCAGTCTTCGTATGCCTTGTTGACGCGGCCGTAACGCTCGTCCGCGCTGACGAACGACACGAGGGCCGGGATCGCGTCGAGCAGCGTGGCCTGCTCCGCCTCACTGGTGCGCAGCTGCTCCGTCAGGGCTTCGTTGCGCAGACGCACCTGGGTCTGCTCGGTGACGTCGCGGAAGATGAGCACGGCGCCGGAGATGACCTGCGGCCCCGTGCGAATCGGCGCGGCGCTGTCCTCGATGGGGACTTCGGTCCCGTCCCTGCGGATGAGCAGCGTCGGCCTCGCGAGCCCCTGGACCGTCCCCACCGCGAGCGCCCGCTCCACGGGGCTCGAGACGGGCTCTCGCGTGACGGCGTCGATGATGCGGACGACCTCCGCCACGGGCCGCTGCTGGGCATCCAGCGTGCTCCATCCGGTGATGCGCTCGGCCACGGGGTTGAGGAAGACGACGCGTCCGGCGCGGTCCGTGGTGATGACGGCGTCGCCAATGCTGGAGAGCGTCGTGGCCAGGTACGCTTCGCGTTCCCTCAGCCGCTCGCCCTGGGCACGGACGCGCAGGAGGCTGTCCACCCGGGCGAGCAGCTCCGCGTCGTGGAAGGGCTTGGCGACGTAGTCGTTGGCTCCCGCCTGCAACCCTTCCGTGAAGTCATCGTGGGTTCCCCGGGAGGACAGCATCAGGATCGGCAGGGCGACGTTGTCGTGGTGCTCGCGCACGTAGGTGCACGTTTCCAACCCGGAGATGCCCGGCAACTGCCAGTCCAGCAGGAGCACGTCAGGAGGTTGCCCCAGGGACAGCCGCTCCAGCATCTGCTCGGCGTCGCTGAAGGTCTCGACCGTGTGGTGCTTCGAAAGCAGTTCGCGGGCCCGCGCCAGTTGCGTGGGGCTGTCATCAACCAGCCACACGCGCGGTGCAGGTGCGGCAGCCTTCGGGTCTGGGCGGGAGACTGCTGTCGTGCTCAAGAGGAAAGGTGCGGCGGTGCTCAAGGGGGCTTCCAGGCGGGGACCGCCGGAGACAATGGACGTCTGGCGGCTCGCCTACCAGGAAACCGTGCGCGAGCCTGGGTGCGAGGGCCCGCGTCCTGGACGCTCAGTGGATTCCGCGCCTCTATCTCAACGCAGGAGCCTCGGGCGGATCTTCCGGTGCCAGCGCCAGCAAGCGCGCGTCCCGGAGCAGGGCCTCCAGTCCTCCCTCTCCCTCCGTGACCTTGTAGTAGCCGCGAAGCTGTCCCCGGGCGTCCACGAGGACGAAGTGCTCTCCGTGGAAGACACTGAAGAAGTCGTCCTCGCCCGCGTCGGCGTCGCGGCCCATCATCACCCGGAAGCCCTCCAGGACGGTCGTCTCCACCTGGTCCAACGGACCCGTCAGCAGCGTCCAGTTGGACGTGTCGATGCGGTGGTCTCGCGCATAGGCGGTCAGCCGCTCCGGCGTGTCGTGGCGGGGGTCGACGCTGAACGAAGCGAAGCGCAGGTCCAGTCCCTGCTCCCGGGCCTGTCGCTGCACCCGCAGCATCTTCTCCGTGAGCAATGGGCAGACAGTGGGACAGCGGGTGAAGAAGAAGTCCGCCACGTAGAGGTGGCCCCGCATGTCGGCGTCGGAGAAGGGACGACCCGTCTGGGCGGTCAGCTCGAAGCGCGGGAGCGGTCCGTACAGGGGGAGGTTCGCCGCGGCGATGCGCGCACGTTCCCGTTGGATGCGGGGCCCCGCGGCGAACAGCAGCGCGATGACCAGCGCCCCCGCGAGCACGAGCCAAGGGAGGTTCCTGCGTGATGAGGGGGACGTAGGCTTCATGGAGGAGGGCAGGAGCGCAGACAGCGCGCGTCTTCGATGACGCGTTCGGAGGTGGCTGGCGCCTGGCTCGAGTCGTAGACGCCCCGGACCTGGAGGCGTTGGTCCACCAGCAACAGGAGGCGTCCGCTGTCCCGCAGTGGCTGCCAATCCGGGTGGAGCACCGTGGAGTCGCGCGACGTCGCGATGACGACCTGGACCGGGACACCGTCGGCCTTCAGTTGCTCCCGGACCTGTCGCAGAAGTGGGCGCGGATGCGCATCCGCCTCCAACGCGCATTGGATCAGGGTGAGTTGTCCATGAAGCTGCCCCGTCTCCAGGGGCTGGCCCCGGTCATCGCGAAGCGTGAACGCGGGCAGCGGGCCATACACGGGCGGTGGCACGGCCAGCTCCCACGAGGTGTCTTTCGGGGCCGCCTCCGACCAGGCGAAGTCCAGCACCAGCACGAGCGCCGCGCACGCCAGCGCGGACACGGTGAGCCCTACAACTCCCAACACCCCGAGCACCCATGGACGGGACCGCTCGGAGGATGACGGAGGGGCAACCATGACGGAGCACCCTGTCGCATCCGGACCTCATGCGCGATGCGGCACCTTGTCGCAGATCCGGTCCAGCCCACTTCCGCTACAGCAGAGGCCGCGAGGAGACGTGATGAAGGCACTGATGATGGGGATGCTGTTGCTGGGCGCGACGCCCTCCGCCGTTCCAGACGCCGGGAGCGACGCGGGAATCGTGAGCGCGGCGGCGACGGTGGGAACGGCGACCAGCGCATCGGGCCGGCTCCGCGTGGAGGTTCTCTCCGCGGCCGTGCCGCTTCGCAGGGGCGTGCAGGTGTTCCAGGTGCGAATCACCGACGCCGCATCGGGGAAGCCGGTGTCCGGTGTCGTGCTGTCCGTCCAGCCCTGGATGCCCGCCATGGGCCACGGCATCTCCGAAGTCCCACGCGTCACCGCGCGCGAGCCGGGAACCTTCGAGGTGTCCGACGCGGACCTGTTCATGCCCGGCGTCTGGGAGCTGCGCTTCACGCTGAAGGGAACGGTGGAGGACACGGCGACCGTCACCCTCAAGCTGGGGCGTTAGGAATGCGGCGTGCGGTTCAGGGTTCGAGCGCCGCGCGAGCCGTCTCACGCGGCATCAACCCGCTGAACTCGTAGATGAACGCACCGTTCTCCGTGACATCGACGGTGCAGGCGCCCGCGCGGGAAAGCTCCTCGAGCACCTCCTTGGCTTCGGTGAACGAGAGCTGACCGTCCGCCGCCACCTCCGCGATGGTGACGCGGCCGCCGTTCTGCTTCGCGCAGGCGAGCACGGCCCGCTCGATGCCGCGAGCGTCCAGGGCGGGCCGCGACACGGAGGGGGCATCCCTCAGCTCGGGCGGCAGCTTCGCGCGCCGCGCGGAGCGGACGAGCGCCAGGCCTCCAAGGACGAAGAGGGCGGCGAGGATGAACCCCGTGACCGTGTGGTCCGCCGTGCCCTTGCGCAGGTTGTCGATCTCCGAGCCAAAGCCAATGACTCCGAAGCAGGCCAGCGCCCAGCCGATGATGCTCTTCATGCAACCCCCTTCGCGGCGGGACGGCCCCTCCGTCTCCCGCGCGATTTCATCGCAGAAGACGTCGTGTCTCAAGCAGATGGAGTGAACCACTCGGAGTGCGGTGGTGCTCCGGTCCGCCCGTGGAGTTGAATGGCGTCGAGAGCCCCCATGCCGACAGACCCTTCCCACTCCTCGCGCCTCCCCGTTGTCTTCATCCCGCACGGCGGCGGTCCGTGGCCGTTCGTGGAAATGGGCCTTCCGAAAGCGGAGGTCCAGTCGCTCGCGACCTACCTGCGTCAGGTGGGCCAGCAGTTCGCGACGCCCCCCAAGGCGTTGCTCGTCATCTCCGCCCACTGGGAGGAGCCCGTGGCCACGGTGATGACCTCCGACGCGCCACCGATCCTGTATGACTATTACGGGTTCCCGCCGGAGGCGTACCGCATCACCTGGCCGGCGCCGGGCAGCCCACGGCTCGCCGCGCGCGTGCGCGAGCTGCTCTCCACGGCGGGCTTCGCCACGTCGGAGGACCGCGAGCGTGGCTACGACCACGGCACCTTCATTCCGCTGAAGGTCACCTGGCCGGAGGCGGACATCCCGTGCGTCCAACTGTCGCTGAAACAGGGGTTGGATCCGGCGGAGCACCTGCGGATGGGACGGGCGCTCGCGCCGCTTCGCGACGAGGGCATCTTCATCATCGGCAGCGGGCTGTCGTTCCACAACCTGCGCGCCTTCGGGGATCCGCGCGCGCACGAGGTCTCCGCGAAGTTCGACGCGTGGGTCCAGGACGCCGCCACCTCCCCCGCGGACGTGCGTGACCAGAAGCTCACGCAGTGGACGCAGGCGCCCTACGCGCGGCTCGCCCATCCGCGCGAGGAGCACCTGCTCCCCTTGATGGTCGTCGCCGGTGCCGCCGGTGAGGACCGGGGCACCACCTCCTGGGCCGGCTCCATGATGGGGACGCGCATCTCCGGCTTCCAGTTCGGCTGACGGCGGCGGGCCTCAGCCCTTGGGGGCCGGGGTCTTCTTCTCGCGCAGGACGTTGAGGACCTCCTGCGCGGTGGCGGCGGAGGACGCCGGGTTCTGCCCGGTGACGAGCCGCCCGTCGCGCACCGTGAAGCTCTTCCACAACGGGCCGGACTCGTAGCGGGCACCCAGCTCGCGCATCCGCGTCTCCAGCGCGAAGGGGACGATGGCGTCGAACTTCGCCGCCTGCTCCTCCGCGTTGCTGAAGGCCGCCACGCGCTTGCCCGCCACCAGCGGCTTGCCGTCCGGGCCCTTCACGCCCACCAGCGCCGCCGGGCCATGGCAGACCGCCGCCACCACCGCGCCCCGCGCGTAGCCCGCGGAGAGCAGCTGATGCGCCGGCGCGTGCTGCGACAGGTCCCACATCACGCCGTGCCCGCCCACCACGAAGTAGGCGTCGTAGGTGTCCTTCACCTGCGCGAGCACCTTCGTGTTCGCCAGCTTCTTCGTCGCCTCGGCGTCGGCGAGGAAGGCGCGCGTGTCCTCCGTCGCCTCCTTCTCGCTGCGCGGATCCACGGGCGCCTTGCCGCCCAGCGGCGAGGCGATGTCCACCTGGGCTCCGGCCTTGGTGAACTGCTCGTATGGCGCGGCGAGCTCCTCCAACCAGAAGCCCGTCTTCTCCCCGGTGCTCCCGAACTGCGAGTGGCTGGTGACGATGAGCAGGACCTTCACGGCGGTCAGCGCTTCCATGGGGTGTCTCCCTCGAGCCCCTGTCCATGGGGCGATGGGTGAGGAATACGTCCCGGCCGTGCCCAAGAAAACCGAGGGCTTCTTCACATAAACTGAAGCCATGCTTGGCAATCACGAAGCGCTCTGGACGCTGTGGGAGGTGAGCCGGGCGGGCACGCATGCGGCCGCCGCCGCGCGCCTGGGCATCACCGCCTCCGCCGTGGGCCAGCAGCTCAAGGCGCTGGAGCGGCACGCGGGCGTGGCGTTGTTCGAGCGGGTGGGGCGCCGGGCCCGGCTCACCCCGGCGGGGGCCTCGCTCGTCGCGCGGCTGGGGGAACACCTGCCCGCGCTGGACGCGGCGCTGGAAGCGGCCTCCGAAGCCCAGCGCGCGGTGCGCGGCGAGGTGTCCCTGGGCGGCCCGTGGCCCTTCTTCCGGTACTGGCTCCGGCCCCGCCTGCCAGGACTGCTGTCGCTGCACCCGGAGCTGCGGCTGGACGTGCGCTTCGACGTGCCCAGCCGCGTGTCACGGTTGGTGCTGGAGGGCGCGTTGGACCTGGGCATCCTCGGGCTGTTGCCGGACGCCCCCGGCCTGGAGGTCCGGCCAGTGGCGCAGGAGGAGTTCGTCGCCGTGGCCGCGCCCTCGTACCTGAAGCGGTGGGGAACGCCGCGCGGGGCCCGCGACTACGGTGCGCACCGGTTCATCGCCTTCGACGCGGACCTGGCGATGCTGGCGCCGTGGTGGCGTGCCACGTTCGGACCGAAGGAGCCGCTGCCGCCGCGGGTGGTGTGCCGCATCGCCAACCTGGACGAGATGCTGGCCCTGGTGGAGGCGGGCGTGGGGCTGGCGGTGTTGCCCGACTACCTGGTGGCGCCCGCCGTGCGGGAGAAGCGCGTCGTGACGCTCACGCCAGAGCCGGGCCGGCGCTCCGCGAGGCGTCCCCGGGGCACCCTCTGGGTCGCGTGGCGCAAGGCCGCGGCGCCCACGGCCCGCTTCGTCGCGGTGCGTGACTGGCTCCTGGCCGGATAGGCACTGCATCGGAAGGCGTGCACCCGGGCCGGTCGCGCTCGCCTGCCTTCCGGCCAGGGAGGAGAACGCTCCGGGCAGCCGTGCCCAGGCCCGGGCGGTCGTGGTTCCCGAAGGGGCAGGGTGTCCTCATCTTTTACCGTGGGGAGAGCGGGTCCCTGTCGCCATGGAGACGAGCTCCGTGGCGGCGCGGGCTCCTTCGCACGACGCGGGAGGACGTGGCCAATGCGGAGAATGCGCGGGACAGCGGGCCTGCTGGTGTTGGGCCTGGTGGGACTCGGGGGGCTGTCGGCGTGCAACGGCGGCGAGCCGGGGACGGACGGTCCTTCCGCGAAGCACCGCGAAGGGCGCTCGGATGTATTGCGCGGGCTGATGGCCTCCAAGGAGACCGTGGATCCGAAGGCCCTGAAGAACGCGGGCGCGGAGGCGAAGGGCGCGCCGGCTCCGGCTCCGGAGGGAACGGGCGGCTCCGGTCAGCAGCCGCGGCCCATGGGCTGGGCCGCGGGCCGGGTGTCCTGGGTGGGCGACGACGAGCTGCTCTTCGTGGACGGCCAGGGCCAGGAGCAGGAGGTCCTCGTGGACGAGGCCACGCGGCTGCGGCGTGACGACGAGAACGCGCAGCTGCGCGACCTGTCCGAGGGCGATGAGATCCGCGTCACCTACGAGGACCATGGCCAGGAGTGGATCGCCCGGGACGTGGATGCGGTGCCCGTGCCCAGGACGCCCGCGCCCAATCCCGAGTCCCCGCCCCTGCGTTGATCAGAACGCGCCACCGTCCGCGCGCCGGCCCGGCGAGGACTGCAGCCCGGGCGTCAGCGTGGTGTGCAGCACGAAGCCCGCGTCCGGCGCCAGGTCCGGGGAGCGGTTGATGGACACGGCGTCCACGGTGCTGAAGTAGGAGATGGTGTCCACGACGCCGCCGTCGGTGCCCTTGAGCTGCACGGTGTCCGACGTGTTGTTGAGGCTCAGCGTCCCGCTGGAGGACGCGACGGTGTCGGGCGTGCCGGGCGTGAAGCCCGCCGCCCCGCCGAAGACGACCACGGGCCGGCCCGGAGGAAGCACCGTGCCCGGGGCGAAGACGTGGCGCGAGGCCGTGGCGTCCCACAGGCTCCAGCCGGACAGGTCCACCGGGGCGGTCCCCATGTTGTAGAGCTCCACGAATTCGTGCGCGGTGCCGCCGGGGAGCGCGGGCTCGTTGGCGAGCAGCTCGTTGATGAACACGCGGGGCTCCGTGCGCGTGAACCAGATGCGGCCGGGGCTCATGTCGAAGCGCGACGCGTTGGCCGTGTCCACCACGCGCAGGCGCACCAGGTCGCTCTCCATGTCGGGCACGGTCCACGTGAAGGTGCCCACGTCCGCGCGCACCGAAGGGGCCACGACACTCCAGGTATCACCGCCGTCGTAGGTGGCCTCGATGCGCACGGTGTCCACGCCCACCGAGCGCCACGTGAACGTCAGCGAAGTGCCCGCGACGAACGTGCCGCCCAGGGGCGCGGTGAGGCGCACGCGCGGACCGGGGATGCCGCTCAGGTCGTAGCGGGTGAGCACGGGGTAGTGGTCGCTGACGGTCTGGGCGTAGTCCGGAATCGTCGCGTCGGGGCGGAGCACCTGGACTCCGCCGGGCACGGCGTCCACGGCCACCTCGTCGGTGACGAGCGTGTGGTCGATGACGTCGTTGTACTCCGTGGTGGTGCGGGTGTTGGAGAGGGTCAGCACCTGCGTGAGGAAGGTGTAGTGCGTGGGGTCGTCCAGGAAGTTGGCGTAGGGCGTGGGCAGCGCGACGCCGTTCTCCGTGGAGATGGAGTGGTCCAGGTCATCGTTCCAGTCGCCGATGACGAGCACGCGCGCTTCCGGCAGCCACTGATCCAGGTACTGCTTGAGGGCGGTCGCGGAGCGCTGGCGCTGGCCATAGGAGGTCATGTCCTCGAAGGCCTTCAGGTGCACGACGATGACGACCAGCGGCGCGTCCTCGCCGTGGATCCGGGTGGTGAAGTCCACGCGCAGCGGCGGGCGTCCGCCGAAGTCCGCGGCCTGCGCGGTGAGGATGACCTGGGCGCTGCGGTAGGTGAGCGTGCTGTCGTAGAGGACGCCGGGCTTCTGCTCGCCGGCGGAGTACAGCGACGCGCCGCTGAGGACGTAGGAGGTGTTGTTGGCGAGGAAGCCGCTGTAGTTGCCGGGCAGCCCCGCCTTGAGCGTGTTGAAGTCCGCGGTGTCCACCATCTCCACCAGGCCCCAGAGGTGGGCGCCCGCGCCGCCGATGACGTCCTTGGCCCCCGCGACCTGGAGGTCGTCGAGCACGCCGCCATCGGAGGTGGAGCGGGCCGGGCCCTGGTTGGGCGCGCCGAACCACTCCAGGTTCCAGTGGCCCACGGTGAACAGCGTCAGGGGCGGCTGCACCATGACGATCACCCGCGCGGACGCGGTCCTGCCGTCCGCGTCGCGCACGGTGGCGGTGAAGAGCGTCGAGCCCGCGGCGGTGGGCGTGCCGGACAGGTCGCCGTCCGCGGAGAGGCTGAGGCCCGCGGCCAGCGTGCCTGTGAAGCTCCAGGTGTACGGCGCCCGTCCGCCGGAAGCGACGAGCTTCCCGGCATAGGGTTGCCCCACGCGTCCATCTCCGAGTCCCTGGGACGGCACCTCCAGCACGGGAATGCCACCGCCATCCGGCACGCCGCCATCGCTCTGCACGCCTCCGTCGGAAGGCAGTCCGCCGTCGAAAGGCACGCCCCCATCGTCGGGGACGCCGCTGTCGTTGGAGTCACCCGCATCGCTCGACACGCCTCCATCGTCGGGGACGCCGCTGTCGTTGGAGGCACCTCCATCGCTCGACACGCCCCCATCGTCGGGAACGCCGCTGTCGCTGGAAGCACCTCCATCGCTCGAAGCGCCCCCATCGTCGGAAACACCGCTGTCGCTGGAGGAACCTCCATCGACGGGCACACCGCCATCGTCCGGTACGCCGCTATCGGAAGACACACCGCTGTCGGGAGGCACGACCGGCGTCGGAGGCGTGGAACCGGGACACGCGGCGAGCAGCAGGGCGAGCAGGGGTGCGACGACGCGAGGAAGGGAAATGCCCATGCCCCAGCGTGGCACATCCCCCTGTCGCCCAAAAAGGAGGGCCGCGCTCACCCGGTAGGTGAACGCGGCCCGGTCACTTCAGGACTTCCGTCCCGTACGACTACGGCGTAGGCGCACCAGGGGTCACAGTGCCCACGAACGCGAAGTCCGCGTTGTTGTTGTTCGAGTCGTTCCCGTTCGGGCTGCGCTGCAGCGAGCCCGCGGCGGAGTTCGAGTCCGCGGCGACGGTGCGCGTGCCCTCCTCGAAGTTCAGGGACTTGGGACCCACCGCCGTGGTGATGGTGAACGTGCTGTTCTGGGGATTGCTGGCAGGCGTCTCGTAGAAGACGCTGTCGAGGAGCGTGCCCGCCGCGTTGTCGAGCAGGCCCACGCCGTCACCGAAGCCGTTCTGGATGATGTCGGTGCTCGCGCCGGAGGACGTCTTGATGATCAGCCGCAGCGTGCCCGCCGGCAGGGTCGCCGTGGTGAAGTACGGCTCGGGCGCCGCGACGATGTAGCCACCCGCTGCCAGCGACGTGACCGCGTTGCCCTGCGCGTCCTTGGTGTCGGCCAGGTTGAAGCTGAGGTACTCGATGCGCGGGTTGGCGGTGGAGTCGCCGTTGACGAACACCAGCTTGACGTTGGTCAGGTCCGCCGCCGCGGTGCCGCGGTTGAAGATCTCCAGGAACTCCGCGTTGTCGGTGCCCACGTTGTCGTAGTCGATCTCATTGATGACCAGCGACGGGCCCGTCGGAGGAGGCGTCAGTCCGGTGAACGTCGCGGTCTTGGTGGCCGCGTCCAGGGCCTTGCCGGCCAGGTCCGTCACCTCGCCGTTCACGGTCACCGTGTACTGCGTGCCACCGGTCAGCTCCGCCGTGGTCAGCGACACCTGGTTGCCCGTCGCCGCCGCCGCGGAGACGGCCACGGACGGCGTGATGCCGAAGTCCTCCGCCTGCACGCTGGCCGCGCTGATCTTCCGGTCGAACGTCAGCCGCACTTCCGTGGCGCTCTGCGCACGCGCCACGGTGAGCTTCGGCGCGGGGCACGAGGCGATGGTGAGCTGCTCCGGCGCGAACACGGACACCTGGGGCTGGGCGGTGAAGCGCCAGACGACACCGGTGGGCACGGCCACGTCGCAGCCCGAAGCCAGGTCCAGGTCCGTGGACAGGGTGGTGGGCACGCGCAGGAGCAGGGGGCTGGACGTCGGCTCACCCGTGGTGGCCAGCGGGAAGGCGGTGAAGGCCGCGCCGCTGCCAGCGCCCGTCCCCAGCTTGCCGGACACGGTGACGATGCGGCTCTCGTAGATGCCGGTCGTGCCGGCGTCCTCGAAGGTGCTGACGGCGTTCACGTCCACCTTCAGGCCCGGGGGCGTCGCGGTGTCCAGGTTCCACACGCCGTGGTTCTTGCTCACCACGGTCAGGTCCGTGACGGCCTTCGCCACGTTCAGCCCGCTGATGATCTCCTTCTCCGTGACGTTCAGCGTCACGCGGTCACCCACGGCGACCGGCGTGGCGGACGCGGAGCCCCGCACGAACATCGCCGGCCCGTTCGGCTGGGCCTGCAGGAAGAAGCCGGAGGCCTCCGTGGTCGCGCTGCCGGCCACATCAGGCTTGATGAAGGTCACGAACGCGCCGCTGACGGGCAGCGGCGCGGGCAGCACGCCCGCCGCGGCAGCGACGAAGTCGGTGATCTGCGCGCTCGTCTCCGCGGGCGTCGTGGTGACGCTGGAGGGCGTGCAGGTGTTCGTCTCGATGTTGCAGGAGTCCGTCAGCGCGCAGGCCGGGTTGCACGACTGGGGACCCGTGCCGGCGTCCGTCGTGGTGCCCGCGTCCGTGCCGGCGTCCGTCGTGGTGCCCGCATCCGTGCCGGCGTCCGTCGTGGTGCCCGCATCCGTGCCGGCGTCCGTCTCCGTGCCCGCGTCCTCTTCCGGAGGAATGTTCAGCGTGCGCAGCTCGCACTTGTTCTCCACGCAGGCATACACCTGACCCGCGGGAGGCGCGCCCTTGTCACGGCAGTCGAACTGATCGACACACTCGTCGCCGCAACCCGTACCGACCGTGACGAACACGGTGGTCACGAGCGCCGGCAGCCAGCTTCGCTTCAGGCTCCGCTTCAGCATGTGAATGCCTCCCATGGGGTGTCCTGCTTGCAGATGCGGTCCCCCTTACACCCGAAAACAGAGGGGCGTCCATTTGCCCAACCACCTGCCACGTCGCTGTCACCCGAAAGGACGCTCAGGGGCCTGGGAATCGAAGGAAGTCAGGGAGTCTTCCGTGCGGGAGCGGACGGTGGACCTGCGTACAAGTCGATGACCTCGCTGATTCCGCGCTGGCACACCGCGCAGAAGGGCCCCCGGTCGCGAGTGAACATCACGCAGTCCATCTGGGGCCGGAAATAGCCCTTCGCCTCGTAGTTGGCTCCTTCGAAGGCGCCCACCTTCCCGGAGAACTTCTGCGTGCCCAGGAATTTCTCCTCCCAGTCCCGCTGCGCCACGAAGAGCGCGTCCATCTCCGCCTCGGGCTTGCGCTCCGAGCGAATCTTCTGCCGCCGCTGCTGCACCTGCAGGGCATGCGCGTCATAGGCGGGCTGGTTCCACGGCGTGGGCAGCGGGGTGCCGGGGGCCACCAGGTCCTTCCACTTGAGCTGGGCGGGGTCGTGGAGGACGGTGACGTTCTTCTCCCAGGGCTCCACCCGCTCCGCGGGCGCGGCGCCGTAGATGGGGGCGGACGTGTAGTACTCGTCCGCCAGCCCCGCGAAGTGGTGGCCGAACTCGTGGACGAAGACGTAGGGCGCCCAGAGGCTGTCGGCGGCCACGGTGCTGAAGAGGTTGAAGATGCCTCCGCCGCCGTAGGTGTTGCCGTTGGAGAGGATCTCCACGAACTCGTAGGGCGCGAAGGCAGCGGTGTCGCGCAGCGCATCGTTGTCGAAGGTGAGGATGTAACGCTCGGCGCCGAAGGCGTCGTAGGTGGAGCCCAGGGGCGAGCGGCGGTGGACGCCGGTGGAGGGCCGCGAGATGCCGGACTCGGCCGCCTTGGGCATCAGCCCCCAGACGTTGAAGTCCGCCTTGCGCTCCTTGAAGGGGGAATAGCTGAAGAGGATGTCCACCAGCTTGCGCGCGTCCTTCTCGAACTTGGGGCGCTCCGCCTCCGTGTAGCCATCCCCCAGGATGAGGAAGTCCACCTTGTCCTGGGACGGCCCGTTCTCCAGCAGCTTGAGCAGCGGACCCGGCGCGGGTGGCGAGGACGGATCCACGAAGGGGTCCTTCGGATCCACCACCAGCGACCAGATTTCGCGGAAGGCGTTCTGCGCGTCGCGCTTCTTCAGGACGACCTGGACGGGGCGGTCCGGCGTGGGGAAGCGCAGCGATTCACTGAAGGTGCGGTGGGCCTGCTTCGCCTCGTCCGTCAGCTCCCACTCGCCGAAGATGGACGCGAAGCCGCGCGAGTACAGGAGCCGGTTCGTCTGCCGGTCCCGCACCTCGAAGAGGTACTTGCCCAGGTTCGACTCGTCGATGGCGCGCGCGGGGTGGCCCGGCCAGGGCAGGGGTTCCACCACCAGCCGCTCCAGGCTGAAGCGCTCCTCGGTCGCGTTGCCGGTGTGGAAGTAGTCGACGCGGAACGTCCGGGGCGCGGCGAGGGCGGTGCTCGCCGTGAACAGCAACAGCAGGAGGGAAGCGCGCATGGGGCGCGACTCTACGCGCCCGGTGCTTCCCGGCCAGGAACCTCCGGCGGGGACCGTCCGGTCAGAACGATCCGGACACGCTCGCCGCGGCGCCCGTTTCGTCCGCCGTCACCCCCAACGTCACGGGCGCTGGCTTCGCGGGAGAGGACATGAGGAAGAGCACCGCCCCGGTGACGACCGCCGCGCCTCCACCCACGAGCAGCCCCGTCATCAGGTGGCTCTTGCCCACCAGCGAGTCGCGCAGCGCGACGGCCCGCGCATCCGTGTTCACCAACTGGCCGCCGTTGGCCGCGCGGCGGTCCTCCAGGCCGTTCAAATCCTTCTGGGCCAGCAGCCGCACCACGCCCGCGCCGCCCAGCGCCGCGACGCCCGCGCCCACCGCCACGTACGACGCCGTGCGCAGGCCCGTCCGGGGGGCGTCCGCGCCGCTGGAGACTTCCTCCGACAACAGGTTGGGCGCGGTGAGGTCCGCCCCCGTGCCGGAGGAGGCCGCCGAGCCCCGCGCGCCGCTCGCGTCCCAGGGCGCCTTGCCGTTGGCGTTGTTCATCACCACGAGGTTGGAGGGCGAGCGTCCGGTGGTGACGAAGTCCACCAGCGCGGAGAGCGCCTCACCCGGCGCGTCCAGGCCCTGCGTCTTGAAGCCGCCCTCGCGCAGCTTCTGGCCGCCGTCCACGTTGAGCACCGTGGCGGCGAACCACTTGGGCCCGCTGCTGGGGCGCTCCAGCCGCACGACGATGACCTCCTCCACGCCCAGCGTGCCGCCCAGGCGCACCGCGTGGCTCCAGGTGCGCTCCTCGTTGCCGTCCGTGGCGCTGAGGCACGGGAAGGGCGCGGCCGTCACGGACCCCTCGTAGGCCAGGTCCACCAGCAGCGGCGTGTCCGCCCCCTGCGCCTGCACCTGCCGGGGGAAGCTCACCGCGTCCCCCTTCACCATGGCCAGCTCGTACGCGCCGGCGGGCAGCTCCAGCGTGAGCGGCGTCTGCCCCACGCTCAAGCCCTCCAGGTACACGTCCGCCGCGGGCAGCGTGGACTTCAGCGACAGCTTCACCTTGGGCGTCCGGGCCAGGTCGCGGCGCAGCTTCTCGAAGGCCTGACGGATGGAGGGGGCGTACTGGTCCGGGTCCAGCTGGTACTTCGGCTGGAGGCGCAGCACCTGGAGGAAGGCCGCGTCGCTGTCCTTCGTCTTCCCCATCGCCCGGTGGTTGAGGCCATGCAGCAGCTGCGCGTGGGCGAAGAGCTTCCAGCGCGGCTCGCCCGGCGGCAGGCGGCGGATGTCGCGCAGGGCGTCGTCCAGGAGCTGGGTCGCGCGGGCGTTGCGGCCCTCGTAGAACTGGTCCTGCGCGGCCTCCAACTGGCGCTGGAGGTCCTCGAAGGAGCGCGAGGAGTCGGGGAAGAGGCGCTCGGCGAACTCAGGGGCGCCCAGCACGTGCTGTTCAGGGCGGGCGCGCAGGGCGTCATAGAACGCCTTGGACTGGCCGCTCAGCTCCGCGTCCCGGCAGTCGCCGCTGGAGATCACCAGCCGGTGGGGTGCGGCCCGCGAGGCGGTGGCGCACAGCAGGCACAACAGCAGCGCGAACGCGGACGGCTTCGGACGGAAGGGCATGGTCACGTGGGTGGAAGGGATGGCCGGACCGGCGTTGCAGGCCGCGTTCCGTCCTCTACCGGACTGTCCACCCTCCAGGCCAGCGACCCCCGGCGCTCACCCCCCGGTCCCGGACCTGGACGCCCATCCAGATTCCGGGCCCCCTGCCTCGCTGGCTGCCCTCCAGGTGAGTCGCCGGTGGCCCGGGTAGGACGCCCCGGGCATCCCCACATTCTCCGACGTGCGGCGTCATGGACGAGGCGCCCACCGACCCTTTCGAACGCTCGGGGCCCCCGACAGGGGCCGTCGAGCCAGCCACAAGGACCCCACTCCATGGATCGCATCTGGAAGAAGAAGGTCATCGTCATCACGGGCGCCTCCAGCGGCATTGGCCGGGCCACCGCGCTGCTGCTGGCGAAGAAGGGCGCCCACGTGGTCCTCGCCGCGCGCCGGGAGGACCCGCTGGAGGAACTGGCGGCCGAGTGCGAGTCCCACGGCGTCCAGGCCCTGGTGGTGCCCACGGACGTGGCGGACGCCGGGGCCGTGCGGAAGCTGGCGGAGGCGGCGGTGGGCGCCTTCGGTCACTTCGACGGCTGGGTGAACAACGCGGGCGTCTACATGCTGGGCAGCTTGGAGGAGACGCCGGACGAGGCCTTCCGCCAGCTCATGGAGACCAACTTCTTCGGCACGGTGAGCGGCGCGCGCGCGGCGCTGGCGCAGTTCCGGCGCCAGGGCTACGGGACGCTCGTCAACGTGTCCTCCACGTTTGGCACCGTGCCCGCGCCGTACCTGAGCGCCTACGTGGCCTCCAAGTTCGCGGTGCGCGGCTTCTCCGCGTCGCTGCGCCAGGAGCTGCTGAACACGGGCATCGACGTGTGCACGGTGATGCCCGCCGCCATCGACACGCCCCTGTGGCGCCACACCGCCAACTACACCGGCTGGCGCATCCGCCCGGTGGAGCCCGTCTACACGCCGGAGCGCGTGGCCCGCACCCTCCTCCGCGTGCTGCGCCACCCCCAGGACGAGGTGATTGTCGGCCCCGCAGGGAAGAGCTTCGCGGCGATGCACGGCCTGTTCCCCCGCACGTACGAGCGCACCATGAAGGCCGGCACGGACGTGCTGCACTTCAAGGACGAGCGGCAGGGCCCCACCCCGGGCAACATCTTCCAGCCCATGGCGGAGGGAGACACGGCGTCGGGCGGTTACCACGGCACCGGAAAAACATGGCTGCGGCGTTTACTGGTGGCTGGAGGACTGGCTGCCGCGGCGGTGACGCTGCGCCGGCGTGCGGCCGAGCGGCACCTGGAGGCCCGGCTGGTCCACGCCCTGGGGGGGTGATGCCCATGTTTCCGGCGGGAGTCCCCATGCCGGGGCTCTTTTCGTGACGGGGCCATGACATGAACTGGGGAAGAGTCGCGCCCGCCATGAACATTGCCGTCCTCGTCAATCTGCGTGCGCGTAAAGGGACCGAAGGGATGGGCGGGCTCGTCAGAGACCTGCTCCCCCGGGCCCGGGTGGCCCTCACCCGTTCCCTGGAGGAAGCCCGGGAGTGGGTGGACCAGCTCCGCCACGACCCGCCCAGCCTGCTGCTGGCGGGCGGAGGCGACGGCACCATCACCGGCCTCCTCAACGAGCTGCGCTCCCAGGGCGTGGCCCTGCCGGCCATTGGCGTGCTGCCCCTGGGGACGGGCAACGCCTGGGCCCGCGTCACGGGGGCGCCGCGTCCCCACGTGGCCCTGAAGCAGATCGCCGCGTACGGCGAGCGCCTGCCGCCCCTGCGTCCCTTCTCGCTGGTGCGGGTGGAGGGCCGGGTGGCGCCCTTCGCGGGCACGGGCTGGGACGCGGAGATGATCCAGGACTTCAAGAACCAGCTCGCAGCGGCCGGGCCGCTCAAGAAGTCGCAGGCCGGCCTGCGCGGCTACCTGGGCGCCATGTTCACGCGCACGGTGCCGCGCCACCTGTTTGGCGAGGGCAACCCGAATGTCTCCGTCTACAACCTGGGCGCGTCCGCGCTGACCATCGACGCGACGGGCGCGGTGCGGCCGGTGCCCAATGGCGGCGCGGGGCAGCTGCTGTACCAGGGCCCCGCGGGCGTGGCGGGCGCGGCGACGACGCCGGAGTGGGGCTTCGGCTTCAAGGCGTTCCCGTTCGCGCAGGCGGTGCCGCACCGGCTGTCGGTGCGCGTGTACGGCGCGGGCGTGATGGAGGCCACGCGCAACATGTTCCGCCTGTGGCGCGGCGAGCACCCCATGCCGCGCATGCACGACTTCTTCGTGGAGCGCCTGCGGATGGACTTCGACCGCGAGGTGCCCTTCCAGATGGGCGGCGACGTGCTGGGCATGCGCCGCTCGCTGGAGTTCGACCTGGCGGAGGAGAACGTCCAGCTGGTCGACTGGCGCCGCCTGGGCCGGCTCGTCGCGGTCTGACGCGGAAGGGCCCGTGGGTTGAAGCTGGGACGGCCCCTCACGGCGCGGCGGCGCGCGCGGCCCGGACGAACGCGTCGCGCAGCCAGCGGTGCGCGGGGTCGGCGTCCTCGCGCGGATGCCACAGCAGCGTGAGGGTGTAGGGCTCCAGGGGCAGGGGCGGCGGCAGCAGCTTGAGCTTCAGGCGGGGCGCCACTGCCTTCGCCACCCGCTCGGAGATGGTGAGCACGTAGTCGGCCCCCTCCACCAGTTGCAGCCCCGCCAGGAAGTACGGCACCGCGCGCGCGACGCGCCGGCGTTGGTTGCGCACCGCCAGCACCGTGTCCACGTAGCCGCCGGGTCTGCCGCGCGGGGCCACCTGCAGGTGCTCGAGCGCGAGGAACTGCTCCAGCGTCAGCGTGCGCCCCACCGTGGGGTGGTCCCTTCGCACCACGCACACGAAGCGGTCGGTGAACAGCTTGCGCGTGCGCAGCTCCGGCGGCAGGTCCACGTAGACGCCCACCGCCAGGTCGATGCTCCCCTCGCGCAGCAGCGCGCCGTCATCCGGTGAGTTGGGCAGGAACTGGAGCGTCACCGCGGGGGCCTCGCGCCGCACCAGCCGGTCCAGCGCCGTGCCCAGCACCGTCAGCACGTGGTCCGTGGCATGGATGCGGAAGGTGCGCTCCAGCCGCGCGGGCTCGAACGTGCGCGCGGGCGACAGCACCGCCCCCACCTCCGACAGCAGCGCCTGCAACCGGGGCCGCAGCGCCACCGCGCGCGGCGTCAGCACCATGCCCCGGCCCGCGCGCACCAGCAGCGGGTCGTCCAGCTGCGTGCGCAGCCGCGCCAGGGCGTGGCTCATGGCCGGGGTGCTCAGCCCCATGCTGAGCCCCGCCTTCGTCACGCTGCCTTCGCGCAGGAGGGCCTCCAGGGCCACCAGCAGGTTCAGGTCCACCGACGACAGTTTCATGCGGTGAAACATAACCTTGCAGGGGATTCACTGGCATGAAACCCGTGCCCCGCCGCATCTTGACGTCCACGAAAGGCCGGGGCGTGGCGGTCCCGGCCCGGACGACAGGAGCGGACGACAATGCAAGAGCAGGGTTCCCAGGCGAAGGTGTCCTCCCAGAAGCGGGTGTTGATGGTCGTGGCCAACCCCGCCGTCTCCACCACGCTGGGAGGGCCGGTGGGCTTCTGGGCGTCGGAGCTGGTGCACCCCTACGTGGAGATGACGGAGGCCGGCTACGCGGTGGAACTGGCCAGCCCCCAGGGCGGCCGGGTGACGCCCGACGCGCTGAGCGACCCGCGCGACCCCAGCGGCTACTCCGCGCACGACATCCTCAGCCTGGGCTTTCTTCACAGCCCCCGGCACGCGGCCCTGCTGGAGACGACGCGCAAGCTGTCCGACGTGCGGGTGGAGGACTACGACGCCATCCTCGTCTGCGGCGGCCAGTCCCCCATGTTCACCTTCCGCGAGGACCGCGCGCTGCAAGGGCTGCTGCGCGGCTTCCTGGAGGCCGGCAAGGTCACCGCCGCGCTCTGCCATGGCACGGCGGCGCTGCTGGACGTGACGCTGTCGGACGGACGGCCGCTGCTGGAGGGCCGGACGGTGACGGGCTTCGCCAACGTGGAGGAGGATGCGGCCGACCAGATGGTGGGGCGCAAGGTGATGCCCTTCCGCATCGAGGAGGTCGCTCGCGAGCGGGGCGCCAACTTCGTGCGCGCGGGGGCCTGGAAGCCGTTCGCCGTGCGCGACGGCCAGCTCATCACCGGGCAGCAGCAGAATTCGGGGCGGGAGACGGCGCGGCTCGTCATCCAGGGCCTGGGACACTGACGGATACGCGGAGGCAAGCCATGGCGGACGTGAAGATTGCAATCATTGGCGTGGGCAACGTGGGCGGCAACCTGGGCGTGCTGCTGGCGCGGAGCGGGTTCCCGGTGCGCTTCGGGGTCCGGCCCGGCGCGGACGTGAAGGCCCTGCTGGAGCGGTGCGGCGGCCAGGCCCAGGCGGGCAGCGTGCGGGAGGTGTCGGCCTGGGCGGACGTGGTGTTCTTGGCGGTGCCCGCCAACGCCGCCGTCGCCGTCGCGCGGGAGGCGGGGGACCTGACGGGCAAGGTGGGCGTGGACTGCAACAACCCGGTGGCCTTCGACGCGAGCGGCCCCACCGTGCTCCCCGTCCCCGAGGGCTCCCTCACCGCGGCGCTGGCCAAGGCGGCCCCGGGCGCGCGCTGGGTGAAGGCGTTCAACACCTTTGGCGCGGAGTTCCACGGCGACCCGTCGCTGTCGGGCATGGCGGTGGACGTGCAACTGGCCGGTGACGACGCGGCGGCGAAGGACACCGTGGCGGCCATCGCGAAGCAGGCGGGCTTCCAGCCCGTGGACTGCGGCCCGCTGCGCAACGCGAGCCTGCTGGAGCACCTGGCCGTGCTGTGGATCCACCTGGCCGTGAAGGGCGGCCAGGGGCGGCAGGTGGCCTTCAAGCTGCTGCCGCGCGCGGCGTCCTGAACACACCCCTTGCCGGCACCGTGTCCTCTGGACACGATGCCGGCCGGAGGGTTTCCCCATGAGCCACACCTATGAGTACCCGCGCCCGGCGGTGACGGTGGACTGCGTCGTCTTCGGGTTGGACGAGGAGGACCTCAAGGTGCTGCTCATCCAGCGCGGGGTGGAGCCGTATCAAGGCCGGTGGGCGCTGCCCGGCGGCTTCGTGCGCATGGAGGAGTCGCTGGAGGACGCCGCGCGCCGCGAGCTGGAGGAGGAGGCCGGCCTGCGCACCAGCCACCTGGAGCAGCTCTACACGTTCGGTTCTCCGGACCGCGACCCCCGGGGCCGCGTCATCACCGTGGCGTACTTCGCGCTGGTGAAGCTGTCCGCGCACCACCTCCAGGCGTCCACCGACGCGCGCGAAGCGGCGTGGTTCTCCGTCTGGGACACGCCGAAGCTCGCGTTCGACCACGCGGACGTGCTGGCCACCGCGCTGCAACGGCTCAAGGGCAAGGTGCGCTACCAGCCCATCGGGTTCGAGCTGCTGCCGCCCAAGTTCACGCTGTCGCAGCTCCAGCGGCTGTACGAGACGGTGCTGGAGCGCGAGCTCGACAAGCGCAACTTCCGCAAGAAGATCCTCGCCATGGACCTGCTGGAGGAGCTGGACGAGGTGGAGCAGGACGTCTCCCACCGCGCCGCGCGCCTCTACCGGTTCGACCACAAGAAGTACAAACAGCTCGAAAAGGCCGGCTTCAACTTCGAGCTGTAGGCCCCAGACCTCCCGCCATCTCCCGAGCCCCCCGCTGACTGGTTGTCCCACGTCGCCTTGACTTCGTGTCATATGGACACTATGTTGGTGTCGTAGATACACGAAGTCGGGCGGCGCGGGGCCGTCCACTCGCCAGCAGGTTTCCGTGTCGTGCGTGCCCTTCGAGGGCCACGGGAGAGCCATGTCCACGCTGCCCTTCGATGTCGCGGTGGGTTCGGTGCAGGGCCGGGAGCACGCGCGTTCGGGACGCAACAACCAGGACGCCGCCTGCGTCCGGGAGAGCGAGCACGGGCTGGTGGTGGTGGTGGCGGACGGGTGTGGAAGCCAGCCGTGCAGTGAGCTGGGAGCGCAGCTGGGAGCGCGGCGGCTGGCGCAGGCGGCGCACGCGAGGCTGGCGCGGGGCGAGGCGGTGGACGGCCCGGACTTCCTGCCCGGGCTGCGCGAGGACCTGCTGGGGTTGATGGACGGCCTCGCGTCCGCGCTGGGGCGCGACGTGCTGGGGGACCTGCTCTTCACGCTGGTGGGGGCGGTGATGACGCCGGCGCACACGCTCGTCTTCTCGTCGGGGGACGGGGTGTGGATGCTCAACGGCGAGGTGCACGCGCTGGGGCCGTTTCCCGGCAACGCGCCGCCGTACCTCGCCTATGCGCTGCTGCGCGGAGAGGACGTGCCGCTGGAGCGCCGGGCGCTGCTACCCACGGACGACGTGCACGCGCTGCTGGTGGGGACGGATGGGGTGGGGGACCTGCTGGGCCTCGCGCAGGCCCGGCTGCCGGAGCGCGACGAGCCGGTGGGGCCGCTGTCCCGGTTCTGGACGGACGACCGGTACTTCACCAACCCGGACGCGGTGCGACGGCGGCTGGCGCAGCTCAACCGCGAGTCGGTGCGCGCGGACTTCGCGGAGCGGCGGCTGCTGCGCACGCCAGGGCTGCTGACGGACGACACCACGCTGGTGGTGCTGCGCCGCCGGATGGGGAGGGCGTGAGGCCATGGACGTCTGGCTGGAGGGAAAGAAGGTCCGGTTGGATCCGCAGCGCGCGCTGGGCAAGGGCGGCGAGGCGGATGTGTATGACCTGGGCGATGGGCGCGCGCTCAAGGTCTTCAAGCGGCCCGAGCACCCCGACTACCTGGGCCTCGTGCCCGAGCAGGCCGCGGCGAAGGCGCGGCTCGCGGAGCATCAGCGCAAGCTGCGCGCGTTCCCCACGGGCCTTCCGGCGCGCGTGGTGACGCCGCAGGCCCTGGCCACGGACAAGAAGGGCGTGGAGGTGCTGGGCTATGCGATGCGCAAGCTGGACGGCGTGGAGCCGCTGCGCCGGTGGAGTGAACCGGCGTTCCGTCGCGCGGGAGGCAAGGCCGCGGACGCGGTGACGGTGCTGGCGGGGCTGCACCGCGTGCTGGGGGCGGTGCACGCGGGCGGCGTGGTGGTGGGGGACTTCAACGACCTGAACGTGCTGACGATGGGCACGGACGCGTACTTCATCGACGCGGACAGCTTCCAGTTCGGTCCCTACGTCTGCCCGGTGTTCACGGAGAAGTTCCTGGACCCGCTGCGGCTGGACAAGGGCGCGCAGGCGCTGACGCCCGTGCGGCCGGCGACGGTGGAGAGTGATTGGTATGCCTTCGCCGTCACCGTGATGCAGTCGCTGCTGTGCGTGGGGCCGCAGGGGGGCATCCACAAGCCGAAGGCGCAGGCGGCGCGGCTGAACGCGGTGGGCCGGATGCTCCAGCGCGTCACCGTGTTCCACCCGGACGTGCAGTACCCGAAGCCCGCGCTGTCGCGGGCCACGCTGCCGGATGAGCTGCTGCACCTGTTCCACCAGGTGTTCGTGGAGGACCAGCGCGGCGCGTTCCCGCTGCCGGTGCTGGAGGGACTTCGCTTCACGGTGTGCGCGTCGTGCGGCCTGGAACATGCGCGAGCCGCATGTCCCACGTGTCAGCCGCACGCGACGGTGGCGGCCACGCCGGTGTCGGCGGTGCGTGGGCAGGTGACGGCGAAGCGGAAGTTCACGACCCGTGGCGTGCTGGTGCACGCGAGCGCGGAGGACGGGACGGTGCGTTTCGTCTACCACGCGGACGGTGCGTACCGGCGCGAGGACGGGCGCACGGTGATGCAAGGCGCGTTGGATCCGTCGCTGCGCTGGGCGGTGCAGGGGGACGTGACGCTGCTGGGGCAGGGTGGGCGCGTGGCGGTGTTCACGCCGGGACGGGGGCCGGAGTTCCTGGG